>JAJZJL010000097.1 GCA_021810145.1 Planctomycetota bacterium | reverse complement strand
GGCGGCGGCGTGATCATCGGTAATGGCAATGCCGTCCGCGGCCAGCAGGCCCAGCATGCGTTCGCTGTCTATAAGATTTTTGGGACAACCCAATGAGACCAGCGCCACCCGCTGCACCGCGGGCGAGATCTTCGTTTTTGATTTTATATTGTTTCGTGCGGCCATATTGCTATCACATCATCCATAATCAGGGAAAAAAGCCAATATCCAGATAATGGAGGATAGCAGAAATCAGGCGGCAAAACCAGCGCAATGCGGGGGATCATCCAGGGGCTTTACCTGGCGGCAAACGACCGCGGGTTATAACCCTTCAAGCCCCAAGTCGCTGTAAATACTCCACAACCAGACGCACGCCGAAACCGGAGGCATTATCACCGATCCACCAGCGATCATCTTTCTTGGGATCGGCAACGCCGGCGATATCCAGATGCGCCCAGGGCACGCCCTGGGCCACAAATTCACTTAGAAACATGCCTCCTTGAATGGGATGGGCTTCCCGTCCGCCGCTGTTAACCATATCGGCATGCGGACTGTCAAGCAGCTTGCGATACGCCTTATCCAGAGGCAACCGCCAGAGGCGTTCACCGGTCGCCTGCCCGGCCGCGGTGAGGTTTGCAGCCAATGTGTCATCACCGGCCATCAGCCCGGCGAACACACCGCCAAGCGCGACAACCACACCGCCAGTCAAGGTGGACAACTCAATCAGGGCGCCGGGGGCAAATTTCTGGCAGGCATAGGCGATGGCATCGGCAAGAATCAGCCGGCCCTCGGCATCGGTGTTGGTCACATCGACGGTTTTACCATTGTACATGCGAAGAATGTCACCCGGTCGGTAGGCGCGGGAATCGAGCGTGTTTTCAGCTGTGGGAATCAGGCCGACTACTTTGTGCGGCAACCGCAATTGCGCAACGGCCTGCATGATACCCAGCACAGCCATGCCGCCACATTTGTCATATTTCATCGCCCCCATATCCGCGGCGGGCTTAATGGAAATACCGCCGGTGTCAAATGTTACCGCCTTTCCCACCACCGCGATGGGTTTGGCCGTCTTTTCTTTCGCGCTGCGCGGGTGATATTCCAGAATAATCAGAGCCGGAGGCGCTTCGCCGCCGGCACCAACGGCACACAGGCCTCCCATTCCCAATTTCTCGGCCGCTTTGGCGTCAATAACGGAAAACTTCAATTTATTGGCAGCAGCAAGCGTCCGGGCGATGGCAGTGAGAGAATCCGGGCGGATGATATTGCCCGGATGGCAGGCCACACGACGGGCCAAATTGGCGGCGGTTGTAATAATGCTTTTTTCGGCGAGCATCTTTTCCACCGCTTTTTCGGAAGCCTGATCCGGGCAGCAGACAATCAATTCCAGCGGCTTGTTGTCACGCGGGTCTTTTTGGATACCGTTCGCTTTTTTCTCGGTTTTATAGACGGAAAACTTAAAATCACCCAACGCAAAACCCTCGCCAAGGGCGCCAGCGAGAACGGGCCAATTGGTCCGCTCAAGACCGGCTGGATGAAATGTTGCCGAAGCAACTTTAATCTTGCGCAGGTGCCGCGAAAGCAGTGAACCGGCCCAGCGAATCTGATCAGCGTTGAAGTCCTGTGCTTTCCCCATGCCCAGGAGAATCAGCCGCCTGGCGCCACCGATTCCGTCAGCCTGCAGGATGGTTCCCGCTTTGGCTTCAAAGTCATGCAGCTCAACAGCCGTATGAACAGCACCGGCGATTTCCGGCGGCAAATTTTTGGCAACAAAGCGCTGATCCTGGTTCTCGAAAACGGGGATTACCAGAACCGAGCAATTCCACACCGGCTGAACGACCGTACGAAATGCCGGCGGCTTACCGGGGGCGATGGCCAGGTTCATCGAAGAGGCGGATTTGGTCATAATGTCGGTCCTGATTCCAATAACTGATGCACAACGCTTGAAACGCTCAACCATTAATCATCTCCCGCATTGTGCCGTGAGCGGCAGCATTGTCAAGCCGGTGTGGACAGCAGCCATTTTGTCCCGTGGGGGTTCAGGAAGTGTCTGATCGGCGCAGCGGCCCGACGAATGGCCGATCGGCACGCCAATTAAATACGCAAGCCGACGATGACCAGATCGCGTTCAATGCCGTCCAGAACAGCCACCCGCGGCAGGTGTCCCCACCGCTGAAATCCGAGTTTCTCAAATAGTCGCAGACTGGGTTGATTGTGCGCGAAAATAAATCCCAACAGTGTCGTTACGGCAATTTTCGGGGCATAATCAATACCGTGACGGAGCAATGCCGTTCCCAGTCCGCGGCGCTGCTGATCCGGTGCCAGGTAAACAGCTATTTCACACGTGGCGTGATAAGCCGGCCGGCCATAAAATGACGAGAAGCTCATCCATCCGACCACCGTATCATTTTCCTGAGCCACCCATAAGGGGCGATGATCCGGGGAATGTTCTTCAAACCACCGTTCCCGGCTGGCCACCGAAACCGCATGTGTATCAGCGGTGACCATGCGACTGGGGATGGCGAGATTGTATATGGCGACAATTGCCGGCAGATCCTGGCGGTTGGCATCACGAATGTGCATAGATCCTCATTTTACAAAACCCTATTGCGGCCGAACGCCATCGGAAATGGCCAGAGGAATACCGGCGGCCTGTCGGCATACCGCAATCAGCCGCAGCACGCTGTCACTCATGCCATAATGACGTTGCACATTCATCGCAGCGTGCAAAGCCAATTCACGGGCGGCTGCGGGATGTGCCAGAATTTCCGCCATTGCCTCTGAAAGCAGGTCGGGCTGGCCGTGCTTAAATACGCGACAGGTCTGGCCGTCGATACAAAAATCGTCATTTACGCCGGGGTTGGCGATAACTGGAATTTTTCGGGACATCGCCCGTAACGTGGTGTAATTATGCCGCGAAGACGCCGTGAGCTGGATGTAGACATCCGCCTGGGCCAGAAGCGGATCAATGTCATAGCGATATGGGATAAAGCTGATGCGGTCGAGCAATCCGAGGTCATTGGAAAGTTTCCAGACGCTATGAGCGTCTTTTCCCACATCACAGAGAAAAAGCAGAAAATTCGCCTTCTCATCCATCAGCCGCCGGCATGCGTCAAGCAGATCGGCGAACAACTGATATTCGGAAATCACATCGAGGCATACCATACATGCCGGACGTTCATTGCCGCCTTGCGAAGGCAGGACGGAATCGTAGGTTAAAACCCCGGGGTGTATCAGCGATACTTTGGACGGTTCAGTGCCGCATTGTTCCATCGCATGTTGTGAAGCAACCACCAGATGCGCCGCATGCATGAATAATGCCGCGCCGGGAACAAGATCGGCTGAATCCCAAATCCATCGCACAACCGGAATTTCCTTGGCCAGGCGCAGTTCCATGGAATCGTGAATATTGCACGGCGCAAATTGCAGCACCACATCAACGTCGGTGTCTTTGAGTTTGTTAATAAGGACCATGGATGGCCGGCGAATGGACGCCAACCACGCCGGCCCGGATGGCCTGGGTCTTAATAAAACCGGTGCGCCCAAATCAGGCAGAAAGCCCAGATCCGCTTCCGCCGGCGCAACAATGCTGATACGGCATCCCTCGGCCTTCAAAGCGACCGCCAGCGAGTAGATAAACCCCGCTTCCTGTGGGAACTGTCGTGAATCCAGCCACAAGGCGATATGCAATGGGGATAATTCATTACTCTGATCAGTCATAACAACCGCCGATTCTACCCTATCATGCGGCAAGTTGGGATATTCTGCCATCCATTTCGGCGTACGGGGCTGATCAACATAAACAACGGGCGGCCAGGCGTTGAGCCTGGACCGCCCATTGTTGCGAAGTCGCTTCAACGAGTTGAAGCCAGATGGGAATCACGCTGGAACCAATTCATCGGCATCATCTTCTTCGGCGAGTCCATAAGCTTCCTCGCCGTGTACGGCATGGTCGCCGATCCGCAGCATTTCATCCGACATACGTAGCGGAACGAAGAGCTTAATGAGATAGCAGATCGCTGCGGTCACAACGATATTCAGCACAATTACGAACGCTGCGCCTTCAACCTGCAGCCATAATTGCTGTAACCCGCCGCCATAGAACAGTCCGCCGTTGGTATTGACACACGCAAAAGCACTTTCGCCTTGTTTTGTGGCAACCAATCCGACCAAAAGCCCGCCGGTTAACCCGGCAAAGCCGTGGGTATGTATAACTCCCAGACAGTCATCAACTTTTTTAAATACACCAAGCTTCTGGCTCAGGACATTCATGGTAAACCAGGGAATCGTGCCGGCGCACAGACCAACAAGAAGCGCGCCATAACCGTTGCATACACCGGCAGAAGGTGTAATAGCCACGAGGCCGGCGATCATGCCATTAACAGCACCGAGAACTGAGGGCTTTCCGTACCTGGCATAATCGCAGAACATCCAGACCAGCAAAGCCATTGCGGTGGCGACATTCGTATTGAGAACAGCAACGGCCGCATCGGCATTGGCCGAGTAGGGGTCGCCACCATTAAAGCCGTTCCAGCCCAGCCAAACCAGACCTGCACCGGCAAGAACCATCAGGATATTGTTGGGCTTGAAGTTACTGCGATCCTGCCTTAAACGGGGACCGATGATTGCGGCGGCGGTAAACGCACTGACGCCTGCGGCCAAGTGAATAACGTAACCACCGGAGTAATCAATAACTCCCTTCAACGCCAGGAACCCGCCGCCCCAAAGGCTAAATGCGCCAATGGCATAAGAAAATGTCAACCAGAGGGGAACAAAGAGCATCCAAGCCACAAAGCTCATGCGGCCAAACAGCGAGCCGGCAATTAAAATTAACGTGATGGCGGCAAAGACAAACTGGAAGTAGACCATGGCGGACATGGGGAATGCCGCTGATGCAAATGGAGATGCTGCATTAGCCCCCGGCACAACTGCCTGATTAAGTTCATCCATGATGCTTGCTACCGGCGTGGGATGCCCCACAAACGGGAATAATTGGGGGCCAAATCCCATGTTGTAGGCCCATAGCAGCCAGGCGATCAGCACCGCGGCAAACGCGTAGAACACCATGAAGGCGGAATTAATTGCCCACTTTTTCTTGACGACACCACCATACAAAATAGCCAGGCCGGGTATGCTTTGCATACCCACAATGGTGGCGGCAATTAACTGCCAGCAAGTATCGCCATGATTCAGCCAGGGTGGCGTGGCATAATTGGGTGCGGCCGGCGCAGAAGCGGCCGGTGTCACCGCCGTGGCGGACGCCACAGTTGGCGCAATCGCTGGATTGGGCGCAGCGGTTGGAGCGACCACTTGGGCTAACAGTGGTCCAGCGTAAAGTGACAGCATGGCCAGCAGGGAAATAATTGACCACCATCGCAGTCGTTTCTTCGTAAAAAAGTTACTCACATCCATAACTCAAATACCTCACAGGAAAAGATATTGTCTGTTGCAGTTTCTCTCGATCACCCGGTACACGCGGGTGTGGAACTGTCTCTTCATCACTCACAACGGGGCTTGTTCAACCATGCACCTCCCATCGAGTCTGACAAGGCTCACAATAGAATCCCGGACCATCGCGCGGCGAAATTGCATCACCCTTGAAAGCCACAATGCATTCTTGAAAAATTAGGACGAACCATCCCTGGCAAAGCACAATGGGCTTTGTGATTAGATTTCACTGCACCGTTGGTTGCGCCCGGATTACGAGCAAAGCAATCCGAAAGCCACCTGTCATGTCATGTTGCAAATCTTATGCCACGGGCGGTACAGGCCGCGGGTGAGAACGTTTAAAGCGTCAGAAAAGCCAACGAATATCGAAATGTCAGTGATTTTATCGGAATAAATCAAATTCAGACGAGCAATGCTGACCCCTGATTGAACGATCATACCATTCAAAGAGATGCCCGTTTTATAGCCGGCAATAGCAATTGCGTTGAATCCGTGGGCGATGCGCGTTTTTCGTTTGAAGTGATTCGAAAGGAAACAAATAGCCGGAAGAGTTGCATGAGATGCAGTTTTTTTTTCAAGCGACAACCTCATGATTATGCCGAAAAATCAGCGTATTTGACACGAAAATGATACTGACGCACATGGGAGCAGGCGGAGAGGGAATTGCGTTTCTTCATAATGAATTCTTGATCTTTGGCACGCCGTTTGCCGTAGTGACAAGTAGATGGTGCCGCAACCGTATGTTGCGACAGACCAGATGTTCAGGCATTCATAAGCTTGCATAAGGAGTACCAGCAATGCTACGAATCCCCCTCAAGATGGAATGGACGGAATCCTATCCGAAAGGCCGCAAGGGCGGGAGAACACTGGATCCTGAAGCATGGGAGAAAATGGCAAATCCCGATCTGATCCGAATGCTTGCCACTGTTTTCATCGTTCCGGCCTATATTCTTGCACTGCTGCTTATTATTCTGGCATTGTGCAGTGCAGTAATATCTGCATCGCCAAAAATCAGTCCGCCGCTGATTCATCAGCGCGCCGCATGGGTCCCGGCGGCCGCCGGAGGTAAATCCGTGGCGTTTGCCGGCACGGATTATCCTGCCAGCTACGGTATGGAGACAGAATCGATACAAACGGCCAAATAACAGCGCTGGGGCTGAATTCAGGAATCAATCATGGATTCAAGCAGTTGTTCGCGAGCCAGGTCGCGTAATGCCAGCAGCAGTTCGGACATATCACCGGCGACAATTTTTTCCAGCGGAAAGTTGCGGTTGAGCCGGTGGTCGGTGAGTCGATTCTGTGGAAAATTATAGGTTCGGATGCGCTCATTGCGATCGCCGCTGCCGATCATTTCTCTGCGGGCATCTGACCGGGCGGCGCGACGCTGTTGATCAAAAAATTCAAAAACCCGCGAGCGTAAAATGCGCCACGCCTTATCCCGATTTTTATGCTGACTGCGTTCCTCGCGCATACGCACGGTAATGCCGGTCGGCAGATGTGTCAGTTGAACGGCAGATTCCACTTTATTGACATTTTGCCCGCCTGGCCCCCCCGCACGCGAAACATCCTCGCGAACATCGGCGGGGTTTATTTCAATGGCGGTTTGATCCGGCTCCGGCAGAACCGCGACTGTGGCGGCACTGGTATGAACACGGCCCTGGGTTTCCGTTTGCGGGACACGCTGCACCCGATGTCCACCGCCTTCCATCGCCAGCAGTTCCACCACACCGGCACCGCGGACGTTGGCAATGATCTCGCGAAAACCGCCGTGTTCCGTTGCGGAAAAGTCCAGCACATCAAAACGCCAGTTATTTTTTTCGCTGAATCGCCGATACATTTCGGCAAGATCTCTGGCAAACAGCGCGGCTTCATCTCCGCCGGTTCCGGCACGAATTTCGAGCATCATGGAATCGGATGTACCGCCGCGTTGTCCGGCCAGAAATTCATCCAGCATCTGGTCCAGCAGCGGCTGAATCTGTTGATTTAATTCCAATAATCTGGCGGAGGCAAGATCGCGAAATTCCTGATCCTCCGCAGTGTCTTGGGAAATCTGCCGCGCCTCGGCGGCATCTGCGCTAAGCTTGAGATAATTCCGATAAAGCGAAAGGGATCGTTCCAGCCGCCCATTTTCCCGGGACAACTCCACAATCCGCGCGGGGCTGGTTGTTGCGCCGGCTTCTTCCAATTCACGCTGAATGGCCCCCTGCCGCTCGTGCATGCCGTGCAATTTCCTGAGCACCAACTCATGGCCTTTTGTGCGCACCGTATCCGACATTTTGCCACTTCCCGAACCAACGTATTTCCGGCATTCATATTGAATGGGGATAAATAAAAACGTCGCGTCCAACCCCGGGGCGGACGCGACGTTCTCCAATATTGGCAAGCCAGTGCTATTTGCTGGACTGCATGGCCTTTTTCACATCAAAATTCGCATACTTTTTCTGGAACCGTTCAACGCGCCCCGCGGTATCGACGAATTTCTGTTTACCGGTGTAAAACGGATGACATACGCCACAGATATCCACTTCAATGCGTTTGGCCGATGAACCGGTTTCAAACGTGTTGCCACAGGCACAGTGTGCTTTGACAAAATTGTAATCGGGATGGACTTTTGTTTTCATGATAAAACCTTTCGTTTCAGTACCCTTCGTCTCAATATAAGGCCGAAATCAGTTCCTTTTACGCCGTATTCCGCTGATCCGGCTCAACTACTAGCGGCGTCCGGACTCGAACCGGAGACCTTGGGCTTATGAATCCCGCGCTCTACCAACTGAGCTACGCCGCCGGATTTTCAAGCCCCGTATTATAGCCGAAAACGCTGGAAGGTGGCAAATCATCGTTTAATGTTGATGAATCCGCGTATGGGACGTAAACTTCTGCTCTGCTTCGGAGAGGTCCGTTGCCGCCGGAAAGACGATATCAGGATATAATTATGAAATACAATTTACTGGGTAAAACGGATTTAAAAGTTTCCCATCTCAGCTATGGTGCGTCTCCCCTGGGATCCGTCTTTGGCCCGGTGCGGGAAGATGACGGCATCGCCACTGTTCACGCCGCGCTGGACTGTGGAATTAATCTCATTGACGTATCGCCATTTTATGGCTTGACCAAAGCGGAGACACTTCTGGGCAAGGCCCTTAAGACGGTACCACGGGACCGATATTATCTGTCGACCAAAGTCGGGCGGTATGGCCAGGAAGCCAAGGACTTTGACTTTTCCGCCCAGCGCGTGATTGCAAGTGTAGATGAAAGTCTGGCCCGCATGGGAGTGGAATATGTCGATTTAATTCAGTGTCATGATATCGAATTTGGTTCATTGAATCAGGTGATTCACGAGACAATCCCGGCACTTTTCAAATTGCGCGATACCGGAAAGGTTCGATATGTCGGTGTCACCGGGTTACCGTTAAAGATTTTCCGCGAGGTTCTGGCTCAAAGCCATGTTGATGTCATCTTATCCTATTGTCGATATGCGCTTAACGACACCTCCCTGACACAATTGATTCCAACGCTCAAGCAAAAAGGCGTGGGGATTATCAGCGCTTCGCCGCTGTCAATGGGTCTGTTGAGCGATCAAGGGCCGCCGACATGGCATCCAGCCCCGGCCGATGTGCAAGCCGCATGCGCTAAAGCAGCCCAGCACTGCCGGGATCGAGGGGCCAATATTTCCAAGCTGGCATTGCAATATTCCCTTGCCAACAGCGATATTGCCACGACTCTTGTAGGCACCGCGAAGGAACAGAATATCCGCACCAACGCGCAATGGGCGGATGAACCGATGGATCAGCAGCTTCTGGCGGAAGTCCTGGAGATTCTCCGGCCGATTCAGGGAAAAACCTGGCCCAGCGGCCGCAGCGAAAATAATTAATTTAACAGATAAATAAACGGGATCGGAATGTCACCGTCATTGACGATTAACATAACAGGGAAACACGGGGTAACAGATGAAAACGCTGGTTCTTCAGGAACCCGGAAAAATTGAGCTTATGGCAACCAGGGAACCGGGCGCACCCGGTGCCGACGAGGCGCTGGTGCGTGTTCATCGTGTGGGGGTCTGCGGAACAGATTTGCACGCTTTTCGGGGAAAGCAGCCATTTTTCACCTATCCGCGGATTCTTGGTCATGAGTTGGGCGTGGAAATTCTCGCCATTGGTGCCAATGATCGTGGCTTGAAAGCCGGTGATAAATGCGCGGTTGAACCGTACATCAATTGCGGCAAATGTATTGCGTGTCGCCGGGACAAACCCAACTGCTGCGTGAATATGCGAGTGATGGGCGTCCATATTGACGGTGGCATGCGGGAGCAATTTCATGTCCCGGCCCGCAAGCTCCACAAAGCCACGGCATTGTCTTATGAGCAAATAGCACTGGTTGAAACACTGGCGATTGGCTGTCATGCCGTAGCCCGGGCCGAACTCAACAAAACGGATAGTGTTCTGGTGATCGGTGCCGGCCCGATCGGCCTGTCGGTTATTCAATTTGCCCAGGCCGCCGGATGCCGTGTCATGGTCATGGACTTAAGCCCGCAAAGATTGGATTTTTGCCGCACGCAACTGGGAGTTCAGGATTGCATTGATGCGGGGCACGAGCCTGCGCAGAGCGTCAGCAGGCTCACCGGCGGCGACATGGCCACCGCGGTGATTGATGCCACAGGTAATCCGAAATCCATGAGCGGCGGATTATCCCTGATGGCCCATGGCGGCAAGCTGGTGTTTGTCGGGCTGTTTGTGGGCGATTTTTCACTGAATGATCCGGACTTTCATCGCCATGAAACCACGCTTCTGTCCAGCCGCAATGCGCTGCCGGGCGATTTCCCGAAAATAATCAATATGATCGAATCCGGGCAGATCAATACCAGGCCATGGATAACGCATCGCTGCCGTGCCGATGAGATACCGTCGCAATTTTCAAGTTTTACATTACCGGAAACCGGCGTTATTAAGGCCGTTATTGAATTTTAAAAGCTGTGCTTGGAAAAGCCGGCAGAACATGGAGAATAGAAGATGATGTCACAGGAATCAGCAGCCAAAGCAACACGTATTGAAAAAGATTCCATGGGTCCACTGGAAGTACCGTTGGACGCCTATTACGGCGTGCAGACACTGCGAGCCATGAAAAATTTTCCAATTTCCGGCCAACCGATGCCGGAAACATTTATTCGCGCTCATGCGTTGTTAAAGAAAGCGGCGGCACTGACCAATGAGCAACTCGGATTGCTGGATGCCAAAATAGCAAAAGCGATCGCGACCGCGGCAGATGAAATAGCCTCAGGTAAACTGGCGGATCAGTTTCCGGTCGATATTTATCAGACCGGATCAGGCACCAGCACCAACATGAATGTCAATGAAGTGATCGCCAGCCGGGCCAATGAACTGCTGGGCGGAAAGCGCGGTGATAAAGCACCGGTACACCCGAACGATCACGTGAATATGGGCCAATCCAGCAATGATACAATTCCCACAACGCTGCATGTGGCGGCTCTGGTGGAAATCAAACTGGTTCTGCGACCCGCTCTTGCTGAACTGGAAAACGCCCTGTTGCGGCAGAAAGATGCGACATGGGGAGTCATTAAAACAGGCCGCACACATCTGCAGGATGCAACCCCCATTCGCATGGGACAGGAGTTTCTGGGATTTGCGGGACAAATTGAACGCGCGGGCCGGCGACTGCAGGCTGCGGAAAACGAGTTGTCGGAAGTGGCACTCGGTGGCACCGCCGTGGGCACGGGCATCAACGCTCATCCAAAATTCGCCACCGAGGTATGCCGGCAATTGTCGAAGTGGCTGGGCATTCATGTACATGAAACAACCAATCATTTTCAGGCCCAGTCCACGCTGGACAGTCTGGCCTTTGCGTCGGGTGTAATGAAAAACATTGCCATCAGCCTCACGAAAATTGCCAATGACATTCGCTGGATGAGTTGCGGCCCGCGGGCCGGCCTGGGTGAAATAGAAATTCCATCGGTACAGCCGGGCAGTTCCATTATGCCGGGCAAAGTCAATCCGGTGATAGCCGAGAGTGTATTGATGGTTTGCCAGCGCGTTATCGGCAATGATACAACGGTTACTTCGGCAGCAGCCAGCGGCAATTTTGAATTAATCGTCGCCATGCCGGTGGCCGGGGCGGCGCTGCTGGAATCGATTCGACTGCTCGGTCGGGCCAGCGCCAATCTGGCAGTTCAATGCGTTGCCGGCATTAAGCCCACGCAGCGCGGGCCGGAATTGGTCGAAGCGGGATTAATGCTGGCCACAGCGCTGGCACCGGTGATCGGTTATGAGGCGGCGGCGACACTGGCAAAAGAAGCGGCCGCCAATGGCAAAACCATTCGCGAAGTGGCTTCCGCAAAAACCAAGCTTTCCGCGGCACAACTATCTGAACTGCTGGACCCCTCCACCATGGTAGACCCTTCCGACCGGGTGCTGCCGATATCGGGGTAATGAATCGGGTGTGGCGGCCTTAATGAGCTTTACATGACCGGCGCATGCTGGGCTCCTGCGGCAACGGTGGATGGATAGGATTCCCACGACTCAAACAGCAGGCTGGCCAATCCCAGCCACGCGGCCGTTTCGGCGGAGCCTGCAACCTTGATATCCCATGAGTCAATCTGGACCCGTTCGGCAAGATGCGGGAGAACCGATTCGCGAATTCCATTGGTAAGCCGTTGTGAAAAACTGTTACTTGCCATGAAACGGCTGGCCAAAACAAGCCGGGATGGCCTGACAAAATTAACCGCGTTAGCGCAGGCCATAATCAATAATTTAATCATTTCGATGCTTTTGCCATCATCCGCGGCGGCGGCCTGCACCCGGTTGGTAAACTCAGCGGGCGCGACATCGGCTCCGAGGAACTCGCGGCTGAATATCCGTTCCATACAACCGCTTTGCCCGCAGTAACACATCGGCGTTTGGACGGGAAACCGGGTGTGCCCGAGTTCATTGGCACCGATGATACAGCCATGGTTCGGGCGACCATTAATGACCATTACAGCTCCCATACGTCCATCGTCAAACGCAATTAAAAGTGTGTCTTCCTGTAATTGCGACCGGTGTGTGACGGCCCAGCGCCCCGCTGCGGCATGCAAATCGTTGCCGATAATCAGCGGGACATCATCCAGACCTTTCAGCAAGACCGATGTGCTGAGCTGATTTTGGTGCGGTGCCGAGGAACTCAACAGGATACTGCCGGTAAGATGATCAATTAATCCGGTGATCGACGCCGCGGCCATGAGCGTTCGGCGCACGCAATACGATCTGGCAAGCCGGGTGGCGGTGGGCAGCAATCGACCTTCGGCTTCAACCATTTTGGAAATCGGCGCAACGGTTAGGTCTCCATTGAGTCCGAGTTCCGCAATTTCAACCCGTCCCGGTTCGATGGATATACCCAGTATCCGTCGCGAAGACGGGTCCAAAATTAATGGAATCTGTGGACGTCCGCCGGTGGAAGGTTTGGGCCCCAGTTCCTTTACCAATCCAAGTCGCTGCAACTGCAGAACCTCATTTCCCACGGCATTGGGAGTCATACCAGTGAGATCATGCAGTTCAGAACGGCTTAATGCCCCGTGAAACCAGAGTGACCGCAAAATAGCCCGCTGTGAAGTATCAATCATCATGCCAAGGTTCTACATGCCAATTCACAGGATGTAAAGCGTCTAAACCTGTCGGGCCTATATCTGGGAGACGGTCGAGTTCGTCAATGCCCTATCCGGAGGAACTGGATAACAGCATCAGCGGTCCAGAATTTTTGTCGGCCCGCTTGACTTTTATATTATTTGTGATAAAAAGTATTATATGAATACCGTCGGTCATCGGCTCTTCATATTCAAGTGTCGAAACGTTTGGCCGGTGGTGAACCGACGGTTAGCAGCATCCAAGGACTTTCGGGATGTAAAGCGATATATTGTCGTGATGCCTGATTTGGCTCATGTTCCATTAGACAGAGGTACGACGTCATGACGACTTTGAGGCGATCTGAAGAAAATCCGGCTTCGCATCATGCATCCAATGATTCGAAGCTCAGCACCCGGATTCACAGCAGTGAGAAAATTCCGGTAACCGTTTTTGACCAGGCGGAGCATGCCAGTTGCGCGGTGGCACATGAAATCGCCGAATTAATCAAAATGCGATCATCTGAGCGCCGGCCTTGCGTGCTGGGTCTTGCGACCGGCTCCACACCGCTGGGCGTATACCGGGAACTGGTACGTTTACATAAGCAGGAATCGCTTAGTTTCCGGAATGTCGTGACGTTTAATCTTGATGAATATTATCCCATATCCCACGAGGCAAGCCAGAGTTATCACCGCTTTATGTGGGAAAACCTCTTTTCCCATACCGATATAAAACCTGAAAATGTGCATATTCCGGATGGCCAGGTGGAGCCGGAACAAATCGCGGCCTACTGCCAGTCGTATGAAGCGGAGATACGCCACGCGGGCGGATTGGATCTGCAATTGCTGGGCATCGGCAGGACCGGCCACATTGGCTTTAATGAACCGGGCTCGCCGGTTGACAGCCGAACGCGGTTGATCGCTTTGGATCGTATAACACGCTTGGATGCGGCCAGCGACTTTTATGGCGAACAGAATGTTCCCCGCCGCGCTATTACCATGGGCATTGGCACGATACTCGAATCGCGCCGCATTATTCTCATGGCGTTCGGAGAAAACAAATCCGCTACACTCGCCGGCGCTGTGGAGAGGCCTGTCACGGCAAATCTCCCGGCCAGTTATCTGCAGCAACATTCGCATGTTCAATGTGTCGTGGATCGCGCCGCCGCCGCGGAGCTTACGCGCATAAAATCCCCGTGGCTTTCGGGTGCGGTGCAGTGGGATCCCGAAACAACCAAGCGGGCAGTCATCTGGCTGGCCAGAAAATGCGATAAAGCAATCTTGAAGTTGACCGATGAAGACTTTGGAGAGCATGGCTTACAGGATTTATTGGCCGGCCAAGGCCCCGCCTATGACATTAATCTGCAGGTGTTCCGCGAATTAGTCGGGAAAATCACGGGTTGGCCGGCCGGGAAACCGGAATCGCTGCGCCGCCCCGGGGATATTTCCCGCCCGGGAGACGACACATTCCCCAAGAAAATTCTGGTTTTCAGCCCCCACCCGGATGATGATGTCATCAGCATGGGAGGAACCATCATCCGCATGGTCGATCAGGGACACGAGGTGCATATTGCCTATCAAACCAGCGGAAATATTGCCGTATTCGACGCCGACGCCCTGCGTTATGCTGATTTTGTCCGGGAATTTAACCGCGGATTTGGCTTGGATGCGGCTTCGGTAGACCATCTGGAGCGCCAAGTCGAGGAATTTGTGGGCGGTAAGAAAGCCGGCGATTGCGATGCTCCGCCCCTGCGAAAGATCAAGGCGTTGATTCGCCGGTGCGAGGCACGTGCCGGTGCCCGGGCATGCGGTATTGGTCCGCAGCGTCTGCATTTTCTGGATTTGCCATTTTATGAAACTGGTCTGATACGCAAAGACCCCATCGGTGATGCGGACGTAGAGATTATTCTGCAATTGCTTAAGGACATACAGCCCCACCAGGTTTATGCCGCTGGAGATTTATCCGATCCGCACGGCACCCACCGCATGTGTCTTGAGGCACTGCTGCGGGCGCTGGCACTGTTTGAATCACACTTCCGCGGCGCAATGCCGGAAGTATGGCTTTATCGCGGGGCCTGGCAGGAATGGGAGCCTGAATCGATTGACATGGCAATTCCATTAAGCCCCGGCGAATTGGCTCGCAAGCGCGATGCCATTTTCAAACACCAAAGTCAAAAAGATCGTGCGATGTTTCCGGGAACGGATCAGCGTGAATTCTGGCAGCGCGCCGAGGACCGGAACCGTGGAACCGCGGATATTTTTAATCGGCTCGGTTTGGCGGAATATGAAGCCATTGAAGGATTTGTAAAATGGATCAATCCTCGAAATTAGCATGCGGTGATCGTCCGGGCCAACCGCAGCCCGCAAACAAGGCGGTCATATTGGCCGCCGGCCTCGGCAAGCGCATGCGCAAGACCGACACGCACGTTTGTCTTGAAGCTCAGCAGGATGCCGCCGCCAGCGCCGGACTGAAAGCCATGATCCCGTTTGCACGTCCGTTTCTGGATTACGTACTGACGCCATTGGCTGATGCGGGCATTTGCGATATCTGCCTGGTCATCGGTCCTCAACATCATGAAATTCGCCACTATTATAGTCGCGCCAACATATCAACACGTTTGCGCATTTCCTTCGCCGTTCAGGAAACGCCACGCGGCACGGCTGATGCCCTGCTTGCAGCCGAGGCATTTACGGGCCATGACGCGTTTCTGGTGCTGAATTCAGATAACTTTTATCCATACCGCGCCATATCGGCGCTGTGCCAACTCCCTTCGCCGGGCCTCGTGGGTTATCTGCGAAGCGGTATGCTGCATGGATCGAATATCACCGCGGAACGCCTGGGCAACTTTGCGGTAATCACAGTCAACAGCCGTGGCGAACTGGATCACATTATTGAAAAGCCGACTCCGGAAATTCTTGCGGCACTGGCCGAGCCGGTATTGCTGAGCATGAATTCATGGCGGTTTGATGGCCGCATTTTTGATGCATGCCGAGCCACACAGCCATCAGCGCGCGGCGAACTGGAACTTCCCGATGCGGTGCTTATTTCCATGCGAAATATGGGCGTGCATTACACCGTGGCGACATGTGATCAGCCGGTGCTGGATTTATCGCAACGATCTGATATCCAATCGGTGGCAACACATATTGCCGGCCTGGAGGTGCGGCTATGACTTCAACGCAAATCAAAACCACGGGTCATTTGCCCACCGGCGTGCCTGGTGCGGCAGAATCGTCGCATCTCCCGCCGGGCGCGGAAAAGCGGCGGCTGTTCGCGGCTGCGCAGGTGGCGATGAGTTCCCAATTAAAGCCGCAAACCAAAAGCATAGACCGGTGGTTTGTGCCGGGGCGCCTGGAATTCATGGGCAAGCACACAGACTATTGCCGTGGGCGAAGCGTTCTGGGAGCCATTGATCGCGGCTTTTGCTTCTGTGTTGCATCACGTTCGGATTCGCGCCTGCGAATGGTGGACGCGGAAAATGGTCTCAGCGCGGAGCTGGACATCAATGCCCTCACCGATCCCGGTCTGCATAACAATTGGACGGTATACCCGGCGACGGTAGCCCGGCGTTTGGCCGGGATGTCACCGGTGCCGCTTCGAGGCGCTGATGTGGCATTTATCAGCAACCTGCCCCCTGCCGCGGGGTTAAGCAGTTCGAGTTGTCTGATTGTGGGATTCTATCTGGCATTGGCCAGAAGCAATCTCGAACTTTTCGCCACGCACAACATAGCGTTTCCGCAGGACCCGCTGGAACTCGGTGACTTTCTTGGCTGCATTGAAAGCGGCCGATCCTGGCGCGAACATTCAGCGGACAAGGGTGTGGGCACACATGGCGGCAGTCAGGATCATACCGCCATACTTTGTTCACGTCCTGGTCAACTGACCGAGTTTGACTTTTTCGACTCCTGCCCGATCACAGCGGTGGCATTGCCTGATCATTTGACTTTCGTGATCGGGGTCAGTGGTGTATCCGCGCATAAGACCGGCAGTGCCGGCGCCGCCTACAACCAGGTAAGCCGCCGGGCCACCACCTGTGTAAAATTGTGGAATCACTTCAGTCAACGAAAGGAAAATTCCCTCGAAGCGCTATTCCGAAGTGAACCGCAGGGTATGGACATGGCCCGGCGGGCGCTGGAGGAACAAAAGTCGGACGAATTCTCCATACAATCGCTGCTGTCAAGACTTGAACAATATCACGCCGAATGCCATGTGCTGATTCCCGCGGCCATGGCGGCCATGCGTCGCGGTAACTGGATGGAACTCGGGCGCGTTGTGGACGAGTCGCAGCGGCTGGCTGAGACGTGCCTGCACAATCAGGTTCCGCAAACACAACATTTAGCCGCTTCCGCTCGCAGACTCGGGGCGGTGGCGGCGTCCGCGTTCGGAGCCGGCTTTGGCGGAGCCGTCTGGGCGCTGGTGGAAACGGCTCAAGCCGGCGTGTTTATTTCAAACTGGCGGGAGAATTACATATCGACGTTTCACGGGCAAAATCAGAATGCCTTATTTTTCAAGACCAGCTTAGGATTGCCGGCAAGCGAATTACCACCCATTGAACTCACGGCGCGGTGAGTTTGTAAATTTTGCAACGCCGTGGCAATATGATGCGAGACAGGAATTACGTGATGAACACGGATCAGATTCGGACCATGCCCGCCGCGGTACATCGGTACAACCGGATGCTGCTGCTGGTTGCCGGTCTCGGCGGATTGCTGTATGGCGTGGATGTAGGCATTATTGCCGGGGCTTTGCCGTATCTGCAGGCGACATCGGGTCTGAATCCC
>JAJZJL010000096.1 GCA_021810145.1 Planctomycetota bacterium | reverse complement strand
AGGAAGTTCTTCGTCGCTTCGGTGGCGCCACGGAGCCGGGGTTGCGTGAACAGGTTGCCATGGCGCTGGTTAACAAGGGGATCACGCTGGGGCAGATCGGAAAACCGGAGGAGGAGATCTCAGCTTACGAGGAAGTTATTCGCCGTTTCGGTGACGCCACGGAGCCGGGGTTGCGTGAACAGGTTGCCATGGCGCTGGTTAACAAGGGAGCCGCGCTGAGGCGGGCTGGCAGGCCTGAAGAGGCGGTCGCAGCTTATGAGGAAGTTATTAGCCGCTTCGGTGACGCCACGGAGCCGGGGTTGCGTGAGCAGGTTGCGAAGGCACGGCGCGGGAAGGGCCAAATCCTCGGCGGCACCGACGCGCCGGAATGAACCGCCATGTTCCAAACTCTCACCCTCCTCGCCGTTTGATTAACCCCATCGGTTTTGCTTACACTTATATCGGGTATCGATGTGCTTTCGGGTTGCTGACGGTTTCCGCGAGTATTTATGCAAATACGTTTAACAGATCGCTCACTCAGGGTTATGAAACTCGCCAGCCAGGAGGCCCGCGGGCTTGGCCACAGATACATCGGTTCTGAGCACCTCCTGCTCGGATTGCTGAAAGAGGGGCATGGAGTTGGGGCCGTGACGTTAAAAAATCTCGGCATCAACCTGCGCAAGGTCCGGTTTGAGGTCGGTAAAATCGCCAGCTGCGGTCCGGGCAAGCCCGCCATGGAAAAGCCGCGACAGAAACGGCGGGTCCGGAGGCTTGTTGGGTATGCGATTAGCGAATCAACCCGGCGCGGCCACCACTACGTCGGCACCGAGCACCTGCTGCTTGGCTTGCTGCGTGAACCCCACGGCGGTGCGTTACACGTGCTTGTGCGCCTGGGATCGAGGTCTGAGGAAATCCGGAGCGAAGTGCTGGCGCTGCTGGGCCAAAAGGGATGTCGGCAGGAATTGCGATCCATCCACGGGGCGGAATGGTGAAACTGCGCCACTGCCGCTGGGTTTCGGCGGGAAGGGAAAGGGGGGGCTAAAATCGCACTGTGTCCCATCCGGAAGCGGGTACAGATGTGCATGGCCTCTTCAGTGTCGCAAAAGGCATTTTCCCGTTGCGCTTTTGGGGGCCTGATGACGCGAGAAACATCACCAACTCAGCTGCCCGCACCCAGGCTCCGCGCGGACTGGTCCCGACGTGACGGGATAGAACCTGGAATCTGGAACCCAGAATCTGGTATCTGGAACCTGGAACCTGGAACTTGGAATCTGGAACCAGGAACCTGGAACCTGTCCCGGCGCGGGGCGGCGGGCAAGGCGCCCGCTCCTCCGGCACCACATGTACCTCATCCTGAATCGTCGTCCTTCGTGGCTTTGTGCCGTTGTGGTGATAACTCCTATTCCAGGTGCTAAATGCCAAATGCCCGGTGCTCAATGCGCTACATCCGCGTAATCTGCGTAATCTGAGAAATCTGTGGATTAGGATTTTGAGCCTGTCCCGGCGCGGGGCGTCGGGCAAGGCACCCGCTCCTCCGGTACCTCCTGTACCTCATCGTGAGTCGTCGTCCTTCGTGGCTTTGTGCCGTTGTGGTGATAACTCCTGTTCCAGGTGCTAAATGCCAAATGCCCGTTGCTCAATGCGCTACATCCGCGTAATCTGCGTAACAATCTCTCCATTTCTTCGCGATCCGCGACGAATTCCCAACTCGGCACACCGCGCCTTTGGCGGACGGTTACCGCTGGCAAAGCCGGCGGCTATGTGATGTTTGGTTGCGGCTTCGCCGCGCTGGGACATCTGATGTCTTTGTCTCCTTTGCGCTTCGTGGTAATAATCTCTGTGCCCTCGGGGCCATCTGCGGCTGATGCCTGTTATCCCCGGGAAGCAGGATAGGTAATTACCGGTTTGCGGGTGTGTTGTCCTCGCACCCGCGCGAAGGCGGTCAGTGTGTGGGCACCGGCGGACCGGTGGGTCATGATATGCCGCACGGGAATTCCGCGAATGACTTCCGCATCGGCGATCAATCTCCGGTGACAACGCCACCAGAGCGCTTCGGAACACATCACGCACACCCGGTGCAACCGCCGCCGCCGGTTGAGTTCCTTCAATCCCTGCTCAAATGCTTCGGTTTGCATGTAATCGGCGTAAGCGCGAAAACTGGAATTGTGCCACGCCGCATTGACGGATGCTTTTTTTGAATATCTCAAACCCCCCAAGGCCGGGAGATGGGTATAGGCGATTTTGATTTTAGGCAAAGCCTGCTGCAAACGCGCTTTTTCAAACCATGGAAGCATCCGCGACCGCGGAATCGCGCGGACATCAACAAGTTCCTGAATGTTCCATGCCCGCAGCAGGCGGGCAAATTCCCGCCATGTTCTTGTGGAATGGCCGACGGTGAAAAGTATCCGCTGGCTCATACATACCCCGCTTCCGCCAGGCTGCGCAAAAGCAGATGAAAATAGATCAGTCCGCCAAATCCACGCCAAGTGTCCATCACCTTGCGTACCGCCTGATAATCCAGTGCTTCCGGCAGGTTTAACCACCGTTGAAGATTGTTTCGTGCCCCGGCATCGTCACCGGGGAATATGTGCGTGCGCCCAAGGCCGCGCAGAAGTGCGTATTCAGCGGTCCAGCGCCCCACGCCGTACAATGCCTGCAACCGCGCCAGCACGGCATGATCCGGCAATTCCGCCAGGGCCTCCAGAGCCAGTTCACCGCTGACAATCTGCCGGGCTAATTCAATAATAGCCCTTGCTTTGTTGCCGCTGAATCCAAGGCTCCGCAACTCTTCCAACTCTGCGCCGGCCAGTGCGTCAGGCCGGGGAAATGCGTGCACTGCGGAAGCGCCGGTGCCAATCCGCTTGCCATATCTCACGGCCAATGTATTCAACAGGCCAATACCGAAAGTCAGCGTGAGTTGCTGGCAGGCAATGGCGTTGAGCAGCGCTTCATACATGCCGGTAAAACGCGGCGGCTTGACTCCGTAAAACCGCCGGGCCAGCTCGTCAAGCTGTGGGTGGCCGCGGGCAAATTGGTGGAACCGCGTTGTGTCAACATTCAGTCCCAGCAGGCGGTCCAACGCCTCGGTTACCGCGGTTTGTAACGGCGCACTAAGCCGCCGGCCCGCCACGGCCACACGCAAACGCGCGGCAGTGGCTGTCCCATATTGCCTAACGGCGATTTCAACGGGTCCGCGCGGAAGCGGCAATACGCGACAATAAGTGTGACCATCCCAGCGATCCACCGCATTTTCCGCGCGCCGGCGCAGAGTCCACACCGTCAGATCAAGGCGGAAGGGGGGTAGCGGTTTAAGGTCAAAATCATTCATGGCCATGTGATTGTACACCCGATTGTCCGGAGGCTTCCGCCTGATGCAACGAAATGTCATTCGCGGAGCGATGCCATGCCGGACAGGTGCGGCAATCTGCCTGGCCTTCCAGCGGCCGGGCGCACATGCAACGCCGATGCGAAAGCGTCATTCCGATTGCCTGAGCCAGAAATTCCTCAGCGCACAATCTGGGCGCAATGTAGATTGTGTCCGCCACCCGATCGATTAACAGTACATCCTGTCCGATGTGTGACTGGTCGGTCAAATCCGCCTGCTGTCGCAGCGCCGGGGGCAGCAGGGTGCGGAAGTAATAATCCCACGCGCCGGCGGCAAATCCGGACTCGTGGCCATCCTTCCACATGACATCCGCGGCTTCCGGATGAAATGCGGCGATAATAAAGCGTTCATTGCGATGGTATCCAAAATGGTGTACCGCCGGTGTGGCTTGAGCGTCCGGTATCAGCCGGAACCCGGCCGGAATGGCGATAACGGCCGGAACGGTGGCATTGGGCGTCGAGCCCTGATGAATATGTTGATCCCGGTTATTGTGTGCATCCATTGCGGTTTCTCCTTTTGTACCGCGACGATATCCGAATCCGCATGGCCAGAAGTCCCGCAGGGCGGCCACGTTAATTCTGGATAACGATATCCAAATTATAGCAACGTGTGTTCCCTGATTCAAATTCTTTCTTATCCCCGCTGCGGCAATATCCGGACAGGCCCGCAGCGGAAGCGTATAATCTCGCAGGGTATGATGAATCATGACAGGAGACGTGTCATGCCGGCCAATGCTGTGAAAAAGACGCGCGTGGTGATTGTGGGCGGAGGGTTCGGCGGCGTGTATACATGTCTGGCCCTGGAGAAGTTGGGGCAACAATCCGAATCGCTCGACGTTACGTTGATCAGCCGGGATAATTATCTGCTGATCACACCGCTGCTGTTTGAGGCCGGGTCGGGAATATTGGAACCTCGGCACACGGTCTGCCCGATTCGGCCGCTGCTGCGGAAAACGCGCTTCATTGTCGCAGATGTTACGGCGGTGGATATTCAGGCGCATACCGTGCAGGCTGTGCATCGGCCTGATGGCCATTGCTACAACGTGGAATATGACCAGCTTGTTCTCGCGGTCGGCGGAATTACCAACCGGGCGATTATTCCCGGTTCTCAGCACGCCATGTCGTTCAAAACCCTCTCGGACGCCATCAGTCTGCGAAATAAAGTCATTGATGTTCTGGAGCAGGCGAACGTGGAAACCGATCCGGAACGCAGAAAATATCTTCTCAGCATGGTCATTATTGGAGCGGGGCTGGTGGGGGTGGAACTCGTCGGCGAACTGACCGAATTTCTGCGTAATATCTGCCGCACCTACCGCAATATCCGCTGTGAAGACATTCGAATACTATTGTGTGAAGCGGGGCCGGCCTTTCTGCGCGAGTTGCAGGGAGATCTCGCTGATTTCGCCCGGCAAACGCTGGAGAATCGCCATGTGGACATTCGCACGGCCACGCCGGTGGCCAACATCAGCCCCGGAAGTGTGACACTCTCGGACGGCACGCGCATTGCCGCAGCCATTATTGTGCTGTGCGCGGGAGTAGCGCCCAATGCCCTGCTGGCGGATATTCCCTTGCCGAAAAACCATGGCCGCATTGTGGTTGATTCCGCCCTGCGGTGTCCGGAACGGCCGGAAGTCTGGGCCATCGGCGACTGCGCCTGGATACCCGGTGGGGATGGCAAACCCTATCCGCAGTTGGCGCAGCACGCCCTGCGCGAAGCGCGGGTGCTGGCCCGCAATATCCGTCACAGCATTCGCGGTGAGCCGCTGGAACCGTTTGTCTATCAGACACTCGGTGCCCTGGCGGCGCTGGGGCATTATGCCGGCGTGGGCCGGGTGATGAAAATACAGGTTCGCGGTTTCCTGGCCTGGTGGATATGGCGAAGCTATTATCTCATGCAGATGCCCCGCTGGTCGCGCCGCCTGCGCGTGGTGATTGACTGGACGGTCTCGCTTCTGTTTCACAATGATGTGGTTAAGCTGGTAATCGACACCGGTGCAACAGACACGGCCATTCGCGGGCAATCCGCCGCGGCCGGTGCATCCGCGGCACCGTCCGATTCCTCCGGCCGCAGCGGGTAAACGCGTGGTATTCCGATAAATAAAATAAAAGCTATGGCCGCCGTGAACGCGGACAGCCACCTGTATGCCACACAAAGAGGGACATGAACAGAGCGTAAACAGAACCAAGTTGCTGACGGGGCATGCCAATGGCGGCACGGTATGCCGGTAAAAACCCGTTTCCAGCGGTGAGGATGTTGTTAGCCCGGTATCCGCGAGATAACACTCCCGCGGGCTTTTGCGCGCCGTCAGGCAAACCGCACCCGGAAGGCATGGGCATAATTGCCGGGTAGATGCCGGGGCGCGGAAATGCTTAGCGACTGGGGCGTTTGTCGCCATGAAAGCTTTTCATCGCTGCCCAGGAGTTCCACCGCCAGAATTTTGCCGGGTCTGGTGTCGGCGGCCAATCCCAGTGAATGCGCCTGAAAGTGTGTGGGACGCTGCCCCAGAAAAATAGCATATACGGTGGTGCCATCTTTGCTGCGGGTAAAACGAACATCGCCTACGCCCAGCGATGCCGCAATTTTAGGCCCGACGAAAGCGCCCTGGCCGCCGGCAACCGGACCTTCACCATAAACCTTCCACGGCCGCGTGGCATAAATGGCTTGGCCGTTGATGGCAAACCATCCGGCCAGGTCATTGAGAATCGTGCGTTCCTTGCGGTCGATGGTGCCGTCCGGCTTGCCGGGAATATCCAGAATGTACGTGCCATTCTTACTGACCACATCGATCATCCAGTTGATGATCAGTTGCGGGTGCTTGTAACCGCCGTACCGCCCGGGATGATTAAACAAACTCCGATTGTAATGCCACCCGCCGATGCAGGTACCGGTTTGCCACGGATAGGGCATGATTCGATCGACAAATCCGCTTTCAAAATTCCAGACCAGCGCCTTGGCAATGTCGGGTGGAACATTGCCGGTATTGATAACGCCGTGCATTTTGCCGCCATGGGTTTGGAGGCTGTGGTTGTAGTAATAGGCGGCGAGGTTCATGCCGGCCCAACCCAGTGGCAGCAGGCCATTGTCAAAGTAAACCAGATCGGGATTGTGCTGGTCAATGAGGTCGCGCGTGCGATCGTAAAAGTTTTTGACGTACGAAAAATCCGGCAGAGCATTATGCGGATGCTTGGCGCCGTAGAGTTGTTGCGGATCAAAGCCTTCCCACCAGGTGCCATTGCCGTCGGCCCTGGTCAGGCAGCCGTCATACGGCACGCCGGCCAGCGGGCCGGTTTTGTCGGCACCGTGCGCAGTCTGAAACCACCACCAGTTCCGCCCGGCATGCACCGAAACGCCGAAGGGAACGCCGCGGCTGCGCGCCACTTTGGCCCATTCACCAATGACGTCGCGATGCGGCCCGATATTCTGCGCGTTCCACGGATGATGCTTTGATCGCCAGTTGTCAAAGCCATCATGATGATTGGCCAGTGCGATAAAAAGTTTGGCACCGGCTTTTTGATATAGATCCATGAGTTCTTCGGGCTGCCAGTTCAACAGCGTCCATTGAGCGCACAGGTCTTTGTAGCCGAACTTCGACGGTGGGCCATAATGCCTGCACTGGAAGTTGTACTGACCGGAGTGTTGAATATACATATTGCGGGCGTACCAGTCCCCATCTTCGGGCACACACTGCGGGCTCCAATGATTCCAGATGCCGAACTTGGCGTCACGGTACCATTCAGGACAGTCATATTGCATCAGCGATTTGTAAGTCGGCTTAAAAGGCCCTTTGCCGTGCAGATGGGCAACCGGGCTGCGCAAGGGCACGCCATCCTTTGAACCGCCGGGTACCGGCAGGTCGGGCGGTTTGCCCCAGCCGGTGGGCCGCCACGAGTGTTCGTCGAGTTTTTCGGTAACAATGTTTTTGCCCGAAAGCGCGTAAAATATGCGATCAAGTTCGGGCGTGTTGCAAAACCGGGCGTACGTGCCATCGGGCTTGTCAAAACCGGGGGCGATACGGCCCGCAGTCTGCCCCGCGTTCGCCTTGGCGCTGCTGATAACTGTTTCCATTGCCACCGCGGCAGCCGCGGAAACGATTGATTGACAAAACTCACGTCGTCGCATGCAACACGCCTTACAAAAGCCAGTTGTTCAGCCGGCAAGTATCAACCTGGGTGTAAAGGCTGTCAATGTGCCGCATTTTGCGCAAGGCGGTCCGGTTCATTTGAACGGCGATTACGGCAATTCCAGAAAGTTCTTCAGCACCAGGGCGCCGTTGTACCGCTGATCATGTGCGGCGTACACAAGCGTTACGGTTCCCCGCCGGAGGTGCTGCCGGAGTGTTTCCACTGCCGCCGGATTGTGCTTAAGTTCGTTGCGGTACTTCTTCCTGAACGCCTCCCATTTCGCCGGGTCATGGGCAAACCATTTGCGCAATTCGGCACTCGGCGCGATGTCCTTGATCCACAGATCAATGGCTGCCTTTTCTCTGGTAAGCCCCCGGGGCCACAGCCGCTCCACGAGAATACGCATGCCATCTTCCGGTGATGGCGTTTCATATACGCGCTTGATCTGAAGGGTGCTCATGGTGCAATCTCCTGACCAACAGGAAATCAAATCGGTCGATATTTGTCAAATTATTTCTTGCCGGAGTCTTCGGGTCGCGCTATGCTTAATGATGGATTGATTGGTGCACGCTTTAAATGTGGATAAGGAAACAAGCATGGAAAACCGGCTGAATTACCGTAGCGTCGCCCCGGAGGCATATCAGGCGATGGCGGAAGTGGAACGCTATGTGCGTCAATGCGGATTGGAGCACTCGCTGCTGGAATTGGTAAAAACGCGGGCTTCGCAAATCAATGGGTGCGCCTTTTGTCTGGATATGCACACCAAAGACGCCCGCGCCGCCGGCGAAACCGAGCAGCGGCTTTACACCCTCAGCGCCTGGCGTGAAACGCCGTTCTTCACGGATCGCGAAAGGGCCGCGCTGCAATGGACCGAAACCATCACACGCATTGGTGACACCCATGCGCCGGATGACGTGTATGAACTGCTGCGTAAACATTTTACCGAAAAAGAACGGGTCGATCTGACCATGGCCATCATCGCAATTAACGGTTGGAACCGTCTGGCAATCGCGTTTCGCGCGGTTCCGGGAAGCTATCAACCGGCAAAATAAGAAAAGGAGAACTGCCATGACCAATCCGGAAAATCAGCGGCTGCGTCCGCATCCTGATGATCGATTTTCTCAGCCGTCCACCTGTCTGGATCTTAACGCCATTGCCGCGGTTCTGCGATCCGAACCCAATGCCGGCCAGCGGGGACACCGGCAGGAGACGGTGTTTAAGCACGGCAACGTCACGGTGGCATTGTTTGTCTTTGACCGGTTTTCCCACCTGCCCGAACATGTCGCCCAGGGTACGGTCACCATACACGTGCTGAAAGGCTGGATGAAGATCAGCGCCGGAGACGTTCAACGCGAACTCAAGGCCGGGCAGATGCTGGTCGTGAATTCCGGTGTTCGCCACGGCCTGAAAGCCGAAGAGGAAAGCGAAGTGCTGGTAACGGTTCATCTTCATTCATGACGGATATTGCTGCCGCCTTTGGGCGCAACGGCTGCCCTCACGGCCCGGATTTTCCGCCCGGCGAGATTGCATCTGGGTTCCAATATTCTGTAGTGTGCTGGAATCCAGCACTTTTGCCGCCAGGGGAAATATATCATTTTCTTCCATGGCGATGTGGGGCGTATACATGCTGATAAGCGAATCAACCGCAACTTGAAACGCGCGGCGGTCGCTATCGGATATTTTCCCGCTTTTCAGCCAGGCTTCCGCAAGTTCATCGATCTGATGATGCAGTTTTTCCGCCGCCGCGTGTTCCTCCGCCAACTGTCGCATGCGCAGCATGGCGGCGGCCACGGCCGCATCAGTGCTCGCCGCCAGCGCCGGGAAAAGCGATACCTCTTCATCCTCATTATGCCGCGGACCGGCAGATTTAAAGTAGTCAATCGCTGTACGCAAAGCGGCTGCGTGTTGCGCATCGAGTTCGCGGCGTTGTCCGATTTTCTTCAATGTTTGCAGAAATCGTTCAATTCTGCGGTGGCAGGATTTCATCAATTCAATGGGTTGGCTGAAATCCGCATCAGGCTTGTCGCCAATGTTAACAGGCATAAGCATTCTCCGTATTTGTGTTCAGCTTTGGCAGGGCCCATTGATTGCCGGCCGATCACAGCTTTGAATATCTAATAGTTCGTGGCAATCTGGTCTGTGTTCCCATACCGCATGTTCCACCGTGCCGCCGTCACAGCACGCTGATTCCCCGCCGGATTTTCTCTGTAATGCCGCAACCCCTTCGCCCTCTGCCAACCTACCGGGGTTTGGGTGTCCTTGCGGCATGGTCTTTGCGCGGCCCTCGGCCACGGATGCGCAGGCCCGGGCGGCGCTTTTCAATTTCAGCCGTGGCCATGGCCAATTGATCCAACTGCAGTGGCGTGGCTCGATTCTGTATGGCACCAAACAGCACGCGCTCTTCCCAGCGGATGTGATCATACAGTTCGCGGCCGAGCCTGGCACACCACTGCGGCGCGGGCGTTTGGGTGCCGGTTCGCCGTCCTTCGGCAACAAGATTCCGTATGCTGTCATGTTCTGCGCGCATCTGCGCAATTTCCGGGTCCAGCATCAATGGAATCAGCAATTGTTCTTCCTCGCGGAAATGGTCGGCGATTTCCGCGTCCCAGCATTGATGGAAGTAAGCGGCCGCCGCGGATCGGCCCGCATGATCCGCCTCCGCTGTTTGAATTAAGCCATTCGCCGCCTTAAGCCCCATAAAATGGTCGCGGGAAAACGGCTGCAGACTCAGGTCCCGTTTGAGCGGTGGATGGTACGGCTGTGGCATAAGCGATCTCCGGTATCGCACAAATCATGCGTCATTATAGCATTGATTGCCTCCCGATCATACAAGCAGGGTTGTCCGTCGAAGAAATTGTGGATAAGTATATCTTGATATCCTGTTATTGCCCGATATAATATGGACGTAGACATTGATCCGGTGTCCGGATGGTCCGGGGGCCGCAATCGGTGAAATTGAGGTGTGTTATGACAACGGCAACGGCATTGAATGTGGATAATACGGTATCGCAATGGGTGGTGGAATTACCGGCCCGATCCCGGATATTTGAAAAATATGGAATTGATTATTGCTGCGGCGGCAAGGCCACATTGCGGCAAGCTTGCGCCCGACGCGAAATAACCCCCGAAGCGGTCATGACGGAGCTTCGGGCCGCCGGGCACGAATCCGATCAGCGGGACTGGAGCACCGCGACTTTGACCGAACTGGCCGATCATATTGAATCAACGCATCACGCCTGGCTGAAAAAGGAATTGCCGCGCGTGGCCATGCTGGTGCACCGTACCTTTACGGTTCATGGGCTGCATTATCCGTATCTGGCGGAAGTCAAAGCCACCTATGATCGCTTTGCCGCCGAAATGGACGCGCACATGTTCAAGGAGGAACGGATACTGTTTCCGCGAATTCGTCAGATTGACGGCGGTCAGGTGGCGTTGGAGGTGGATCAGCCCGTGGCCATTATGGAGCATGAACATGACCGCGCCGGTGCCGATCTGGCAAAACTCCGGTCGCTTACCTCCGACTACACCGCCCCGGCGGAAGCCTGCAACACCTTCCGCGCCATGCTTGACGCGCTGGGGGAAATCGAAGCTGATACGCATATCCATGTGCACAAGGAAAACAATATTCTCTTTCCGCGTGCGCTGGCCGCGCAAGGCGCAAGCCAATAAGTGGACATCTGCGGCGTTCGTTGCTTGCCAGTCACAGAATCAACTGCGAAGACCAATCTGTGATTGGCCCTGCGCTGCATGTGTAACATCCGCCCACGCTTCCCAGGTGGCGAGGCGATCGGCGTATAACGCCCTCGCCCGAGGCAGCATTTGTGAACCCAAAGCCAGGCGCAGAGGTGGATTATTTGAATCGACAAGTTTTAGAATCGCGCCGGCGGTTGCGGCGGGATCGCCGCGTTCCATCGTGGACAGATGGGTCCTGAGTAAATTGCGTGATTCCTCATACGGCTCAAGAAAATCTGCGATCGTTGCGGATTTGCCGAAATCGGTCGCATAGGGCCCCGGTTCAACGATCGTCACGCGAATACTGAAAGGCTTGACCTCCTCCGCCAGTGATTCGTGAAGTGCTTCGACCGCCCATTTCGTAGCGCTATAGTATCCGAGCAGCGGAATCGAACCAATTCCCAGACCGCTGGAAACACCAAGAATATGCCCGCTGCGCTGCTTCCGAAGAAAAGGCAACGCGGCACGCAGTACACGAACCATTCCGAGATAATTCACATCAAACAGATCACGGATCTGATCGTCACTTGCTTCTTCAACGGCGGCCATCAGACTGTAACCGGCGTTATTAACCAGCACATCCAATTTGCCGAAATGTCTGTATGCATGCTCCATGGCCTGCTGCACCTGTGCAGGTTTGGAAACATCAAGGGCAAGGGGCAGGACCGCGTCGCCGAAGAGATCTCTCAGACCCCCGACATCCGCAATCTTTCGCGCGGTGGCTGTAACTTTATCTCCACGTTTCAGGGCAGCCTCGGCCCAGATGCGGCCAAAGCCGCGCGAGGCACCGGTGATAAACCAGATTTTTGAATTCATGTTGTGTTCCTTTTTATATACTGCTTTGTTCTGTTGGAAAACGATCTTCAGGTACGTTACCGCAACCCGTATAAGCATGATGAATAGGGGCCGGCGTTGCCCCTGGCCATGGTGTTATCCCGTCGGCCCCGCGCCGGTCAGGTGCTCAAGATCTGATATCAGCCCCGGACCGGTGGGGTTCCAGCCGAGCTTCCTGCGGGTCTCATTACTTGAGGCCATCAGGTCCTTATCGATAAACATGGCCAGCCAGCCAAAATGGGCCGCCGCCTGTTCCGCCGACAACGACTTGACTGGCACTTTCAGGCTGCGGCCGATGGTCTGGGCAATATCGCGCATCGGCACGCCCTCCTCGGCTACCGCATGATAACGTGCGCCAGCCTCATGCTTCTCCAGTGCCAGACGGTAAAGACGCGCAACATCGGAAACATGCGCCGCGGCCCACCGATTGCCGCCGTCTCCAACGTACGCTGATACGCCCTTCTCACGCGCCACCGCAACGGCATAGGATACAAGGCCCTGTCTTTCCGTATCATGTACCTGGGGCAGGCGCATGACGGAAGCGCGAACGTTTTTGAGCGAAAGGGCTGTTTGTTCAGAAACGCGGGGAAATGGGAAATCCCGCGGCACATCGCTGTTTTCGGTTGCAATGTGTCCTGGCGCGGCCAGACCGGCTGTGCCGGCGGTAACAATCAGCGGCTTGTCTGATCCGGCGAGGGAGGAACCCAAGGCTTCAATGGCGCGGCGGTCAACTGCGCAGCTTTCCGCCATTTTTGACCAATCATGAATAAAGGCCAGATGAATAACCGCATCTGATCCCGCCGCGGCTTCTTGCAGGCCGGCGGTGTCTTCAAGCGAACCGCGCCGGATATCCGCCCCAATGGCTGCCAGGGCTTTTTCCCCGGTATCCGAACGCGCCAGGCCAAGCACCTCATGCCCGGCTGAAATGAGTTCCTTCGCAACGGAAAGGCCGATGAATCCGGTGGCTCCGGTAACGAAAATACGCATGGCAACAGCTCCTGATGGTTTGACGATTCATTGCTGAATCGATATAAACGGATACATCCTCCGTTTCAAAAGGATAATAGCGGAGGTATCCTCCGTTTGTCAAGAATAATGGAAATGGTATTGATGGCGACCGATAAAAAAGAAATGAAAGACCGAAAACCCCGCGCTGATGCGCAACGAAACCGCAATTGCATTCTGGATGCGGCGAAGCGGGAATTTACCCGCGCCGGGGCGGACGCCAGCCTGGAAAGCATTGCCCGACTGGCCGGTGTCGGTATCGGCACGCTGTATCGCCACTTTGCCACGCGTGAAGAACTGCTCGTGGCGGTATATGAATCGGAAATGGAAAAACTTTCCGATGCGCAGCAGATTCTCAGCAATGCCATGCCTCCGGTTGAAGCATTGCGGGCATGGTTGCTGCTGTTTGTTGATGCCGTCGAAACCAAATTGATCATCGCACCGGTGCTCAATACCCTGATTGGTGATCCCAAAAAAGTGTTCGAGGCCTCCTATTCCCGCATCCACCGGGCCATTGGCAATCTTGTGACCATCGCGGTTCGCAACGGCGATATCCGCGAGGACCTCGATCCCCTGGACCTTCTGCGGGCACTGGTGGGTGTGGCCAATGTCGCAAACAGCCCGGACTGGCGGAAAAGCGCACACCGGCTGGTGGACATCCTTATTGCCGGCTCAAGGCCCGTGGAACCCGATCAAGTGAAAAATATCGGCCAACGCCAAGCAAACCCGCGCCGCGCAAAACCATAATCATCATTTCCCGGCACATGTCCCCGAATCCGACAGATCAGCGATTGCCGCTGCCACTTGTTCATTGCATCGGCACCGAATCCTTGCATCTGCCGAGTTGGCTAAAATGCCAACCTGTTGCCGCAAAGTTATGATGCGCTGGCGAAGCAACAACCTCGCAACAATCCGGATGCGTCGATTCGGAGCCTCAGGAGACTCAAACGCCCGCGCCCACCGGGCGCGGATACAGCAGTTGAATCAGCGGAGGCGCAAGCCCGAAAGACCAGAAGCCGCATTGCGTGAGCCGGCTGTGGCGGATTCTTCCATCCCGGCGTGCCGGGAGAGATTCTGCACATACTGACCCATACCGAATATACTGATTAATTACTGTTACTTGCCGTCTCGGAAGAACGGACGGACTGATCATTGGATTTGTAAAAGGTTTGGAAGATGACACATCCTGAAATTCCGGATCGCCCCATGTTATGGTTCTCGCGGGCGGGCTTAATGGAAGTTGATCGGCGGGCGGTGGAGGACTTTGGTATCGAGGTGCCGGTATTGATGGAAAATGCCGGCCGGCAGGTCGCCGAGGTCGCACGGTCTTATATGATGGAAGGCTCCGCCGTGCTGATTATTGCCGGCGCGGGAAACAATGGCGGCGATGGTCTTGTGGCCGCACGGCACTTGGCCAATCGCGGCCATCAGGTTCAGATTCTGCTGATTTGTGATGAAAGCAAATTCACCGGCGCAGCTCAGAAGCAACTTCAGATCGTCCGCAAGATGGAACTTCCCGTAGTCATTCTCCCCCGTCAAAATGACGCGCTGATACGATGGCTGGAAAACAGTGATGTAGGCGATGCCGTAGTGGATGCCATGTTCGGTACCGGGCTGAACCGGCCTTTGGACGCTCCGGTGAAGGATTTGATTATGCAGTTGAATAATGCCAATCATCGGGTGATCAGCGTGGATATCCCATCGGGTCTTGATTGCGATACCGGGCAGGCTTTGGGAATTGCGGTTCAGGCGGCTCACACCGTAAGTTTCTGCGGGATGAAAATCGGTTTTGAATCGGCGGATGCCATCCGTTATCTGGGTCAGATTTCAATTGGCGATATCGGTGCTCCGGTTGCACTTTTGCAGGCGTGCGCGGAAAAACGCTAATGCCGCACCGATACACCCGTCAGCGGCCGGAAATGAAAAAGGTGGCTTTTCCTCATCGGCTATTCCCAACCGCTTAAAGTGGCGGGAGCGGCGGGCAAGGGCTGAATTTCCGCAACTGACTTCGTAGGCACATCGCTCCGGGTCCAAGTGCGCTATACCGCGTGGCGGGGGGATCTTCCCGGTGCCAAATCCCGGGGGGCGAAGGTAAGTATCAGGGAAATATCCAGCGCCGCATCGGGTTTCAGTATCTTGTCGGCAATCTTCCACGCCTCATCCTGTCGCTTCATGTGAGGCATTCTTCCAAATTTTTCAGATGTAACAGCAAATCGGTAACGCCCCGGCCTGCCGGCTTGCTCGAATTCCGCCCGTCCGCCAAATTTCTTAACCAGTGCTTTTTTAAGGTTTGTTGCTTCAACCTTTGTCATCTTAGTAACTCCTTGAGCGTGCGAACTTTGTCCAGCAGGATTGAGGCTTCTTTCATCGTCATGCTTTGCGGAGAGTATCTCGCCTGAATAGTCCATGTCGCGCAGATCCCCTTCAGGTCTTCCAGGTATGTGCGCTGATCATTCTTCCCCTTCTTCCGCAGCGCCGCCTCAAGTTCCGGCACATGATCAAGCATATCCTCGAGGTCGTGGCTTTTCCAGATGAGAAACCATATCTTCCGTTCGCCATCGCTCAGGGACCCCTGTGGCTTGGCTGCAATACTTGAATACTTGTCAGCCAGAAAGGCTTTGAGAAGAATCTCAATTACAAAGCCCGACAGGTAGGCAACGCCGTTCGCGCGGGCATTAATTTTGGTTTCGCGCAGCGCCTCCGCGTCACCATAGCGCCGCTCCGCAACTGTCCGCATCGTCGCCGGTTTTAAGATTGACATCCTGGTGAAAATACTTGTTCGCATTGCCTGCAACTCTCCAATTCGGGCCGCCAGTCAGCGGCGTGGATGATATCCATACGCTGTTTCTTTCACAATCCGCCAAGGGACCGGAGCATTTCATCGGGCCAGTGAATATGGTTGCTTGCAATGCCGGTTGGGATTGCGTGTGCCCCTCGGCAGATCGCCCCACCTGGCAAGTGCGTTATACCGCGTGGCGGGAGAGAATGGCTTTCGCTTGGCGCATCGGCGGGCGAGAAAACTGCGTCTTCGATTGCTTACAAAGAAAATGCAATTGCATGGGAATTGACGACGGGACGAAGCTGTGGCACTATATTGATGTATTTCGATAGAGGAGTCTGTGCATGTTACGCTTGGCACGAATCACCGGGGGAATAATATTTGCCGCCATCTTGGCAATTATGTCGGCGACAACGGTATCGGCGGCAGCCGTCCCGACCGCAACCGGGTCGGTGGGGCCGGGGGTTCCGCCGTTCAAGGTACGGCCGGGATACCGCGTAACGCTGGTAGCCAATAAAATTGCCAATTGCCGATTTCTGATGTTGGATGGACATGGGCGTTTATTTGTCAGCGAACCGGGGCCGGGGCGCATTCTGTTATTAAGCCATAAAAATCGTGCCGGCTACTACACCCGGCGTGAGACATTCCTGGACAATTATGACCGCGTACAGGCGATGGTGTATCGCGCGGGTTGGCTCTGGTTCGCCACCAGTACCGGGATTTATAAAACCCGGGACAACGGTACGCAAACCCATGCCGGCAAGGTGACCACCATTTTAACCGGCCTGCCCGGCGATTCCGGGCATTGGTGGCGCAGTCTTTGTGTGACGGGCCGGCACTTGTATACAAGCGTTGGTGATCAGAGCAATATTGATCCGTGGCACAGTGCGGCTGATATAATGAAAACTGATCGGGAAAAAATCTGGCGTTATAATCTTGACGGCACGGGCAAAACGCTCTGGTGCACGGGCATACGCAATACTGAAAAATTGCTGTTTCGTCCGGGCACCCATCAGTTGTGGGGCTGTGATGAAGGCAGTGATCAGTTCGGCCACCCTCTGGGCGAAGCCTGGCCGAACCAGCCGATTACAGATCATAATCCGCCTGATGAATTCAATCATTATGTTCGCGGCGGATTTTATGGCCAGCCGTTTATCACCGGTAACGATGTGCCGCGGTACGAATATGTCAAAAGCTTTGAGAAAACCGGACATCCCAATATCATCAAACTCGCGGCGGAGGATATTGTGCCGGCGTACGATTTTGGGGCGCACTGGTCAACGGTGAGTTTCTGCTTTTTCACTGATAATAAATTTCACGGTGCCAGACCCGGCGATGCCATGGTGTGCTGCCACGGCTCATGGGACAGCCCGAAACTGGTGGGATATCGTTTGCAACTTGTCACATTTGACCCGTGGACCGGTAAGCCGGACGGATCGAAACTGATGGTTTCAACGCTCGGTGATCACGGCAAAAAGGTGCTGGCGCGGCCGGTGAACTGCCTGGAAACTTCCGATGGTTCTGTGATATTCAGTTCCGATTCCAATGGCAGCATCTACCGTCTGCAATGGGTGGGTGCCGGAGTTGTAGCACATTAATCCAGTTGCCCGCCCGCCCATGGTCGACGATGTTCTGCGTTTGCTGCCACATTGAGGCCGGGTTCCATCGGGTTCAGGATCTGTGACAGATTCCGCAAGGTCTTGATGGCCCTGATCCTTGGCTTTCTAACTCTGCCGTTACCGGCACCATCAGCCAAATCCATACTCCAAATCCAGCTCGGCATCGCATACACCCGCCGCACCCCAAAGTCAGTTTGCCCGTTACTTCCCGGGTGTGCCGCGGGGCACCGATCATTGCTCGTGGCACCCCGGACTTATGGTTGAGTTTTCACCGTAGCGGCACGAGAGGGGGGAGGAGTTAGGAGTCAGGAGTTGGGAGTTAGAAGGGGCATGGAAGCGCTGCGCTTTGATCAGGTTTTGAATTCTGATCCACAGATTTCTCAGATTACTCAGAT
>JAJZJL010000095.1 GCA_021810145.1 Planctomycetota bacterium | reverse complement strand
TATAACCCGCGGTCGTTTGCCGCCAGGTAAAGCCCCTGGATGATCCCCCGCGTTGCGCTGGTTTTGCCGCCTGATTTCTGCTATCCTCCATTATCTGGATATTGGCTTTTTTCCCTGATTATGGATGATGTGATAGCAATATGGCCGCACGAAACAATATAAAATCAAAAACGAAGATATCGCCCGCGGTGCAGCGGGTGGCGCTGGTCTCATTGGGTTGTCCCAAAAATCTTATAGACAGCGAACGCATGCTGGGCCTGCTGGCCGCGGACGGCATTGCCATTACCGATGATCACGCCGCCGCCGATGCAATTGTCATTAACACCTGCGGCTTTCTGGAAGCCAGTAAAACCGAGGCGCTGGAAGTTATCAATGACGCTCTGGAGGAGAAAAATAAAGCGCTGAAAAAAGGCCATGCCAAGCGCGTTGTTGTGGCCGGCTGTCTGGTGCAGCGGCAACGCTCGAGATTATTGGACGAAGCACCCGGCATTGATGCTCTTGTGGGTGTATTTGATCGCGAAAATATTGTCACAGCGGTACGCGGTCCAACCGCCGCAGCCGCCAATGCGGACATGGGAGATTATCATCCTGTTACGGAAATGATTCATCGTCATGACCGACGCAAAGTCGGCTATTTTGAATCCGATGCGGGCCGCCTGCGGCTCACGCCGCGGCATTATGGCTATTTGCGGATTTCTGAAGGGTGCAATCAGGGCTGCACCTTTTGCACCATTCCCAGCATCCGCGGCCGCATGCGCAGCAAACCTCTGTCCGATATCGTAAATGAAGCCCGTGAACTGGTGTCCGATGGTGCCTTTGAACTTAACATCATCGGGCAGGACACCACAAGCTACGGCAGCGACATTGGCTATAACGGCCCCGGTGAAGGTTTGATCGGCTTGATTAAAACACTTGATCAAATTGACAGCGTCGGATGGATACGCCTGATGTACGCATATCCAAGCTGCTTTACCGATGACATGATCAAGGCACTGGCCGATGCCGGGCGATGGGTCAAATACATTGATATGCCCTTACAGCACATCAATGACGATATTCTCCACACCATGCGCCGTAAAACGTCCCGGCGGCAAATTACCACCCTGCTGGAAAAGCTCCGCAAATGGATTCCCGGCATCAGTATTCGTACCACCCTTATCAGCGGGTTTCCCGGTGAAACGGAGGCGCAGCACAACGAATTGGTTGCGTTTGTGCGCGATTTTGAGTTTGACTGTCTGGGGGTGTTTGAATACTCACCGGAGCCTGAAACTCCGGCGGGGCGGCTGTGGAAATCTCACGGCGTTAATGCGGAGGTATCCAAACGCCGCCGCGAGGAAGTGATGCTCGCCCAGCAGGAAGTGGTATTCAAGGTAAATCAGGCCCAGGTTGGAAAGACCGTTTCCGTGCTTATTGATGCCACGGATAAGAAGCGCCGCACCGCGGTGGGGCGTCATGCCGGGCAGGCTCCGGATATAGATGCTCAGGTGCTGCTGCATGATATCGATGCCACAGCGGGTGATTTAATTCAGGCCCAGATCGAAGATTGGAAGCATTATGACCTGCTGGCCAGACCGATCAACTTCAAAAAGATTCGTGCGGGCCATCGGCCATTAAGTTTGCCGGTATTTTCCGCAGATGCCTGATGGCCGGTTGATCCAGGGAACGCTTCCAGCCACGGCACCGTGACCACCGCTGCCCCTGCCGGCGCGGCTCGCTGTCTGATGACATTGTGCCGCCTGGTAGGAACGGCCGCCTCAACGCTTGCTGTGATTTGTCCGGTCATGGCGTACAATATCCCTGAGGAAACGGCAGAGTGGTTCCGTGCAGGCGCGAAATAATATGTACCGGCAAATTCCCAATTTGATAACCCTGAGCCGACTCGTGCTTACCGCACTTTTTTTTATCGCCATTAATTTTGCCGGCCATCAGCGCAGTATCCCGCTGTGCATGTGGACGGCTCTGATTATTTTTCTTCTCGCCGTGGCCAGTGATGCGCTCGATGGCTACCTGGCGCGGTCCTGGAAAGTGGAAAGCGCCTTTGGTCGCGTGGTCGATCCATTTGCTGATAAAATTCTCATATGCGGAGCTTTTATATTTTTTGCGGCCCCGCAACTCATGTTGCCGCATATTTCCCTGACACCCGCGGCCACCGGTGCGGAACTCACGGGCGTGCAGCCCTGGATGGCGGTGGTGCTGATTGCCCGGGAATTTCTGGTTACCGGCATCCGTGGACTGGCGGAATCTCACGGCATTGATTTTCGCGCCATGTGGAGCGGCAAAGTGAAAATGATCCTGCAATGTGCCGCCGTAATCGGTGTGCTGGTGTACCTGGCGCTGGTGTACGATATTCAAAATCAGGCGGTGCTGGAATTTTTCCGGTTGGCGCGTAACATTGCCATCTGGGCAATGCTGGTTGTAACCGTCGTCTCCGCCTGGCAATATATCTCCAGAGCCTGGCGCATTATTGAGGCATAACCGTTGGATCATTGCATCGAATTCAAGCCTGTTGGAGTGTCAATATGGAAATGAAACCACAATTGCCGGGAGGACTAACCGCCTCGCAGGTGCTTGATACTTATTTTCTTGAGGCGCGGGCCCGGCTTATTGAGTTGGCGGCGATGCTGGATCGTATCGACCGCGCTGCGGAGGCTGCGGCGGTGCGAACCGATTCGCGGCTGAAGTTTATTCAGGATTCACTGAAGATTCTGCAACGCTCGGAGCCGGGCCGGGCCAGAGCCATTCAGGAACTTTATTCGTTGAAGTAAGCATATCGCGCGGAGCGTCTGAATTATGTTTTTTATCGATCCACATATACACATGGTTTCCCGCACCACGGCGGATTATGAAATGCTGGCGCTCTCGGGTGTGGTGGCGGTCAGTGAACCGGCGTTCTGGGCGGGCTTTGACCGTTCACCGGCCGGTTTTATGGATTATTTTCGGCAATTGACCGAATGTGAACCGCGCCGGGCGGCGCAATTTGGTATCGAGCATTACTGTTGGATCTGTCTGAATCCCAAGGAGGCGGAAGATCTGGGCAAGGCCCGGGAAGTGCTGGCGGAAATCCCGTCTTTTTTAGCTTGCCCGAATGTCCTGGGTGTGGGGGAAATCGGACTTAACAAAAATACGCCCAATGAAGCCAAGGTATTTCAACAACACGTGCAGCTTGCCATTGAGGCAACGCATGGTACCCGCAACGGCGGAAAACATGCGTTGATTCTCATTCATACTCCGCACCTGGAGGACAAACTCAAGGGCACACGGATGATTCTGGATATGCTGCGGGATTTTGGCTCGGCCATTGATCCGGCGCGGGTGTTGATCGATCACGTTGAAGAGCACACCATCTCCCTGGTGAAAGATGCCGGCTACTGGGCCGGCATGACAATTTATCCAATCAGCAAAGCCACACCCGCCCGCGCGGTGGATATGATTGAGTTGTACGGTGCGGAAAGATTATGTGTTAATGCCGCCGCCGACTGGGGTGTCAGCGATCCCTTAAATACACATCGCACCATGCTGGAGGCACAACGGCGCGGGCATAAGCTGCCGGAACTGCTGAAAGTGTTTCATAATAATCCGGCTGAATTTTTCGGACAGAACCCAAATTTTAAAATCAAGCCGATTGATGTTCTGCAACGAACGCATCAACAGTAATGCCCCCGGTTATTTCGCGGTTTGCAAACCGGGCGGCTTTTTGATGGTAATAACCCGCTGATCGGTGAAGGACCGGCCCGTCAGGGCATCCTGGAATGTCAGGTGAAACGTAATGCTGCTGGTAACCGGCGGCTTTTTCCACGGGCAATTAAAGCAGAATTCATTGAGGCCAAAATCGCCATACCATAATTTTTTCGCCTGTTGCGGTGTAAACACCCATTTGCCCAGCCGTTGCGAGCCGTGGGCAATGCCGAGGTCAAATGCCTCAATGGTGAAGGTGCCCGTTGCGGGCAGCACCAGTTTTCCCGGCATCAGCGTGCGAACAAACACCCGAAAACCATTGAATGATTTGGCATGGTTCAAGTGTGCCATCGCCGTATCCGCGGTAATCCTGGCCGCGCTTACCGTAAAAATTTCAGACAGCCGCGCGGCAGGCAGGGTGGCAATCCGCGGCGTGCGGGCAGCCAGTTGTGCCTTCAGGTCAGCGATAGTTGTTTGTTGCCGGCGAATGGTGGCTTCCAGGGTGGCATTGGTGGTTTGCAATTGTACATTCTGATCATACAGCGGCGCATTTTTTTTGTAGTTGGCGCATCCGGCGATCATCACCATGCACAGCCCGGAGCCCAGCAGAGTTGTCATGACCATACCGGGGCGTTTGAAAACACGTAACATTATTGAGTCCGCCATGCGCTGCCCCGTTTTTACTGATCCGGCGATTCGGTGTCCGCGCTTGGCGGGGCCAGATCGCCGCCGCGCCCGATCTGCGGTGGTTCCATCCGCCCAAGCTTCTTATCAATTACGCCGTACGCAATGGCTTCATCCGCTTCAAGCCACAGGTTGCGGTCGCAATCACGGTGGATTTTCTCAACGGTTTGTCCGGAATGGGCCGCCATAATTTCATACATCCGCTGGCGCAGGCGGATCATTTCCTTGGCTTCAATGGCCAAGTCCGTGGCCGTGCCCTGCATGACGCCACCAATCAACGGCTGGTGCAGCATCACGCGACTGTTGGGCAGTGCGAATCGCTTGCCTTTTTTTCCGGCCGCCAGAAGCCATGCCCCCATGCTGGCCGCCAGGCCGACGCACGTGGTTGCAACATCACAACGCAAAAACTGAATTGTATCGTAAATGGCCAGACCGGCGGTTACCGATCCGCCGGGGCTGTTGATGTAGAAATTGATATCCGTTTTCGAATCTTCATTGGACAGAAAGAGCAACTGGGCGATAACCAGATTGGCAATATCATCGTCAATCGGACCGGCGAGAAAAATAATACGGTCTCGCAGCAGCCGCGAGAAAATATCATAGGATCGTTCACCCCGGCCGCTTTTTTCCACAACAATCGGAACCAGGCTATTGGCGGATGGCGTGTTCTCCATGGCATTTCGCACCACGGCGGCCGGATCACTGGAAAATTTCATTCAATACGCTCCTTCTTGCGTTACTCGTACACCCTTAGCGTAGCCGGGTAAACAATTCATGGCAACTCTGCCGTTATTTTAGCACCCGTTTCGCCGGCAGGTTAATAAATCGGTGTCGGCGGCCTGAGGCCGCAGGAGGACGGCGGGGAGGCTGTAAGGTCCAACCGCAATCGAGCCGTGTTGGCCGCTACCATGCGGATTCGCCGCAGCCATTCGCCCGTCGAGGAAAGCGTAACCGCCCCAAAGCCCGCTTCAACCACACGATTTCTGCGCACCAAATGGAAAACCCGGTGCATCCGGAGTCTGCGCTAACAGACACAAAGGTGGTCCGGATTTATTTCCCACCGGCAACTGTGAATTGATCCGTGCCTCGATGACGTTTCCTCGACACACAAGCCACGCGGCCTCCAAGAGTCCGCGGCACAAGTCCGTAATCAGTGCTTTTATGAGTATTTCCCATTACGGCAGTAATCCTTTTCTTCCCAAGCTTTCCGCATGACGGCCAATTTACCAGTGAACCGATGAACTCGCTGACATACGTATGTCAGCGAAAATGTTTTGTAACAAAATTTAATTGCCATACTGCCGCAGGCAAATCCTAATTCCGAGAACAATTTTGCATGGTGAGAGGTCGTCAGGTTACAGGTATATATTTGAAAGCTGCGAGGCGGGGTGCAATATATCGGCCCAGTTGGGATACCGCGTGGTGAATCAAGCGATGGCGGATTTTGATAAAAGTTTTAAAGCACCGACGGGGTATGAGCCGCTGCAGTGGTGGATCAGTCAACCGATTTCGCGGAGAAATTGGCGAAGAATGCGGAGGAAGCCAACGTCGTAACGCCCGCCATCAGCACACTTCGCGTATACGCGTGGCAGGCAAGGGCGTTCAACTGGATATTTCAGGCCCAAAGACCTGAAGCGTTTCAACCTGGTTCATGCCCGCCTGGCCTTCGGCCACCGCGAAAACCCGGCCGATCCGGCGAGCCAATGGATTCCGGCGAAATGTGGCGTCCCCGACCCGATCACCGTCGGTGCCGGACGGCACTGCCGGTTTGGACTTTGCGCTGCGGTTGATGAGGACCAATCAGGGAAAGGGAATGTGAAATCTGAAATGACAAATTTGAGATTTGAGATTTGAGATTTGAAATATGGGAAGTGACAGCTGGAATTTGAGATTTGAAATTTGAGATATGGGACGTGAAATGTGAGCTTTCCATCGGAATGTTCAGTTCCTGTCCCCCGAATTTCGATCCGGGTTTGACAACCGCGGCTGCGCATGAGATATTAAATTTCAAATTTGAGATTTGAGATTTCGGATTTGAGATTTGATAATGTAGCACGTGATATTTCAGTAATCGCATTATTAAAGGGAGATTGAGGATGACTTATCAGCGCTTTGAAGACTTGCCGGTCTGGCAGGCGGCGATCAAGCTTGGCGTTGAAGTCTATCAGCTTACCAATCCACGCTGGTTTGCCGATAAAGCGGATCTGCGCGATCAGATGCGCCGGGCGGCGCTTTCGGTTTCCAATAATATCGCGGAGGGATTCGAGCGCGGCACCACTTCCGAACTGCTGATGTTTCTCTACATCGCCCGTGGCTCGGCCGGCGAGGTTCGCAGCGGCTGCCGGTTTTGCGCCATGCTGCTGGGCGAGGGTGTCCCGGCCAGCCGGCATGATGCGGAAATGAAGGAACGGATCAACCATTGCGTGGCCTCCTGCGAATCCGTTTCCCGGCAAATTCGCGCCTGGGCGCAAAGTCTGCAGGATGGCGATATCCGCGGGCAACGCCACCTGACGGCGGAAAGCAAGCAAAGGTACCATCAGGCGCGCCGGGCGGTTGACTTGGATACGCATATCCGGCGCGTCACCGAGGAAAATATTCAGCGTTCCATGCGGCAAAGCTCGCCGGAGGTCGAAAAGCAATCGTGAGCAGGTAAGTTCGGTTGCCCGGCGCAAGGTCAAGGTGGAAAAACTGAAATCTCAAAGGAGAGATTTCAAATCTCAAATTTCAAATTTCAAAGGTGAGATTTCAGAGCTCAAATCTCAAATCTCAGATTCCAAAGGTGAGATTTCAAATCTCAAATTTCAGATCTCAAATTTCAAAGGTGAGATTTCAGAGCTCAAATCTCAAATCTCAGATTCCAAAGGTGAGATTTCAAATCTCAAATTTCAGATCTCAAATCTTAAATTCCAGACTTCAGATTCCAGAATGGAGACTTCAAATTGCATATCTCAAATTTCCGCCGCTACTCGCGGTTTTATCGGTCCTGCCAGTCCGATAAGTGAAAAATATTCGGCATCCAGACAAGATATGTTCCATTCCTGATATGCACACGTATTCAGAATGTCAGTGGTGCGCCGGTCCGCGTTGTGGCGGTCCGTCGGACCGGTTGCGTTAAGAATACGCAATAACACGCAGCGAGTTCCGGCAGGGAGCGTGTAACGTGAACAAATCCCGATCGCAATTATCACCGGATGGCCATCAGGATGAATACCTGTGGCCGGCGCGGCACGTTGCCGAATTCGCTTATTGCCCGTGGCTGTTTTATCTCATGGAAGTGGAGGGTGTGTACTATCCCGACGCGGATACGGAGAAAGGCAAGGCTGTCCACAAACGTGTTGATGAACCCAGTGCCTTAAACAACGGCAGCGCTACCAAGACCGACTCTTCCAACACCCAAGCCGATGTCCCGCCGTCCGATCCGGATAAACCGGTGTCCGTGCGCAGCCTCGCATTAACCAGCCAAAAGCTCAGACTCACCGCAACGTTGGACCTCGCGGAAATCAATGGCAATATCGCGGTGCCGGTTGAATACCGCAAGGGGAGGCCACAATACACGTCTCTGCCCGAACCACCCGACGATCCCGGAGAATCAGATTCGGCGGACACCGCGCCGGCTGCCACAGCCTGGCCGACGGATCGCGTGCAGGCGGGTTTGCAGGCCATATTGCTGGAAGAAGCGGGGTACCAGGTGCCCAATATCACGCTGTATGATGCGGTCATATCGTGGTGGATTTTGCCATTCATATCACTCCGCGGCTCATGAGCCGCGGCCCCATTGACGGCTTGGCATGCCATGTGCGCTTGGCCTCGCACCATATTTTCGCCGGCTGTTGTCCGGCCGGGGAAGCAACGCAGGCAATTTTCGCCAGCTTGATTTCCTCCGGCATGATGACTTGTGAGCATGGGGCGGCTCTGATATTCTTACCAAGTGTCCTCTGACGCGCGGGCGTAATTCAGTGGTAGAATGCCAGCTTCCCAAGCTGGACGTCGTGGGTTCGAATCCCATCGCCCGCTCTTGATCTTTGATTTTGCTCCCTGTGGCACAATGAATCGATTTCAGTATCGTGCCGCAATGGCGGTGCCGTAGAGCTGGTTATGCCGCGGTGTGGGGCAGGAAATAACGGGAGGTTCCCTTGGGGTCTTTGCGATTGTTCCGCCGCGTGCGCCTGGCTCCGGGTTTAACGCTGAATCTTACAACCCGTGGGGCCTCGCTTTCCGCGGGGGTGCGGGGGGCGCATGTGACTGTCGGCCGGACGGGTATTCGTCGCACCGTTGGTATTCCGGGAACGGGCGTTTTTTATACATCACATACCGGTTTGCACAGCGGCATACATACCGCCGGGCATTTTGCCGAGGCTAAGACCGCGCCTCCCGGTGGTATATCATCAAAAAATCTGCCCATTACCTTACTGCTGTGTCTATTCCTCGGTCCTCTGGGGGCGCATCGATTTTATGTCGGGCGGGTGGTCAGCGGTTTGCTTATGTTATTGCTGGCAATGTCAGTTTATGGGGCGATCCTGGTGGTAATATGGTGGCTATTTGACTTTTTAATCATTCTGATGGGGCGGTTCACAGATTCCCATGATGATCGAATCTGCTGGTAATGGCCTGACCGCCACCGGGTATGGGCTGAAGTTTATTTCACTGGCTGCCACGGAATTGCCGCGGCAGATGAAATCAGCCAAAGGCGACGTTGTGTTCGGTGTTGTTACGGGGGGCGTCATTAAATTTGGTCAGTGTTACGGAATTGCCGGATGGGCTGAAAACGACATTATTCATAAATGCCCGCATCAGCAGAATGCCGCGACCATGCGTGGATTCAATATGCTGATCCAGCGTCGGGTCCGGCAGGCTCGCAGGATTAAACCCTGGCCCCTCATCCTCTACCACAACATCCGCACGGCGGGGGGTTACACGATATTTGATGCGGACATGTTTATCGCAGTCACAGTGGTTGCCATGCTTAACGGCATTGGCAAATGCTTCATCAATGGCAAGTTTAAGGGCAAAAAGATCACGGTCGGTAAATGCATATCGCTGGCATTGCGAAAGAATGGTCTCTTCAACTTCTTCCAACCGTTTGAGGTCGCTGGGAATTTCCATTCGACACCAAAATCCGCGGGAAGCAGAAGATACACCGATTGAGCGGTGTGTGGTGGTTGTTTTTTCCAGTCGCATTCGTCCCATAAAGACGCCCGTTCTGAACTTGGCGCAAGTGATTACCAATCCATGCGATTCACGGGCATCCATACCCTCTTGCGTGACACACTCAACTAACCTTACCGCGCCGGCTACGCACCGGGAAAAGCTCGCCCCAAGCGGGTGTTATGTGACGCCCTGCTTGTTTTGCGGCTCAAAGCTTTCTTTCGCCTCCTTTATTGTCGGATAGATCCGAAACAGTTTATTAAGTTTTGTGATAACAAAAACTTCAAATATCTGAGGATGGATATTGCAGAGACGCAATTGTCCATCATGATTACGAACTTTGTTGTTAACGGTTATAAGTGTGCCCAACGCGGCGGAGGACAGATGATCCACCCCGGCAAATGATATGATAACCTTGGGGCGGTGTTCGTTTTCGACCAATGCGACAAGCTGATCACCGATTTCGGCAATATTGGCCTCATCGAGAATCTTCCGATGCGTAAATTCCACCAGAACAACATCGTCGTCTCGGGTGATTTTCAGCCTTGCTGCATCTTGAAGCATGCCTGACTCCATAACCGCTCGGAAAAGGAAGGTTCCTGCCGGGCAGTTTGCCTCTTTAACACCTTTAATCATACGCGCCCAAGGCGGTGTGTCAATGATTTTTTTGCAAATATCAAACTCGCGGTCAGGCTTGCAACGTATATAATACCGCAGCGTTGAATCATTCTGGTGTAGTCGTGAGGTTGTTGATTTGGATAAAAGCCTGATGGGCATCTTCATTTGGGGAGGCGTGCTGATTGCCGTGGTCATCGTTGGCTGGCTGGTGATTCGAAGCATTCGCCGGCGAATTACCAATCCTCCCACGGAAATCACGGGCTTCGGCTTTTCACTTAAACAGATTGAAGCTATGTACAAAAACGGCGAACTCACGGAAGATGAATACAAGGCCCTGAAGCGGCGCAAGGCCGAGCAGGCCGCGCGCGCGGCGGAAAAATTTCTGACTACCCCCAATCGCAATGCTTCCAATTTCAAAAAAAAATAATGGCAAAGCCGGGAAGTCAGGTATACTGGTGCGCAAGCAAGCGTACGCGCGTCCATGCGCGGCCGCGGTGGGTGGCGGAATTATTGACGGCGTTCGGGGAAGTGCTTTTGTGGCGCAACATAAAATATCCAACGACAAACAACATACGGCCTGGGTATCGCTTATGGCCAGTCTGGGCATGACGATCTTAAAGCTGCTGATGGCACTATTTACCGGAAGTCTGGCAATCCTTTCCGACGCGTTGCATAACGCGGTAGATGTACTGGCAACCATTATCACGCTTATGGCGGTGCATATCAGCGATCGGCCGGCGGATCAAACGCATAATTATGGGCATGGAAAAGTGGAAAATCTCTCGGCGTTTGCGGAGAGCATCATTCTGGCCCTGACGGCCATGTGGATTTTATGGCGTTCGGTGGTACATTTTGGCCATCCCCATGCCCTGCCGGTATTGCCAACGATTGTCGCTATTGTGGTCTTGTGCGTGGCTATCGGCGTGGATATATGGCGAACCCTGCAACTGGTCCGTTCGGCGAAAAAACATGGCAGCGAGGCATTACGGGCCAGCAGTGTGCATTTCCGTATGGACTTGATCAGTGCTGCCGTGGTGCTTGTTGCATTGCTGGTGTCTTTGTTAAGCCACGGCCGACTGGCATGGATGGATAATCTCGGCGCATTGGTGGTGGCGATTCTCATGATCGCAGCCGCCATTCGCCTGGCGTTGCATTCGGTGGATGTGCTGGTGGACCGGGCCCCGGAAGGCGTGGATGAGCAACTGCAGGAAATTATCCGGCGGGTGCCGGGTGTGATGGATGTGCCCCGCATCCGCGTGCGCCAGGGGGGAAATCGCCGATTTGTGGATACGACCATTCGCGTCAATCCGACGGCGACGCTGGAAGAGGGGCATCGGATTGCGACATCCGTTGAATTGGCCGCTTCCAATGAACATCCGAGCATTGATATAACCGTGCATGTGGAACCCGGTGATGCCGAACCGAGTCTGGCGGCGATTGTACGGAGTTTGGCGGAAGCCATGGGTATGGCCGTTCACGCGGTGCACGCGCATACGATCAACGAACGGGTCTACCTGAGTTTTCATGCGGAATTCGGGGCGGAGATAACCGTGGCCGATGCGCACGGCAGAGTTTCGGAATTGGAAAAGCGCATTCGCATGCGTTTGCCGCAGGTTGCGGAAATTGCCAGTCATATTGAACCGGCGTCCGCCGGAGCGGACTGATGTTAAGCGTTTGACGGGATCACACATTATGGAATCGGTATTGAATGTTGCCCTGAAAGAATGGTCGGTGGTGTGCGATGCGGTGCTATCCGGACAACAGTCATTGCTGTTGCGGAAGGGTGGAATATATGAATCCGGCGGTGAATTTGAACTGGAACATTCGCGTTTTGTTTTGTTTCCAACTGTGTTGCATCAGAAGCCCGATTCCGTGAAACCCGCCTGGCGTGATGGAATTAAAACCGTGGACCGGGAGCCTGATGAAGTGACCATCCGCGGATGGGCGGAAGTGTTTTGGATTTTCCGCGTGCCGGATCGCCCGGCAATGGACCGGTTGGATGATCTGCACTTATGGGATAAACCGCTGATTGATATGCGGTTCAATTATCGCCCGGATTATCCGCTGTATGTGATTGTTTTACGTGCCTGGGCGTTGCCGGAACCGTTGAAAATAAAGATCGACGAGCAATACGCGGGGTGCAAAAGCTGGGTGCCATTAAAGGAATCGGTTGCCTTGCAGGGCAGCCGGGTAATCAAACCCGATGAGGAATTACAGGTTATTAAGCAACGCATTGAAAAGACGTTTGGCGGCGTTACATGGTGACAGACTGATCCGTTGCTTCGAGAAAATGCGGTACACCGACGGCGTTCCAATCGTGTTCGGGCAAGAGGCTGGTGAATGTATTGTTTGGACAGACAACGGCACGGCCTTGGCAAATCACGTTATTAAATCTATCATCACCGTATTGGCGGATTTCCGCTTGAGTAGGAATTGCTTTTGATGAACGTAAAATCTTCGACTGCGGCAGCATTGCATGACCATCCACGCGGGATTGCCGTGCTCGGCAGTACCGGATCCATTGGTACCAATACGTTGAACGTCGTTTCGCATCTTGCCAAACATGGCCGGCCATTTCAAATTATCGGACTTGTGGCAGCATCGAACTGGAAAAAGCTGGCCCAGCAGGCCGTGGAATTCAATCCGAAAATCGTCATTTTAAGCCAGCCGGTATCGGCTCAGGATTTGGCTGAACTAAAATCTGCGTTGGCCCATACTGATATTCAAGTGCAGACGGGCGATGATGCGGTAGTGGCATTGGCCCGGCGGGACGATGTGGAAGTCGTGGCTGCCTCGGTGGTAGGGGCGGCAGGATTGGCTCCGGTTCTGGCGGCTGCGGAGGCGGGCAAATGGATTGCCCTTTCGAATAAAGAAGCTCTGGTAGTGGCTGGATGCCTGGTTATGCCGCTGGCGGAAAAATTCGGGGCTACAATATTACCGGTGGATTCTGAACATTCCGCCATCTTTCAATCACTGCGTTCCGGCGAAGCGCGGGAGATTGACCGCATTATCCTCACGGCCAGCGGTGGGCCATTCCGCAGTTGGCCGGTAGAAAAGATGCGGACGGCCACGGTGGATGAGGCGTTAAATCATCCGAATTGGCGGATGGGACCCAAAATTACCATTGATTCCGCCACGTTGATGAATAAGGCTCTGGAAATTGTTGAAGCTCATTGGCTTTTTAATCTTCCGGCGGAAAGTATTGATGTTGTCATTCATCCGCAGTCGATTATTCACAGTATGATCGAATTTGTGGATGGCAGCATCATCGCGCAACTTGGAACTCCAGATATGCGAACGGCCATTCAATATGCATTAACCCACCCTGAACGTCACCCCGGGTGCAGTTCGCGACTGGATTGGACGAAAATAAGGGAAATGACGTTTGAACAGCCGGATGGGCGCTTTCCCGCATTGGAAATCGGGTATGAAGTCATCCGACGCGGCGGTACCAGCGGGGCGGTGGTTAATGCCGCCAATGAAACGGCCAATGCACTGTTTCGCGAAGGAAAAATTACATTTGGCAGAATTGTTGCCATCACATCCGGCGTATTGAAGAAACATCTGGATCACGGTTTTGTGGCCCGGCCCAAGCTTGCTGATTTATTGGCGGCTGATGCCTGGGCCCGTGCGGAGGCGGCTCTATGACAGCCCCATATAGTCAATTAACAGCTCAAAGATTACGGCGAAACCTTGTGCGCGGGCGGGTGATGCTGCTTTCCATCGGCTTGCCCATGGTTCTGGCCTATTCGCTGCTTGGCGCGGCCGACAGCGTATGGAAAGGCCTGCTGGTGCTGATCGGTTTTGGTTCCGTGATATTCTTTCATGAACTGGGCCATTTTTTAGCAGCGAAATCGTTTGGTGTGCGTTGCGATGTTTTTGCGGTCGGTATCGGCCCGAGATTATGCGGTTGGAGAAAAGGAGTGGGGTTCTCGTTTGGAGACGTTGAAATCGGGCCGCCAAAAGCCGATGCAACCTCCGAACGCGCTGACAGCGCGGATCTGGAAAAAAAGCCGGTTCTTGGAGAAACCGATTATCGTCTGGCGTGGCTGCCGTTTGGCGGATATGTGCGCATGTTGGGTCAAGATGACATGGACCCGGCGAAGGTCAGCGAAGATCCGGCCTCATTTGGTAAAAAGCCGGTCTGGCAGCGAATGATCATTATCTCCGCCGGCGTGACCATGAATATCATTTTTGCCATTATCGTATTTGCCATTGTGTTCCGTCTGGGGCTGGAGGTTCAACCGGCGATCATTGGCAGCGTGGCGTATGACAGTCCGGCGCAGAAAGCGGGACTGCATGTGGGAGACGAAATCATTTCCATCAATCATCGCAAGCCGCGCGGATTTCTGGAATTTCCGGATTTACAAATGGCGGCAGCTTTGGGGAGCCGTGGACAGCCGATTAATCTGCAATACCATCCCAATGGCGGCAAAGCGGTTCGCGACGTCACTCTCAAGGCGGTCATCCCGCCGGGCGGCGGGTTGCTGAGTATCGGTGTACAGTCCGCGCCATCGCTGAATATTCCGCCGATGTCACAGTCCAATTATCAAAAACTTCTCAAACTCGATCCAAAGCAGGCGGCTTTTCGACCCGGCTGCCGGATTGTGGCATGTGACGGCGTTGCAGTGCACGATTGGGGGCAGTTGTATGATCTGATCCAGAGATCCAATGGCCATTTGATGAAATTTACGCTGCGGTCAAAGACTGGAAAAATATACCACGCCGCCGATCGTGCGACATTGGATATGCGAAATTGGGTAACCTCCATTCCGCCGATACTGGGCATGTACCCGCGCATTGTTTTACAGGCCGTCGAACCTGGAAGCGCCGGAGCCAAGGCCGGTCTTAAGGCCGGAGATGTGATATTGCGCGTCGGAACTTTGACCAACCCGGATATTGAATCATTTCGAAAAAGCATAGAAAAAAATCCCGGGCAGAACATCAGCGTGGAAGTGTTGCGTGGAACGAAACGCATGACCATTACCTGCACGCCGAAAAGTCAATCGGGCAAGGGCTTCCTTGGGGTGGCCATGGGATTGGATTTTGCGTCACCGGTAATTGGAAGTGTCACGCATGCGATGGCCGCGTCAGGGGTCAGGCCGGGCGCGACTATTGCCGCAATGGGACCGGCGGGCGCGCCGGCGTCAGAATTCCAACCAGTCAAAAACTGGTACAACGTGTTTGCTCAAGCCGGTAAATGGCGGGGCCAAACGATACAGATTGTATTTGCCGGAAACGCCAAACCTGTTTCCGTCCCGCTGCAGGGCAAATGGATGGCCTTTTTGCGGCAGTATCATTATCGGATCGGACTGGCGCTGTTGCCGGCGCTTCGCCTGCAGAAGAGCCGCAGTGTGTATGGGGCAGTGGCCATGGGATTGAATCACACCTGGAATTGGATATTACGCACGTACAGCACGTTGCGCGGGTTGGGTTCGGGAACTGTTCCGGCGCATGAATTGCATGGCGTGGTTGGCATCGTTCCGATTCTCTATGAATCCGAGAGCATGGGCAATACCATGCTGCTGTATTTTCTGGGATTAATTTCGGTCAACCTGGCGGTTATTAATTTCCTGCCCCTGCCCGTGCTGGATGGCGGATTATTTGTCATGCTGCTTATTGAGAAAATTCGCGGCCGACCGCTATCAGTCAAAGTGCAGACAGCCATCCAGCTTATAGGCATTACTCTGATTGCGGGTATATTTTTATACGTGACTATTTTTAACGATCTGCCAAGCTTTTTTGGTCATTGAGGTTGCTGTTCGAGCGTGGCCGGCAAGTTTGGCAATGTTCCGGCAAATCAGGTTCCGTTAAGGAAGCGAGCTGATCGGTTTCGCCGGAACTAAAAGGCGATTATGCTACTGGCATGAAGCAACGAAATGTCATAGCGCTGGCCCTTTTGATCATTGCAACCGGTTTGAGCGGGTGCAAATCCTTTGGTCCCATGCGCATTAAACCGGTCAAACCTGGAAGTGCCGCAACCCTTCGCCCGAAATTCACCCGTGGATATTTCAGGTTCAGTAGAGATCAGGCGTATCACTTTATTCTCCTTGCTAAAACCAAAGCTCCCAACGGCGGCACGGTGCGGCAAGTCATGATTCTTCGTGTATTCTGGAAGCCCATTCCCGGTGTCACTCCCATTTTATCCACTGCCATCAATGCCACGATCCGCTATCTGATATTTACACCCAATGGATGCGGGATGTATCAGGGGGCGGGATTTGTCCGATTACATGACGGTCGACATGCCCGGCAAATGCATGCTTCGCTGGTGGATGGCGATATACGCCTGACCGGCGCCAGCGGATATTTCACCGATGCGTTGGGGCCTTCGCGCATTACCGGCGATTTTGAAGCTATTCGATCGGTGGAAAAGACGCTGACGTTAACGCTGCGCACGAAACGGCAGTTTTTTGCCGCCACGCTGGCCAACCGCCCTTAAAGTGATGCAGCCCCGCTGATACAATATCATCACCGAGGTGGCGGCCATTTTATCCGACAGGAGATGTCACATGCTTATTGGTGTTCCGAAAGAAATCAAAAGCGATGAATATCGCGTGGCGATGATTCCGGCGGAAGTGGAATTTCTGGCGCGCCATGGTCATCGGGTGGTGGTGGAAAGTCAGGCTGGAATGGGCAGCGGCATAGAGGATTCGCAATATGCGCAGGCCGGTGCGGAAATTGTTCCTGGCGCGGAAAATATATGGCGGCAGGCGGAATTGGTTGTGAAGGTCAAAGAGCCTCAGCCCGCCGAATATTCCTTGCTGGTATCCGGTCAAATGGTGTTAACGTATTTCCATTTTGCGGCAGCGCCGCAACTGGCCATGGAATGTATGTCGCATGGGATTACAGCCATTGCGTATGAGACCATTCGTGATAAGCGGGGACTTCTGCCGTGTTTGACCCCCATGAGCGAAATTGCTGGAAAAATGTCGATTCAGGAGGGTGCCAAATATCTGGAAAAGCCCATGATGGGGCGCGGAATTCTTTTAGGCGGTGTGCCTGGTGTGGCTCCGGCGAATGTGGTGATTCTGGGAGCCGGCGTTGTCGGGCATAATGCGGCCAAAGTGGCGGCGGGCCTCGGTGCCCGGGTAACGCTGATGGACATAAATCTTGAACGGTTGCGCTATTTAAGTGATGTTTCACCTGCCAATGTGACCACGGTGTATTCCGATGTGCAAACCGTGCGTGAAGCGTTAACCCATGCGGATCTGGTGGTTGGCGCGGTATTAATTCCAGGTGATCGGGCACCGCATCTGGTTTCACGTGATGATCTCAAGCGTATGAAAAATGGAAGTGTGCTGGTGGATGTGGCCATTGATCAGGGCGGCTGTACGGAAACCAGTCGTCCCACCACGCACCATGAGCCAACGTATATTGTTGATGGCGTGGTTCACTATTGTGTGACCAATATGCCCGGTGCGGTTGGGCGCACCAGCACATTTGCGTTATGCAATGCGACATTTCCCTATGTGGCGGCCATCGCCCAGAATGGCTGGGACAAGGCCGCCAGCCACGATCCGGGGCTGGCGGAAGGGCTGAATATTCACGCGGGTAAAATTACCAGCCCCGTAGTGGAAAAGGCTCTGGCCGCCATGCATAAACATTGACGCGCTTCAGAATCCATGGCTAGTTCCGGGCATGCGCCGATGCGAGCATTTTTCGCCAGTGAATCATGGGCAGTTTACGGGTCAGCCCGGCGGCATAATGCGCAATTGCCGGTGTTACTTGAAGCGTAACGGCCTTTACATAAACCACAGCCGACAGTTTTTCACCAAGTTTGCCCTCCACACGTTTATAAATAATCAGATCCGATGTATGGCCATGCGCCCGGACATACAGGGGGGCATCGAGCGTTCCGGTAATCGGCTTTCCTTTTAACATTTTAAACGTGTATGCAAA
>JAJZJL010000094.1 GCA_021810145.1 Planctomycetota bacterium | reverse complement strand
AACATACGTAACGGCATAAATGTGAAAACCCTCTTGCGCGCCGTGCCGGTAAACCGCCGGAAACTTGAGCGCGACTTTCGCAGAATACTGGGACGCTCTCCCCAGGATGAGATACATCGTTTTCGACTGCAGCTTATCAAAAGACTGCTGACCACGGACATGACCATGCGTTCAATCGCCGTTGCCGCCGGCTTTTCCTCCGCACAGTACCTGGCGACCTTTTTTCAGTCAGCCACCGGATATACTCCGCGCGCTTTTCGAAAACGCTTAAAGTCCGGGCCGCAGTTCAACATTACATAACATTACAAACAACACATCGGCGATGGCACGACTCGCATGTCGCAATATTATAAATACCAGCCGCAATTCTTTATCTTGTTATGATCGCCATAAATTAATAGACTAACCCGGAGCAAGGAATTTATCGGATGCGTTAGACTCATTGAGTGTTCATTATTGGTTGTAAAAATAAGGAGTTTATCATATGCGGGCAGGCAAACTCTCATGGGCGGCGATGGTGGCGTGCTTTCTGCTGGTCGGTTTAATGCCCGGCTTGGCGAAAGCGGCACTATCGCCGGCAAAGCTCGTCCCGACAACATCCATCGTGTATAAAACGACGCCGCAACAGAAACTCCGCTTGTTCATTTTTGACCCGTCTTCATGGCGGGCGAGCGATTCGCGGCCGGCCATGGTGTTCTTCTTCGGTGGTGGATGGATCGGCGGAACGCCATCGCAGTTTTTTGGCCAGGCGGCGAACCTTGCCCGCCGCGGGATGGTCGCCATCTGTGTGAACTATCGCGTCTGGGAAAGAGACAAGACAACGCCGTTTGAATCGGTCAAAGACGCTTTCAGCGCGATGCGGTGGATACGCGCGCATGCGAAGCAACTCGGCATCAATCCCGCGCAGATCGCAGCGGCCGGCGGCTCGGCGGGCGGGCAATTGGCCGCAGCCGTTGCAACCCTGACGGCACCATGGACAAAAGAGGGCAAGAATCTTAATGTCAGTCCGCGGCCCGATGCTCTGGTGCTTTTTAATCCGGTGATAGACAACGGCCCACATGGGTATGGCTATAAACGTGTGAAAAGCCACTGGCGAAGTTTTTCACCCTTGGAAAACATCAGCAAGGGAATGCCGCCTACGCTTGTGATGATTGGGACAAAGGACCAACTCGTGCCGATGAAGACGATCGAGGCGTTCCGACAGAAAATACTCGATGTAAAGGGCAGGTGCGAGCTGATATTTTTTGCGGGCAAGAAACACGGCTTCTTTAACTGGGGGCCGTATTACGATCAGACCATGGTGTTGATGGATAGCTTCTTGCGTTCAATTCATTATTTGTCCGCAGTCAAGCACGGGCACTACATGCCCGCAACGACGGCACGCAAAGGCGGATAAAAAACGAACGAGTAAAGTTGATTTGGTGCAATACGATCGCCGGGACAGCCGCCTGCTTCTGAAGCGGATATCGCGGGACGAACCCGCCCATCGCCGGGAGCCTGATACTGCATCCGCAAAACGAGCTGCCGTCGTTTACAACCGGCGGCCGTCCCCGCCAAACATCCGACATTGTCGCGTAAGCAACCATTCGCTTCCGCCGCCGTATCAATTTGTCATCAACCGCAACCAATTGATTACCTCATACTTTGACGAATGCAATATGCCCATCGCCTGCCTCGGAATGTTTTCACCAAGGCCCAATTCCTGCTTGAGCACCCCGTTTAATCGTTCCGCGTGGCCATTCTCACAGCAGTGGGTCTGCTCCGTCATGCTTTTCCCCATACCAGCGGCCTGTAACTGCCTTATGTACGCCTCACAGCAATACTGGCTGCCACGATCCGAGTGATGGATCGCATAGCCGAAGGTTCCTTCGCATGGATGGCCCGATGTCGGCGGCTCGCCAAAGACTACGAGGAACTGGCCACGACGGTCCAAGGATTGCATTTTGCAGCTTTCGCCTGCTTGACGCTTACGCGATTCATAACCGATTAGTTCATAACACGCTCCAGGCTTTGACTTGCCCCATTTTTGTTCACAATCGAGCTTTTTTTGACTTGTTTGCAAAACCGACGACAGGGCAGACAAAAAAACGCATCTGCTCCTGCATGGCGTAGGGTTTAGCTGGAGGCGTCGGTTGGAAAAGCTGATCAGATTGCCGTTTTACGCGCCCATACCACGCGAGCGCTCTTTGGAGTAAACCCGGCGGTATTCGGTCGGAGCCATGCCCACAAAGCGTTTGAATGAGACGCTCATCTGCTGCGCGGATGAAAACCCTCCTCGCATGGCCACCTGCGGCATAGGCAGCTCTGAGTTTAGGAGCAGCAACTTGGTTTTCTCCAGTTGCATCCGCCGGACTTCGCTGGCTACCGAACGCCCCAGCGCTGCCATGAAGCGTTTCTCCAGCGTTGGCCGCGAGACCGCCAATTCGTCCACCATGCGCTTGATGCTCACGCCCTGCGCGAAATGCTCACGTATGTAAACAAGGCTGTCGCGAACCAGTTCGTCCGTAACCGCCATCACGTCGGTCGATGTCCGGGTGATAACAGGTTGGGGCGGCACCAGCACAAGCTTCTGGGGCGGTGTTCGCCCCTCGATCAGCGATATAAGCATCGTCAAAGCGCGCTCTGCGACGATATCCGTCGGAATCGGAACTGTCGAAATCGTTCGCCCCTTTAGCGTGGCAAACAGGTCATCGTCATCAACGCCCAATATGGCGACGTCTTCCGGTACGCGAATGCCCGCGCGGTGACAGTCTACGAGCAGCGCACTTGCCCGCAAATCGTTGCAACAGAAAATCGCTACCGGCTTTTCAGCATCCTTAATCCATTTATACATGCCATGCGGCCACCAACGACGCCGCACCCGTTCGCTTGAACCATGAAAACACCTCACTGAATGCCGGTTTGCCTTCAGCGCCGCTACAAAACTTTGTTCTCGGCGTGCCATCGCCAGGTGGCGAGCGTGGCCGACATAGCCGAAGTTACGAAATCCCCGCTCCATAAAATAGGCTGCCGCAGTGCGGCCGATTGCGTCATCATCGCCCCTTACACACCAGGGCAGCCAAGGCAGCGCCTGGTCGGCGGCAACATCCACCATGGGGATATCCCACCTCTTCAAATATTTAATAGCGGCCGTGTGATCGCTCAGGCCGCCGATCAACGCGCCGCCCACATCATTTGTATCGAGTTTAGACAGTTCTTGGATATTCACATGGTATGCCGCATACCGCTGCATCAATGGCTGCGATTCGATCGCGTTAGCCATGCCGCGCAAAATCCCCCGGCTATAGCCAATGGACAAATCGCCGATAAATATGAGCCAATCTTTTTTCTTCACAGGTAGTCCTCGTCTCCGGCAAACCACAATTAACACAGGACAATAACCATCCGCCGTCAATTCTGACATATGATTTTGTGCAGAATTAAATACCGTATTTTGGTAATGTCAAACAATTTATAAAAAAGCAAAAACATTTTATAAAATATCTATTGTATCAGCGATTTAAGGCGCTATACTTAATTCCGTTGAGTTTGATTAATTCAGTCAGGCGAGACACTCAGGTTCTCGGATAAGAACGGTGGTGTTCTAGAGAACCCGGTTTCCCGCTTGTGCCATGCAGCTATACCTATGTGTCGCTGGAGCGCGTGCTCCGGGACCTTCGTCAGCTCTACAGTGCTTTAAAGGCCAGGCAAGGTGTCTGGCCCGCTGTGGTGTCTGAAATTTTCAGTGCAACGAGTCGAAGGCTGATTATTTGGCTTCGCTCGCGCAATTGGAGGAGTCTCTATGATTAACCGTACTTTCACCAAAACCTTGCTGGCGGTTGCCGCTACCTTGGCAGCAGGCGGTATGACCGCAGCGGTGAATGCTGACACCATTGTCAGCGCCGCCCAAAAAACCTTTGGAACGGTTACGCCACAGGTCAACCTTACCAATCAGGGTGCCTTGGACTGGTTCATCTATGATGGCAAGTCTGCAACTGGGTATTACGATACCATGTCCGGTGGATCGGGACTTTCTGGGTTTTCGACGAGCAACCTGAGTTCATTGACAGGCGGGAATTTTAATGCTCAATTTACGGCAACGAACGGTGCGCAGCAACTTGATCTTACTAATAATCAAGGAGCATATGAGTTGTCCACCACCGCCGCGAGCACAGTGAATTTCACAGTGACCGGTGACGGAAACTTTGAGACACTGGTTCTGTACGCTGCCTTGCGTAACAACGGCTCTAGTGCAATCTCCGGCGTTACGAGCACCGATACTTTCACGCTCACCAATGGTGGTATTGGATCGCCGGTGACCATAGGGGGTACCTCAATTAGCGTCCCAGCCAGCAGCGGGAGAGGCCAGGTGTGGTCCGACACGGTTACGTTTGACCTCGCCGCCGGGGACACCATGGGCGTGAGCCTCGCGTTTGCTAAGCCGCCGGGCACCGGTAATAACTATCAGTTTTCAGCCGCCACACTTTCAGCCGCGTCACCACCGGTGCCTGAGCCAGCATCGCTGGTCTTGTTTAGCGTCGCTGGGGCTGGGCTGCTGCTGGCAAGCCGGAAGCGTAAGCTGCGGGTATAACCGCGGATGTAATTCCCACACCTTGCCATGGCGAATCGTGCCATGGCAAGGTGTTTTCAACCGTACGGACGAAAATCAACGGCTTTGCTACCTGAGATGAAATGCCAGCGTGTGTTAGAGGACGTTGTAGTTTGGTATTAATCAAGGAGTCCTTTATGTTATCTGTAGAATCTAATTCAGGATACCGTGGTGTAATACGCCGAAATTCGTCCAGAGGCTTTACACTCATCGAGTTACTGGTGGTGATCTCCATTATCGCGCTGCTGATTGCGCTGCTGCTGCCGGCTCTGGCCAGAGCAAAAAAGCTCGCGGAGTCTACCGTTTGCCTCTCCAATCTGCGATCATTGGGGCAATTGACCAGCGAATATGCGGCAAGCTATGAAGATTCGCTCCCATTTGGTGAATCAACGGCCTGGAAATCAGGCTACACTCCGTTGTGGGGACAATTCAGTTGGGACGCACTGCTATTTTCGTTCAAAGACAATATCAACCCTACTCCGGCGTGGGGCTTGGCCTGGTTCAATGGTGCGACTGGCTATCCAACACCCGTGTATGCATCTAGGGTACCTGTGTTTAACGCGATGTTTGAATGTCCCGCCCAAACCATTCTTCCGATAAGGCCTACCGACGCGGTAACAGGCTATGATGCCAATCCTAACTTTTTCATATCCTACAGCGAATCATCGAACAAAACCTACACGGTGAGGCTCTCGCAGATATTAAACCCAACCCATGCGGTGGCGATTGGAGATGCCAACCAGGTCAATAGCTCCGGCCGAACCCAAGAAGCATTTGACTGGCAACAAAATGGCAATACCTCCTACGTCGGACCTGCCTACAGGTATAGGAACGATCTAAACTACCTTGTCCCGGCCAATGGACTCATCAGCGGCGAGGTCGCCAACGAAGATTATCCAATAGCCAACGGCTTCAACGGCAACGGCCTGCGATACCGCCATGAGAACGATGCTAATGCGGTGTTCTTCGACGGGCATGCCTCTACGATTCCCATCAACAGCAATACACCCGGTACGGCACCGGGCGCTTCAGGCACCACGGGCTCCACAGGTCTGCGAATTTTGAACATAATCAATCCATCCCTGCCGAGCTCGGTCAACCAGAACCTTTATTAAACATTCGGCTGCACGCGTAGCACGGCGGATTGGTGAGCGATGTTCATTGGGCTTGGTTTTGATGCGGCGGGACTTTTCAACCTGAACATCGCTTAGTCCGCTGATTTCCAACGGATCAACCGAGAATTTTGACGTATCGCCAAAAAAGGATTTAAAACAAGATGGAAAAATCTATCTCTAAAGAGGAAAAGATGAGCATAGCGATCCTACTAACAGCGCCAAAGGGTTCTATTGATAAGCCAGCGGTCATTCATCCGGCTCGCCGCCTGATGGTAATGGCCGCGCTGGCGGCTGGCGGATTGGGTATTTCAACTGCGCGAGTTTCCGCCGCCCCACCGGTATCCGGCTATCAGCTGCGCTGGTCCAGCCAATTCAACGGCAATTCCATGAATCCACTGAAGTGGAATTTTGGGCAACCATGGGGCAACAATCGTCCACCAGGCAGCAATAGCATCGGCGAACCCGGTAATGTTACCGTTACGAACAACACCTTAGATCTTACCGCCCATAATCAGAGCACGAATGGTTATGGTTATACCACTGGATTGGTAAATACCAGCGGCCTGCTGAACTTTACTTATGGTTATGTGGAAGCACAAATTCAAATTCCCGACACATTGGGAACATGGCCGGCGTTTTGGATGCTGCAAAACGGCTGGCCTCCGGAAATTGATATCATGGAAGCACCTCAACAAACGTCCACAAACCAAGCGGGCTCAGTTGGCACCGCATACGACTATTACGGCAATTACCACTACAGAAATTCCAGTGGCAAACCTGCTGCCGCCGGAACGGGCATGCATTATACGGGTGTCAACGAGGCTAAGAGCTTCAACGATTACGGCATGCTGTGGACCCCAAAATCCATCAGTTTTTACTTTAATGGCAAACGGGTTGATACGATCAACAGTTCGCAGGCCGATATCGCGCAAAGCCAAAATATGTACCTTCTTTTGGATTTGGCGATCGGAGGGTGGCCGGGGAATCCGCCTTCTTCGGCCGTTTTTCCCACGACCATGCAAATTAAGAATGTCAATGTTTGGCAGTTATCCCCCGGCACCACGACCATGAACTGGACGGGGACAGGTGCCACGGCTTCGTGGAACAGCGGAGCATCCTGGCAGAATGGGAATATTCCCACATTGGGGTCCGAGACCGCCGTTTTTGGCCAAACCATCTCAACTTCCACCAACGTTCAGTGGTCTAATTTTCAGACCGTCGGCAATCTGACCTTTAACGGCGGCACCACCAACTATACGTTGGGACTAAATACTAGCGGATTGATGCTCGCCAACGACTCCGGCACAGCAACTATCACCGCTAATGCGTATCAAGGCCGCAGCAATGTCATTTCCTTCGCCTCAGAATTGGAACTCTACAACAACACCAATATTGTCAACAATATGTCCAATGGCATTCAAATATATGGCAATATCTACGGCGAGGGTGCCTTGGGCGTTCAAAACGGCGTTATCGATGTCCACAGCGCAGTTACCAATACCGGAGGCGTCAATGTCGATAATGGCGGCAGCATCATACTTAGCGGCGGTAGCATCAACACGCCCAACAGTGATGTCAATTTGAGCACAGCCCCTGGAAGCAATGCCAACATGACAGTGCTTGGAGCCGCCTCCTCGGTTAATGCCCGCGTATTTAGGGTAGGTGGATATAACGGCGGCACAGCCACGTTCACGCAAAATGCCGGTACCGTGACATCGCAGACTTGGTTTGTCATCGGCCAATCCGGTGCAGCCAATGGGCAAGCCACAATCAATGGCGGAACGCTGGCAGTGCGATCCGCCGGAGGCACCAGCGGCGACCTGCAGCTTGGCGTGTTTAATTCCGCTTCCGGCACCTTGAATATTAACGGTACTGGAACTGTCGCTCTCTTGAATAATGCCAATATCGTTCTGGGTTCTCAAGGTACCAGCGGCAATGGCACTGTAAATCAAAATTCGGGCAACGTAGATTTTTACGCCGATAATGGCGCTGTAGCCGGAGGAACCGGTGCTGTAATTCTCGGGCACAACAACTCTACCGGCGTTTATACATACAACCTCAATGGCGGCATACTGGAAACGCCGCAAATTGAAAGTTCCAGCGGCACATCCAAGTTCAATTTCAATGGGGGCACATTAAAAGCCGACGAAAGCAACGCCGCCTTCATGCAGGGGCTTTCAAACGCTTCCATCGGAACCAATGGCGGTACCATCAATCCCAATGGATTCAATATCACCATCGGCCAAAATATTTCCGGAACCGGTTCCTTAACCATCACCGGTGGCGGGACGCTCACGCTTTCCGGCAATAACACCTATGCCGGGGGCACCACCATTATGGGAACAACGCTTCTGCTGGCCAATACCTCGGGTTCTGCCGTCGGCACAGGATCCGTTAACATCGGCGCAGGAGGCACACTCGGCGGGGCCGGGGCCATCAGCGGCCCGGTTACCACCGGCAGCAACAGCACGTTATCACCCGGTGCTGCGGATCCGGGCGGTACACTGACCGTTGCCAATACGCTTACGATCGGCGATGGCACCAATTTAGATTATTATTTCACCGCCCCATCCACGAGCACGAAATCGGACAGTCTGATCAAAGTCTCCGGAACATCCGGCCTCAATGGTAATCTTACAATTGGCAAAGACGTTATAGTCTCTCTGCAATCCGGCAGCAGGCTTTCCGCCGGTATCTATCAATTGATCTCCTACAGCGGTCAATTGGATAATTTGAGTAACAATTTCAGCGGATGGACGCTTTCCGGCTTTGACCTGCCCGGCATGACCTATAACTTCAGCACCCAGAACACCCCCAACTCGCTCGATTTAGTGGTTTCCGCCGTGCCGACTCCCGAACCGGCCACATTGCTGCTGCTAAGCCTTGGGGGCATGGTTCTGGCGATGCGGCGGAAGCGACTGATAAAAAGCTGATTCTTGGCAATAGTTTTTTTGATACAAAATCAGTTTTTTCAAGAATTGACCTATTGGTCGAAGTTAATCCGCGGCAGGTCATCCATTGATGGCCTGCGGTCCGGTGCCCGCGCCACGGCCGCTATTCCGGCGGACGTGGCAGTGGCTGACATTTGTGGAGTTGGATGATGACTAAGCGAAGCTCGCATTGGGAGAACAATCGGCACCGGATTACACGGTGTCACCGGAATGGTGTGGAAGGGATGTGTATGCGAAAATCTCGCTTAATACGCAAGACATGGTATCTGTGCGCAGCGATCTTTGCCGGAACGTTACCGGCGTTTGTGCACGCGAATATACTCTCATCCAAGCGCGGCTTCGCTGATGTAAGTGCCAACTACAATGACCTCCAGGCATCCGGTGCCAGTTGGTACTATACATGGGGCACAGGTCCGGCTAATCCGGGCAATTTCAACGCCAACTTCTATCCAATGTTCTGGGATGCGCCAAGCCAGACTACCATCAATCAGGTAAAGGCAACAAACCCGTTATACGTACTGGGCTTCAACGAGCCGGATAACGCAAAACAATCAAACATGACCGTTGCCCAGGCCATTACGTCATGGAAAATGATCTCCAACAGTTTTGCCGGCACATCAACGCAGCTTGTAAGTCCTGCGGCGGGCCTGCCGTGGCTTAAGAACTTTATGAGCCAGGCAAAAGCCGACAATCTGGCCGTTAATGCGGTTGCTCTTCACTGGTACGGTGACAGTAATCCGTTGACTCCGCAGAAGGATGCGTCCGATTTCTTGAGTGCGGTCGCGCAGTACCATAATGAATTTAGATTACCGGTATTTATAACTGAATTTGCAGTTTACGATTGGAAAGGCGGTTACACCACCGCCCAAATGCAGACCGGGGAACAGCAGTTTCTCAATATTGTTATACCCCAACTCAATTCGCTGAGTTATGTCGCGGGATATTCCTACTACAACTGGTTTAAAGGCTTACCTCTTTATTCCTCACAAACCGGCGCCAATGGTAATCCGGATGTCCCGAGCCCGTTGGGATACACCTATGTCGGCGCGGTAGCCAGTGGTACCACCGCAAACATCAGCGGTGAGAATCTGGGGGAGCATGTGGCGTACCTTACCGGTGGAACCCTTACGATGACCACAGGTTTGGGAACCGTGAAATATATCAGCGCTCTGGCCAACACCAGCTATATTACCGGCTCTAAGAATTGGGGCTTGGATCCGTCCTCTACGAACAACTGGTTAAGTGTGCAATCTGGTGCGACGCTCGTTAAAACTGGCAGCAATACGATTACGCTTAATGGCGGCACGATCACGGACAATGGCATCATTCAGGTTGCCCAAGGCGTGCTTGATATTGCAGCGCCGACGTCCGGCAGCGGATCAGTTATCATTTCCAGTGCCGGCGGCACGACGGGATCCACAGCAACGCTGCAAATCTCGGGTAATATCGACGTCGCCAACCCGATTTTATTCGCCCAGCGCAACGATCCGGGCGGATCCATCGGCATCGAAAATGTCAGTGGAAATAACACGCTTAGTGGCCCGATGGAAATTACCTCAGGCGGTGATCAGGCCCGTATCCAATCTGATGCCGGGCTTCTGAGGTTGAGCGGCCCGGTCACCACCAATACAACCACGGCCAGCAACCTCTTTTTGCAGGGTACCGGCAATGGAGTGATTGGCGGCGCAATCTCGGATAATCCTGTTAATGCGGCCGGAACACTCAATCTTTGGATTCAGGGCAAAGGCATGTGGGCTCTTAATGGAGAAAATACCTACACCGGCTCTACCGTTGTGTCATCCGGGACGCTGTTAATTAATGGGAGCATTACCAGCGCAACAACCGTTAATGCAGGCGCGACGCTGGGCGGCAACGGGCGGATCCTCGCCGCAGTTGACAGCTTGGGAACGATTACCCCCGGCAGCAACGGGGCATCCGGAACTTTAACCATAACCGCCTTGACGCTGGCTAACAGCAGCGCTCTGAATTTTATTCTTACTACCCCGAATTCCGCAGCGGGTGACGCCGGCAACAGTCTTATTGCCACAGCAAATACAACGCTTGGGTCCGGCATTACTCTTAATATTAATGCGGGTCCTCAATTTGGTGTCGGTGTGTATCATTTAATAAGCTTTTCCAGCGCGATAAACAATCTGGCTGATTTGAATTCATGGATCGTCAATGGTCCATCCGGCTACGCCTACACGTTGAGCGATCCGGTTGGAATGATTAATTTGAATGTCACGGCTGTACCCGAGCCACCGGCGCTGGGGTTGCTAATGTTCGGCGGACTGTTCTTGCTGATGCGTAAAGCCAAGCGTAGAGCTCGGTTTTTTAGCTTTCTCTTGAAGCATGAACTCAATTAACCCCGCGTACAGCACGGTGCCCGAACCGACAAGTCTGTTAACCATGGCCCAGGGAATCTCCGCGCCGGGCCTTTGCAGTATGTCGCAGATTCCGCAGGAGGCCTAAGTAAATCTGAACACGGATGGCCCGTTAGCGATGCGACGTTTCTCTATTGGACGAACCAGTCCCATTTTACGCCCAAATACATGGACGATCCCATGATTGAACGCGCCGGATATTGGCTGTATCCGGCATCCGAAGTATCCTATGACCGCCTGACATTCGGATGTGTTCTGCAGCTTGTGCGCTTTGGATCATAATTTCGGAGATCGAAAAAAGGAAGGCCGTAGCATGAAAGTCACGCACCTGTTATGGTTTTATGCATCTGCTTGCCTGACCGCTGCCGCGATTGCTGGTTCAATGGCCGTGCCGGTTCATGGAGCACAAATCATCGCCGTCAATGGCCAAAGCCCGGGCCGGATTTTTGAGGGTATTGGCGGGGAAAGCGCCGGGGCGTCTACCCGTCTGCTGGTGGATTACCCCAAAAAGCAACGCAATGAAATTCTCAATTATCTTTTCAAGCCGGATTTTGGCGCTGCGTTGCAGAATCTGAAATGCGAACTTGGCGGCGACATGAATTCAACCGATGGCACAGAGCCGGCATATTTCCGCAGTCGCCGGGAGTATGAACACCCCAAGGCCCGATATTTCGCCCGTGGTTATGAAACGTGGTTGATGCGACAAGCGCGAAAACGCAATCCGAATATCCGTCTCGGACTGCTGCAATGGGGCGCTCCCGGCTGGCTGGGAGACCGTCATCACCCGGCAACGGCTTACACCGCCAAGTTTTATTCACAGGATAACGCCAACTATATTGCCCGCGTCGTACAAGACCTGAATCAATTTGATCACATTCGGATTAACTATGTCGGCTGCGCCAACGAGCGCATGTGGAATGTGCCGTGGGTATTGAAACTTCGCCATGCCCTGAACGCGGCCGGTCAGCGGCATGTGCATATTGAAATGGCGGATTTTTTTCATTGGAACACATTGGTTCACCAGATCAAGATCAACCCCGCTTTTGCCCGGGCAATTTCCGCAATAGGGCGCCATTATCCGGGCTATAAATCCACCGTACAGGCCAGAGCATTGCATATTCCGCTCTGGTCGGGAGAGGATTGGAGCGGTGCCAAGCCTTACACCGCCACCATGGCCAAGCTGATCAACAGAAATTACATTGAGGGACGCATGGTAAGGACGATCATCTGGGCATTGGAAACATCTTACTACAATAATTTACCGGCGGCTGACGACGGCCCCCTTCTGGCCAACGAACCCTGGTGCGGCCATTATCAGGTCCTGGGCCCGATCTGGGCGATAGCCCACACCACCCAATTTGCGTATCCGGGGTGGCAATATCTTAATTCAGCGTGCGAATTGCTTAAGAGCCACGGCAGCGTGGTGGCTCTGAAAAGTCCGCGTGGACACAATTTCAGCATTATCATTGAAACGGAAGATGCCACAGCGCCGCAGCAGATCAACATCCACATTTCCGGAGGTTTGCCCACAGGCGTGCCGCTGCATGTATGGAGATCACTGCCGCATGACTATTTCCACAAACAGGCGGATCTTATACCCGACAACGGCGTTGCCTCCATGACTTTGCTGCCACATGCCATATATTCCATTACCACCACCACCGGTCAGCACAAGGGATTTGCCGCCGACATTCCGGCTGCCCAAGCTTTTCCATTACCATATAAAACCAGTCTGTCCCATGCGGATATAGCCGGCGATCCAAAGTATTTTTCCGATCAGGAGGGCGCATTTAATATCGTACGGACCTCCGGTACCGACGGACATGTTCTGGAGCAGATGATCACAGAGCGGCAAATCCCATGGAGCTATCAACATAAACCCTTTACCATTGCGGGCGCATCAGACTGGCACAACTATGCGGTTGCTTGTGATATTCGAGTTCCAACCGGCGGAACCGCTGGAATTATTGACCGGGTAGCGGACGTTAATTGGCATTTTGATCAATCCAACGGCTACCGGTTCATGATCAGTCACAACGGTGACTGGCAATTGCTTCGGGCGGCACACAAAATTCTGGCACATGGCCATGTGGCGATTTCCGGTACCGCCTGGCATCGCCTGAAATTGACGTGTCAGGGTTACACCATCGCGGCGTATCTGGATGGGAAAAAGCTCTCTCAGGTGCGTAGCGAAACATACGCCAACGGCATGGCGGGGCTGGCCACCGGCTGGAATCATGCCTGGTTTAAAAACTTCACAGTTACCCCCCTGCACCACGCCATTGAACATAACCTCGCATTGAACAAGCCTGCCATCGCCTCCAGTCAATGGAGTAAGCAATATGCTCCCAAGTTTGCCGATGACGGCCATTTCCATACACGATGGAATTCCGCTGATGGGTCGTCCGCGGGACAATGGCTGGCCATTAACCTTGAAAGAGTCATGCGTGTGGGCCGTGTTGTTATTCAACAATTTGGCGGGCGAATTGAACAGTTCAAAATACAGTACCGCCACGACCACCAATGGCTGACGGCTTTCAGCGGCAACATGAAGGGAAAAAATATCATGGCGGTACATTTTCATCGGGTCCGCACGCATCGCATTCGCCTGTTAATACTGGCAACAACCAATCATGTCAGTCCATCGGTTCGGGAATTTGCGGTATACCGGTAGTTTTTAATACACGGGACCGTGCCGGTGAATATCATGGGGTGAGTAGTACGGCTTCTTATGGCGAAGCCCGCATTCCGTGGAATATCGGTGTAGTGGACATCGCCTGCCGGGCCGATGCGCCAGATTATACGTCTTAAGCCAGTTCGTGCCGAGATCATTATTCTCATATTTTCAGAGAAAATGTCGTTTATGTTGCCTGGAAATGGAAATGTCACCATGAGCTGCAGTCTTCGGGGTGGCGGGTCCGGCCGGCGGCGGTGAAGGGAAGGGAAGGGCGCAGTCCTGGCTTAAAGCCATCGGAGCGTTGACACGACAGCCCTCTTGCGGGATGCCATCCTCATGTGCATAATCGAGTGAGTTGGTGAATCACACACGCGTTCCGGGGGCGTCCCCGATGGCGATCGGGGCCAGGAATAGCCGGCTGGAAATGCAACCAATACGTATCGTTTTTGGCGGCAGTATGCCGCCGGTCTTTTGCGTGGCACATGCTATTTAGAGCATTTTCTGTATGTCTGACCAAACGCCTCGATACGAATCAGGATGCGAACCCGGCTGCCACACTTAGACACCGGGCCTGATTGCCCGATTCCGGTTCAACCAAGGCAAGTAGAAGCAAAGCGGATCCGATAGACCGTGAATCCTTGCGAAATAAGCTTGTGGTGCGCCAGACCGTGAACCGCGAGCATGAAAAAAGGAAAACATATGCGAGGCCGTAATCCATCTGTATCTCACACTCAGCTCACGGACCTAAAACGACTTCGGTGCCACAGATCGATCGATTGGCCGATGCGACTTCGCGGAGGCCCTATCATGGGTATGATCATAACTCTGGCCGCCCTATTTTTGCCGGGCCCATTACATACTTCAATGCTTAGCGCAGCGCGCGGTGGTGTACCACCTTCCATTGGTTTGCCGCATTGGCATCTGGTTCGCGGCGGCTCGCCGATTACAGAGCCATACCCCGCACTGCATGGGGGTTCATTTTCCGGACCCCAGGTGAAATTATCCCCCGATCCATTGGTTGCGTACCGCTGGCGTCACCCTGGTGCCGGCAACGGCTTACAGACTTATGTACTGCGCCCCGTGGCGGTCCGAACACAAACGCCAACATCTTTCTCCAACCTGCAATCCGTGACCGGTCGCCAGTGCAACATCACTGTAAAAGGTACCGGTGCCATTCGGGTGGACTTTGGAACGGAAAGCGCAGCATGGATAGAGTTTGACAGCCCGGACCTTAATGGCAGCAAGGTGGAAATGGCAGTAAGCGAATTCGACGCGCCCGCCCATGATGGCATCGTGCCGGCCACCGGCGGCTGCAAGCCCGCTATTGCCGTGCCGGAAAGGATCGGCGACACCTATCGGCTCAAGCTCAACGCGCAATATTATGAGGGTGTCCGCTTTGGATGGATTTATGTCCGGAGCTTTTCCGGCAAACCATGGCATATCACCGCTGTGCGGGCCGTCTGCCAGATAAAGCCCACCAATTACAACGGCAGTTTTTCATGCAGCAACCCGATGCTCACAAGAATATGGTATACCGGCGCGTATACCGTGAAGTTGAATCTGCTGAAACATTATTTTGGTGCCATCCTGATGGACCGCGGGGATCGTATTTCCTGGGTGGGCGATGCACATATTGCCCAATCAACGGCCATGGCGAGCTTTGGAAATTTTAATTTCGTCAAGCACAACCTGAACATATCGGCGGGTAAGGGCAATGGCATCGCCAGTTATTATCTTTATTGGGTATTGAGTTTGGTGGATTACTACCGCTACAGCGGTGATCGGACGGAACTGCGGCGGTATTATCCGCTGGTGGAGAAACTGCTGGCCAACGCGGCCACCAAATTTGAACATCCATACATTCGATTTTATGGCTGGGGTGACCGTCTCGGCGGATTCGCCAGTGCTGAAAATCCACAAACCCGCGAGGCCTATCGCATGTTATTTGTGGAGACCTGTCGGCGCTTTGCCTGGGCCGCCGGCGAAGCTGAGAATAAAACTTTACAGGCACGGTACGCTAAAATAGCCGATCAATATGCCGCAAGAATTCAGAGCCGGCCGAACTGGGTGAAGACCGTCAATATTTATCCCGCCAGCGATGGCATTAACGCCGGTATACCAGGTGTCACCCAGGAGCGGGAGCTATGCCGCCGATGCTTTGCCAACCGGTTGGACCGTCTAGCGCTTTCACCCTTCAACGAATATTTTATTGTTGAGGCGATGGCCCGGATGCACCTCTGGGATCAGGCTATCGAAACGGTACTCGATGATTGGGGCGGTCAGATTCATGACGGCGGCACGACTTTTTTTGAAGTTTACCGGCCGAGCTGGAATAACATTATCCGCCCCAACGGTGGCATCCCCAGCACGATATGCGGGCCTACCAGCCTTTGTCATCCATGGAGTTCCGGATGTACCACCTGGCTGACCCAGTGGGTTGCCGGCATCAGGCCCATGGCACCGGGATTTGCCAAGGTGAATATTGTACCGCATCTGGGGCACACCCTTCATTGGGTAAAGGCCACAGCTCCCACACCCCATGGGATTATTTCTGAATGGCTTAACGTAAAACGTGGCCTCGGGAAGTTCAACATTCCGGACGGTATTGAGGCAAAAATTGGCGTGCCTGAAGTGGGCCGCAGCGTTACCACCATTACCATCAATGGCCATCACGCTTGGCACGATGGTCGTTTCTATTCCTGTCCCGGAATTGGCGGTGCAACACAAACCCGAAACTTTGTCTATTTCACCGGCGTGCGGCCCGGCCAGTATACAATGGCGATTTCATACCGTGGCCATACACCGCCGTTTCTGCATGAGCCCTTTATCTATCCGGTGCAGGTACTGGGGCAGGATTCCGTTACGCACGGCAATTGGGGAGGCGTGTATGGCCAAGATGGCTATGTTCTTTCCGCAGATGGTCCCAAAGCGGCGAACATTGAGCATCTGCCTAACTACGTTCAATCCGTTCACTGTTTGTGGGGGCATAGAACCCAGTGGCCCAGCGACGGAGCCGATCCACGAGCGCTGGCGGAAAACGCCGCAAATGGTCGTCGGCATCGCGTGGCCGGCGTGTTTTATTCCGACTTAACCTCGCAAGCACCGCAGTCGGCAGTGGATATTCGCCTGAAGCACCCACGTAATTATCGCCTGGCTTTGTACGCTGTGGATTTTGACCACAAGAACCGCAAGGAGGTCATTACCATTGAAGACCTTGCAACCAAAGAGCTTCTCGCCCCGGTTCAGGCGTTCTCTCGCTTTTCCGGTGGCAAGTATATGGTATTCCAGTGCCATGGCAGCGTGCGGGTGCGGTTTGATCCAATTCGCGGTGGCAACGCGGTGCTCAGCGGAATATTCTTTGACCCGCCCGGTGGATAATCGGATTGTAGCGCGGTGAGCAAATTATTATTGTGTTCGGGCCAGAGACAGTGACAGTTTCCGCCCAAAGACAGATCTTCGGAGAAAGGGTAATAACGAGATTGTATGGAGTTGGTTTGGCTGGGGTACTCGCTGGCAACGCGGTGCCAAACTTGCGTTGGAAAGTCAGCACCGCCTTCGGTAATCACATAGGCCCGCAAGAACCTCCTCGGGCAAAGAGAGCGCCTGCCTCCACGTCCGTTGCCCCGCGCTATTGGCTCTAACCCCGGCAACGCATTGCAAATGCTTCTATGTCGGGATGTTATACCTCGAACCTTGACGGTTGAGACATCGTTGTATATCCTAATTTTTTAGGCTTTGTTATTTAGGATCACAATTCATGACTCCACCACCGCCCGCTGCCATCAGTTGTGTGCCAGCCATGCATGCCGCTGCCGCAACCCAAAACATTCCACCCGCCACGCGGCAAGCCGCCGCAAGTTCCGCCGCCTACGCAAATACCTTCACCGGTGACTGGTGCGGTCTACGCACAGATCTGGCCCGGCACGGAATAAGCTTCAACGGCTATGGGGTCAACGACAACAGTTGGAATCTGCTCGGCGGGAAAAGCACACACAACTTCGTCTCCCGCGCGCGGCTGACGCTCGGGCTGAATCTGGACACCGGCAAACTTTTCTCCTGGCCGGGCGGGACTCTTGTGTCCAGCGTGCGATTTCATTTTGGCCCCAATGGCAACGACATTCAACTCGGATCGCTGCAGGGCAGCCGTGACGAATGCTACGCCAAAGTAGCCGTGGCCGTGGCCGGTTGCCGCCGTGGGCTCCGGCATAGCGCAGCAGGCCGGCGCTCGTCGTGATAGGGCACGCGAGTTGCACGGGGGCGAACGGGGCGGATTCGGCGGGGCGAGGGATGGACGATCTTATCGGGAGCATGCACTACAGTACGCCATT
>JAJZJL010000093.1 GCA_021810145.1 Planctomycetota bacterium | reverse complement strand
TTCTGATCGAGTGCTTTTTGCACGAATTATGTCCTGTCTGATCCCGAGTCATACGAGCGTCTGGAGAGATAGTTCCGCATCAGCGGATATAACTCCCCGTACTGCTCCAGACTTTCTTTATATACGCTGTGATGTTTTGCGCGGGGATAAAAAGTTTCTGTTCGCCGCACGAACCGTGGCACCGCATCCGCAACGTCAGGCAACTGGCCGATGGCCATGCCGGCGATCATTGCAGCACCAGCGACGGAGCAATGAGGTTGAGCCAGTCGTGCATAGGGCACATTGAGAATATCCGCCTTGATCTGCAGCCACAGGTCTGATCCCGCACCACCACCGGTCGCGATAAACTCAGATGTGTCGATGCCAAGCGATCTTAATTGTTTAATCGGTTCGACGAAATAATACGTAATTGACTCCAGCAACGCTTTGTATATCTCGCCGCGCGTTGTTGACGTTTTCAGCCCAACAATAACACCCGAAGCGTCGGCGACGTAGCCCGGCGCGCCGGTGGGTTCAAAATATGGCAGCACCAGCAGATTCGTGGGGGCAACCGGTGATTCGGCGTCTAGCCGCCGGTATATTCCCGGGTCAGATCGTTCACTGGCAGCAAACGTATCGCGAAACCACCGCAGCAGTGAGCCAGCCTGATTGAACAGAAATGAGACATAGTGGCCAGGGGTAACATAATGTTCAGTGTTCAGACCCAAGGCCAGCATTTTGGCTGGATCTGGTACGCCGTGATATACCGGTGTGATACACTCATAAGTACCGATTCCATCCACGGCGCGACCCGCCTCGGCAATGCCCGCACCCAACGCATTGCAACACTGATCATGCCCACCCACGACAATCTTTACATCTCGCGGCAGTCCAAGTTGCGCGGCAATATGGGCTGACACAGTCCCCGCAACGGCACCGGCCGGCAGGCAACGCGGTAGTTTGGCCCGATCCAGCCCGTTCAGGGTGAGCAAATATTCCGACCAATCTTGCTGTTGAATATCAAACAGCAAGGTTCGATTTGCAAGGGAATAGCTGATGAACGGATCAGCCCCCAGCAAAAACTCCACCAACCCGCCCCAGAGTAAAAAATAATCTGCCGCATGATAAAGGTCAGGGGTATGCTCTTTCATCCACTGCAGCTTGGGCAGCGTATAACTCGAGGTAAGCACGTTGGGGTTGATCCGATAAAATTCTTCCTGTGAAATGTGTCGCAGCAGCGCATCAATATACTCGCGTCCGCGGACATCCGAGGAAAGAATGCTGGGACCCAGAATTTCGCGATTTTTATTGGCCGGCGTGGCGGCTTCACCCATTGAACTTACGCATAAAGCCCGGATCGGATCCGCTTTTGTGGCCGCCGCCACTTCGGCGATCGCATCCTTTACCTGGCTCCACACGTACGGCGCGTCCAGTTCCGCCCAACCCGGACGCGGATAAACCGTGGGATACTCGCGATATGCCAGATGAACACACGTTCCATCGGAGGAGAATGCCCCCGCTTTGCAGCCGGTCGTACCGATATCAATACCCAAAATGCTCACGCTTTTGTTACCTCGTAGTTCAGGTAGGCGCTAAATGCGTCACGGATAGGACCCGCCACGTGTCCGGGCGTGACACCAACATGGTGGCGATGCCCGGTCATTCCGATTGTTTGCAGCAAGTCCTGTAAATTCGCGATCTGAACCACACCTGCGCAACCGAAAAAGTCGTCGGCAATTTCGTCTTCGGTAAATCGGCCTTGTCCAACGTAACATCTAATTTTCCCATCTTGCGTGAGCACATTACCAAACGTGATTGGCATAGCAGCGATGCGGCCGGTATTACAACCCCACGAGCATCCGGCCCCCACCGTGTGGGCCAGCATGCTGTGGTCCGTTACGGTCCCCTTGGCCTTCATCATCCGTTGGGGGACCGGACCGCAGTGGAAAAGGATGCACTTATCGGGATCGTCGCCGTAATTGTTGTTCCAATCCAGACATGTGGTTACCTGGCCCGATGCCAACCGCAAGGCTCGCATCATAACCGCCGATCCTATATCCACTTCACACGCGGTGGCAACTCCGCGATTATTTAGCTCGCTTAACAGCGTGCAGGGTGATATATGCAGTTTTTTCTGCAGTTCGATCCAGCATCGAATGGCGAGAGCATCAAGCTGAAACTCTTCGGCGATCTGATCCAACACCACACCCAGACGGGCCATGTTGGTGACGGCTTCCCCTGGCACAGCGGAAAAGTCGGTGTAACCGGTAAGAAACGTCGCCTTCTCTCGCACCAGCTTATTGCCTGCATCGAGCGCTTCAATTCGAAGGAAAATGTCTGACAAATCAATGGTTTCAACGGTAATACCATGCCGCTGCAATGTCAGTTCGTCAATCCGCACCGTCTTAAACGCCGTCGTGCGGGCACCAATGGCTCCTATTGTCATGCGGCGCATTCCGCCAACCACCCGACAAAGCCGGTCAAAATAATCGATATTGTCCGCAAAAGCATCCGAAGTGGGGGCTACCGTGTGCGGCTGTAACGCTGTAAACTTGATGCCGTATTGACAAAACACATCCATAATTGAGAGCTTGCCGCAAAACGAATCTCGACGCATCGTGGGTCCCATCTTGTCCAATTCGTCGGGGTAGGCGTGTATCAGTATGGGCACCCCCGCGTCCTGCAATGCCATAACGGCACCGGTCTCATCACCAAAGTTTGGCAAGCTTAGTATCACGCCGCCGAATTGCCCGCGGTGTTGATTTAGAAATTCCGCGTAACGTCGGGCTTCCACGCGCGTTTCGACAGCACCGTGGCGTGTAGCTTTCTCGTCCAGCATGAGCACTTTGTGGCCCATTTGTTCCAATCGCACCTGCAATTCCCGTCGTGCCCGGGCGATCAGAGATGCAGGGAAAAAGCCGCGATTGCCGAAGAATAATGCGAATGTTGTTTTGGGAATCGTTTCCATCATTGTTCCTTTCAGGGGTTGATAACTGATGCCGAACCGGTGACATCCAATTCATTCCGGAGTAGCGACAAGGTCGTGTCGTATACCGCCTGCTTCGCCTTTACCACCGAAGCACCACGCGTCTGCTCAAAGGGCTGACGCAATGCCGTGCCTATGTTGATTTTAATGCAGCCGTATTGCACCGCATCCAGAATGTACCGTCGTGCAATCCCAGTTCCACCATGGAGTACCATCGGAATGTTCACCACTTCACTGATGCGCTGCAAATGTGGAATATTGAGCCGCGCCTCCACCTTTTTCTGATCCTTAAAGGCGTTTGAGATCGCGCCATGAATGGATCCGATCGCCACTGACAGCCAGTCAACTCCGGTCTGCCGGACAAACTGCTGGGCTTCGGAGGGATCGGTGAACCCCTTGCCGCTGGCAAATATCTCCTCGTATGAGCCTGTGGGGCCATCCTCGTGCCCCATCACTGCGCCCAACTCACCCTCAACTGCTACACCGGCGGCATGCGCCAGCTCCACCACCTCCCTGGTCGCCGCGATGTTATTCGCTAAAGACAAACGCGAGCCATCAATCATGACCGATTGAAAACCGGCGGAGATCGCGTTTCTTATGATGGGTAAATAATTCACACGAAGGTTGTCTTCGTCAATAACTGGCACATGGTCCAGGTGCAGGCGCGTATAGCGTTCATCTTTCACGCGATGATACTCCTCTGCGACCGCCGTCAGGCTCCGTGCCTCAAACTTCATCCATTCCAGTCGCGCCACCATAACCAGACCGAACGAATTGCAGTCGCGCAGAGCCTGCACGACCGGTTCGAGCATCGGCAGATATGGAATATTGAATCCTGGAACGATCATTTTCTTCCGCCACGCGCGCTGCAGCAATTCATTGGTACCAACATTCATTTTTCTACTCACGTGGAAGTTGCTACTTTCAGTAATATTGACCGGTGCACCAATAATGTCCCGGCGGGGCGTCGAAAATTACCTCATCGCGCAAGATGCGTATTACATGCACTCCCGCACGACGCAACAGCCGGTGATTGATTTTTAATTTCTGCGGATCGGTTGTGGGTAAATAAACACGAGCCGTGGTATGTGCCGGAACGACGAACTGTAAATTTAAGTGAGTTCCGTGCCGTTGCCAATTGCTGACAATTTTTCCCAGCACCGAGTCATAACTGACCCGCACCCATTTCAGATTGCTCACAATCGCGGGCCGGATTTCCAATTGGTGCCCCGGCTTGCGGGCCATATCAACTCGTATCCCACCCAAGCCGCTGTAAAACCACTGCTCAATATGCCCCAGCATGAAGTGGTCCTGTGAATCATCCGGATTGCAGTTCCATGCTTCCGTCAGCGCCGTCGCACCGTGGGCGATCTGATAACCATAGCTTGGTGGGCTTGTCCGCGTTGCCATTTTGTATAGCAACTGCGATTTCCCCGCATCCGTCAACGCCTGTACCACATAATGAAATCCGATGTCCCCGGCTGTGGTATGATCATGGTGCTGATGAATGTTGGCGATTAAATCTGCCAACACTTTACGCCGATCCGCCTTCTTCACTATTCCGGTGGCCAGGGCCATTGCATTGGCGCACTGGCTTCCGCGATCATATTGACCGGTCACGGGATGGTAGAATCTTTGGTTGAATGCCGCTCGGACATCTCTGGCCTCGGCGGCAAAATGCTGTGCAGCATGTGCATGACCCAAGATTCGTGAGATTTTTACCAGTGTCATCAAATCTCGATACCACGTGGCAGTGGCAGTTACTCCCAAACTTGTCAGTTGCTCCACGCCGAGCGCCCGGGGGCCGAGGTCAAACCAGTCTCCCAGGCCGAACATGAGAATATGGTGTTTGGCGCGGGACTTAAGGTACGTAAGGTAGCGGATCATCATCTGATAATTCTGCGACAATATCCGCTTATCGCCGAAGTATTTGTAGGCCAGCCATGGATCAAGTACGCATGCGCTGCCCCATTCCGGCGAATTGATAAATCCGCCAGGGTAGTTAAAGTATTCTGGTGCGAAATCCGGCACCATGCCATCAGGCCACTGGGCGTCACGCATATTGGCCGCGGTTTGCTCATACAACTTCGGCACAAGATAGTTGTCCATAATCCCCGGTCCCACCAGATACGTATCTTCCAGCCAGCCGGTTTTTTCGCGGGTGGGGCAATCCGTTATGACGCTGACCATGTTGTTGACCATGGCCATGGTGATCAGATGATGGATTTGATTCAGCAGTTTATTGCTGCATGAAAAATGGCCGATGGTGGGGGACGAACTATGCGTAGCCTGTCCGAGCACACTAAGCACGGCGGGTCTGCGGTCCAAACTGGATTTACTGGCTGGCACCGCGTTAATTTGCACATATCGAAACCCAAAATAGGAGAAAATCGGGTGAAATGTCTCTACACCTTTGCCATTAAGTGTGTAGACACACCAGATTGGCCCGGCGCAGGATTGCCACTGCGTACCGTTCGGATGCAGCAACTCCGATGGGTACACAATGAGCTTTGAACCCGCCGGTCCGCGCGCTTTGATAACAAATCGCCCGGCTATATTCTGACCCAAATCATAGACGCGTACGCCCGGCTTTGGATGGGCTATGTCAATGGCGTGATAGATTTGCATGACTTTCACGGGCGGTGCTGTTTGTGGTACCAGTCGGCCGCCCGGCCCCTGAACCACTGACGCTCGTTGCCAATGATTGTCATCAAAACCGGGTTTATTCCAGCCGGGAATGGCATAGAGAGCGTTGTAATCCTCTCCGCCATAAATTGAGGAGAAACGTACGGGGCCAGAAGTTGCACGCCACCGGCTGTTGCTGACAATATCTTTTTTCACACCATCTTTAAATACCAGGCGCAATTGCAAAATGAGTTTTGGTCGGCCAAACGGATTCGGAGCGTGCTCGTATCGGCGCGTTCCCTCCGGGCAGTCATACATACCTGTGCCAAGCATGACACCGATAGCGTTGCCACCACGCCGTAGCATTGATGTGACATTGTAGGAGTTATATAAAACGGTCTTTTTATAATCCGTCCAGCCCGGCTGCAAGACATCATCGCCGACCTTGCGACCGTTGATAAACAAATCGTACTGTCCCAATCCGCACACATAAACCACAGCGCTTTTAATCGCATGAGCTGCAACAAAGTGGTATCTGAACAGCGGCAACGCCTGTCGCGGATTGGGCCGATGGCCCCACGGCTTTAGCCCCCAGCGGGCGACGGATTTGGCGTGGCTCCAACCTGTCGTGTTAAAGCCGGCCTTATTCCAGTCCTGCTTCGGTTGCTTCTCGGTGGTCAGCCACGTGGTGTCTATCGGCACGCGAACCTCCGCCCCGGAACCGAGGGTGATAGCCAGAGTACCGATCAGTCCGGCATGATTGATATTATCGCCCTGGCTACTGGCGGAAATGGCCAGCGTATTGAACCCGCCGTGTAATAGTTTTGTGATGTTCGGATGATAGACAGTATTCCAGTTTGCTCCGCGCCACTGTGTATTTTGCGCAGCCCGAACACCGTTGACATAGAGTGTGAACTGTTCGTCCGCAGTAATATTAAATATCGCTTTGCGAATGACGGCATGGCCGGGCAACTTTACTTGTCGTCGAAACCAGGCTGTGCTCGGAATTGTGCCGCCGCCACCTGTGCGCCCCCATACCCAGCTTAGTTTACGCAACGGATTATGTGGCGGCAGTGGTGCGGAAATCCAGTCCGCTCGTCCAAAATCTGAACGTGTCAGTCCTTGAATGTTTTGCAGAGGATTGCCCGCCTGCGCGGCGATGGCATAGTGGTTAATACTGGCCAAAGCAGTAAATCCAAAAGCAAGCAAAGCCAGTAGCTTTTTAAGCCTGTCGTATAACATAACAGGTTCCTTATTCAAGTGATGGTTCATGCACATTTCCTTTTTTTGATGCGATCCCCGATCTTTGCGCGGGATATGCTCTATCGTCCCCAACTGCGTGCGATCGCCCAGTTGAGCACCCGTTGTTGTGCCTGACGATCCGTACCACGATTCCATACATAGCCCAATGGATACCCCACCAACACCGTGTTATGATTTCGTATCAGCGGGTGAGATAACTCGGGCGCGATCGGCAGACCGGCTGCGCTGCGGGCGAATTCACCGATTCCGGGCGCATGCGAGACAAAATTGGCGGTTCGTCCGGTAACCGAGAACGCCGCCACCATCCCCGTGGCCTTTGCGCTGGAGCCTGATAAACCGTAAAAGCCCGCGTAAGTCGTGGCCGATTTTACAAATCCATGCGTTTGTCCGTGAAATTCATCTGAAATATCATGCCCATTGTAAGATACCGCCGTCACGGCACCCGTATTGGTGTTAATCTGCAGAGATAACTTGTAAAACGCTTGCGCCCGCCAGCCGAGAAAAGGCGCTGGTCGAGGCGGCCCAACGGGAGTTCCATGGACGCATAGTTGGATTTGTCCATTGATACGATTGATAATTAATCCGGAAAATCCGTCGGTAACACTGGTCGGAGGTCGGGAGTAGTAGCCCAGGCCAACCTGATCGCAGGTGTTTACCTTTATGCGAGCCTGGATTTTCAACAACCCCGGCACATGATAATGGCGCTTGCCGCGAAGTTTGATATATGCGGCATCGTTAAAATTAGTAGCGCAGCCACGCGTAGCAGCCGTGGGACCCTCAGCAATGCGCATTGGTGCATGCGCGTATCCAGCACGGTCTTGCGCAAAGAATCTCCAGCGGTGCCCCGTCCGGTCCGTTGCTGGAATGTGTCCCACCGGAAGAACGGATCCCATCTCACCGTTAAAATGTTCGACGATCATGATGTGCTCTCTTGCTTTCCGAGGAATGTTCGCCACTTCCACGATCGTGGGTATAACCGATTCCAATTTCAATAACCTGCGACGAGTTGCTGATGGCACAAGTTGCGGCGGCGAAAAAGCGACATAAAGTCCGCGGTAATTAGCCAGGGATTCTTTCAAGTTGTCCCCGCAGATCATGCGCACATGAAACCCATCGTGCGTTAACATACGCCAAGCTCCGAATTGCGCCCTGTTCAGCCATTCGGTTGGCTCACGATAGCAATAGTTGGCCCATTTAGAGACGTATAACAAAATTGTGCTTTTCGCATCAGGACGAATTGCTTGCGCCCGCCCTGCCTCGTCACACATCTGTCCCCACGCCTTCATGTACGAATATCCGGATGGAAGGGTTTTAAATCCACCCGCATTGCACTCCTCAATCCCGCATCCTTCGCGAACCGCCGCCTTTCCCATCGCCGAAAGAAATGTCGGCGTGTAACCCACACTGGCCATACCACCAGGACTGTCAAACTCAATGGCCACCGGCTTGAGCGTTATGCCCTGAAAGGCGGCCAAGTCCGCCTGCATCTCCCAGATTCTCTGATGAGCATGCCACCAGAAGTCATAGCTTTGCAAAATTTTATCCGCTCCGCGTGACATCCCGTAGTAGTCAAGGTTGGACATCTGCGCAGAGCCACTGCGATAGCTTTCTCCCAACTGCACAACAATATGCGCCTTGGAATCACCGGCACGGATTGCAGCGTTAAACCGCCGCAACGCCACCCGCCAATTCTCTTGCCGAAATGCGATGAAAGCCAAATCCGCGGGCGAGCGATCGGGTGTGCCGTGGGTTTCGTCGGGAATCGGCGGCGTTTGCGGCAACGGCGCATTGCCGACAATACGAACCAACCAGCCTGGTCGCGGGCGGGCTCGAATGCTTTTCCGCCAGAGACGCAAACTCGCCGGATCAAAGGTACACCAATTTCCATATTTATTTTCCGCCTGTGAGCCGATAAAGGCACACCAATCAACGCCCTGTCCGCGGAAGTGCCTGGCCAAGTGGGTGCAAAAAGGCGAAAAGGCCCGCCAGAATCGCGGATCGTTAATAGACGGTATGCCGCCCTGCGCAACCTTACCGGAAGCATGTTCCCATTTATCGACCTTCAGCCATTGTGGTGTTGCACCGCCCCAATAGCTGTTGATCCGAACGCCCAATTTAAGTCCAAGCTTGTCGGCAACGGCTAAACGACGGGCAATAAAACCAAAGTGATAATCATCTGGTTCAGGTTCCAACCGATTCCATGCGGCGGAAATGTATATTTCCGTTCCTCCAACGCTCTTGAAATCTTTGGCCCATCGTCGAAACTCCTTTAATTTCGCGCATGATGGATCCCAATTCCAAAGCGTCAGGGAAAACTCACGGTGAGACACATCCTGGCCTTGCGCCAACGGCGAGATGCACCCAAGCAGCAACATCATCGTGGTTAATAAGATCACTCGCATTGTACGCATTATTGCGCTCCATATGATATGTAAATCATTTTTCATCACTCTTATCGGCCGACTGCCGGCCTCGGTCTTCCCACCTTAACGAACATCGATCCATGACTGGGTAATTCCATATCCAAGCCATCGCGATGCCCGAGGTTGCGCCGCATCCATAAATCACGCGTGGGCTGCTTGCCGGAAAGCACCATATCCCGCGGCAAGATAACGGTAAGTTCCGACCACCTCACGGACGCTTTTTCCGCCACCGGCCCCAAGTTGAATATTCCAACCGCCGCGGTCCCGTCCGCCAGTGGCCGCGCCCAAATTTGAATGCAGCCGATCTGTTTGATGCATTGGGCCTGCTTTCCCAGCACATCCTGATCCACGGCGATCACTTCCGTATTGGAAAGCAGGTCCAGCGTGAATGGATCCAGTTTAGACAGATCGCAGCCAATAATCAGCGGAGCTGCCAGCAATGACCACAGCGTGATATGTGTCTGCTGCTCAAGCGGTGTCAGACGCGAGGGCTGCGGCTTGCCTGGAAAACCTAACCCGGCATTGGTGAAATCCATGGTTCCAACTACAAGCATATCCGGATCATTCCAATGTCCCGGGCCAGCATAGGCTGCGATGTTCCGGTCACAGTGAAATCCGTTAACGCATACAGATGCCCAGAAATCTATCAGGTCATCCGAAATCCGCCACAGGTTGCCGCGTACTTGCGGCCCGGCGGCCCATTTCCATGGATCCGCCATGCCATACTGGCATAAGCTGAAAACAATATCTCGATCTACGGTTCCAATGGCCTGCCCCATTATCGCGTAAGGTTCAATGTATTCAGCGGTCTTCGGAGTCGCGGTGATGGTCTGCCCATAGCTGCACCAGTCATATTTGAAGTAATCCACACCCCATTGTGCATAAGTCTGGATATCCTGTATTTCGTGACCATAGCTTCCGATAAAGCCGCCACAATCCTCCGGTCCCGGCGATGCGTAAAGGCCGAACTTCAGTCCCAAGGCATGCACATGGTCAATCAAAGCCTTGATGTCCGGAAACTTTGTTTTGTCCGGCATGATCCGCCCGGCGGAGTTCCGCTGACCGGTCCAGCCCGCGTCAATGTTGACAAAGCTGTAACCCTTTCCCGCCAAGCCGGAACGGACCAGCAGATCCGCCGCCCGCCAGACTTTCTCCTGATCAACATTCACTCCAAACGCATTCCAGGAACTCCAACCCATGGGCGGCGTTTGGGCCAGCATTCGTTCTCCGGCGCGTATTTCCAACCGCCGACTGGTCCGGCCAAGGTGGTTTCGGGCGACAATCTCCACCTTGTAAGAACCGCCATGCTCCACGCTTCCCCGCAGCACACCCTGCTGATTCAATTCCAGGCCTGCCGGGAGGCCCGTGACGCTCAGGTTTATTTTCCCCGAGCCCGTGACGGGAATCCTGAAGATAAATGGCTTTCCCGGCGTTGTCCCGATGGCCTGCGGCCCATGGAACTCAGGCTGTTCAGAATTACCATGCGCGATTTCCGGTACACTCATATCCGGCTCGTACCGTTGCGCCTCCGGCAGTGCCGTGGCATGGGCTTGCAGCGTAATGGCCGCATCCCCCCAGTCGGCATAGTTATTCCAAGTGTGGTGCCCGGCCGCATCCACCACCAGGAGCATTTTTTTTGCACCCTTGAGATTGACGAAAATCTGCACCGGAGCGCTTCCTCCCTTTATCGCTGGTGTTCGGACCGCCACCCGACCATCCACCACAACGTAAAACCTAACACATGCACTGGGTCCGCCGACGGCGTCCGGTCCAACCCACGCGGAGAATGCCTTCGCCGCACCTTTGAGATCTATTTGCAAAATACTGTCTGCCACTGTGCCCAGCCCGGATTTGAATTGCCGATGGCCTATTGTCAGGCTCTTGCCCTTGCTTCGGCAATTGCGTTCTGGCCTGCTCCAACCCTGCCGTGTTAATTCAATTGCCATGTCCGATAATGCCAATACGCGTTCCGCCACCGAGATTGACCGTGATTGCTGAGCTCCAACGCCACCGACCGCCCGCACGGTGCTCACGGCGGCAATATTTTGGATAAGCTCGCGACGATTAAGCATGTGTTTTTTGAGAGTCAAAAGCCACCTCGCCGCAAAATAGCCGTGGCCGGAAGATATCGTCTGGTAATCAAATGCGATAGCCGTTGTACCGTGTCGGCATCGGTCCTGCGTTGCAAGTTGTTATTCATGGCTATATTGCGGCATGCGGCCAGACTTATCAACCCATGGGTCGCCGTCACCGGCGGGGTATTGCCCACCACCGCATTACCCGTGACGACCGCCCCGCTGACCTTACGCAGCAATATCGACGCTGGTATCGCTTTAATTGATTTCGCGGCAACGCCGCGTGTCATCTGTCCGGTGGGAACCGCTCCGTAACTGGTAACGTCGCCTCCGGCCCGTCCGGGAATAATCCGGTATCCCAGCCCAGGATCTACCAGCAGGTTGTTGCGAAGAATCAGTTTCTCCGCACCGTCCACCCTGATAGCCGCATGTCCGCTTCGAAATATGACATTGCCCTCGATTCGCACGTTTTGCAGCGGCCGCATGTATCCGCTCAGAACAATCGGCGAGATAACCGGACTGATGGCAGAATTATAAAAGACATTATTACGTATGGTAATGTGCGAGGGATTTCCGCCTTCAATGCCGTCGGGAAAACACGTTTCAAGAACCAGACTATCTCCCATGCGAAGCATGAAATTATTCTCGAATAATCCATGGCCGCACTGCACCAGGATTCGCTGGTAGCAATTCACGAAAAAGCAATTGCGGATAACCCATCCCTGGTTGGAGAAACGCGGGAAAAATGCTGCCAGCTTACCGGGATTACTCCTCAATATTTCCAACGGCCCGGCGAAGCGGAGCGTACGACCCTCGATCAGTTTAATCGGCACAGAGGCCAGCAGGCCGGGTTTGGTTCGATCATAAATATCGACTCGATCGCCGGCAGCCAGCCCCTTCGGCAACGGCGCTGTGAACGTGATGCTCTCTGGTGTTACGCTCTCCGAGAGCTTCCAATGTGAGTGATTGTTATACGGATCATCGGTGGTACGCCCGGTTACCACACCATCCATCAGCGATCCATATTCCATTCCATTGCTCATTGCGACGCCTTCTCCACCCAGTAAATTGTTGGTGCCGGGGCGCGAAATAAACCGGCAATTCAAATAGCGATGTGCCCCGTAACCACCGTTTTCACTCACAAAGCTCTTGGCGGCATAGGATTGACAGTCCGTAAGCGTGATGCATCGACTCTCATGAATGTGAAAGGCGGCCGCCACACTGTAAAGCACTGCGATTAAATCGCCGACTTCCAGCGTTTCCCCTGGTCCATATGTGCGTATCCAGTCCGGATCTCGCGCCGTTTTCAGCAGATTACGCGTCTTAAGTTGCAGTCGATAGGTGCCATCGCGCTGCGCCTTAAGCTCTGTGAAAAGATCGTTCTCCGGCCCCCAACCGCGATTGATCTGGTACAAAGCGGGCATGTTGTCGCCATTGGCCTTGAACGGCAAAAATCGCACCCGATTGTTATCAGCAATCGCCGGATTGGCCGGCTTAATCAACCGTGTGCCCGGAAATGGCCGTATCACAATCTCGTTGTTGGTGTGGTCAAGCTTAACAATGCGACCCTCCATGCAACCGCGCTGGGCGCTATCCACGGTTAATCCCTGGATGGTAATATTTGCGCAATCCTCAATTCGCACCATAAGGTGGTAATCCGGTAATCGCGACTCCATAGGGAACCAGAAGGTGGCACCATGGGCGTTAATTATAAAAGGATGATCTTTGGGCCGCTTCAGCCCGCGCAATAAAAACGCCTTCGTATCCGGATGGTAAAAAGATGAAAAGCGATAATCTCCGGGCGGAATATCAACTGTGTAAGCGCCGTCATGAAACGCCGCAATGACAGCCTGGTAGATCTTTTCTCCCGCGGCCCACTGTTCCGCAATTTGCGGGGCGGTAAAAGACGGCCCCGGCGGCGCTTCGGGGTTGTAGGCACCAATGGTAGAGCTTGAAAACATCTTTGTTGCGTCTTGAACTTTCGCGCTCGCGGCAGATGTCCCGATCGCAACTTCAGGCAACCCGGCAAGTGCCAATGCCGCCAGCTTGATCAGCTCGCGCCTGTTGAAATCACTACTCATTATTTGTACCTCTGCAAGAAAAATGGAATCACTGTCATACCGCCTTCAAACTGCCAGGATGCTTAAATCCTAAATGGCCGTCATATCTGAAAGACGCAAAAAGTCCAGTTGTGCTCCCATGAAAAACATCCATGAGAATCGTGGCCGATTTTCAGATAATATCGGGACGACCTCACTTGCGCCGTTGCGCATCACTTCGCCTTCGATGCCCCCGGAAGAACAATGCGGCACAGCCCGCAGCCGCTCCGAGAATTCTAAGTCCGCACGGCTCGGGCACCGGCACCGTGGGCAGTCCGAATGTATCTTGAGCAGCCAATTGAAAGGCGCTCTCCTGGGCAGGATCGTTCTGAAACGCCCACATGTAACCCAGCGGATATCCAATCGTCATGATATTCCCCGGTCCGGTGACGAAGGTCCGGCTCAAGGGCATGATCGGCAGGGCGGAGTCGGTGGTCATAACGGTGCCGAACGAACTCGTCGCGTATGTGTCCCCCGCTTGAGATTTCAATCCTGGAATAGCGCCGTATTCGATAATGGTTGGAATCGACGACTCCAGCCTGTACAACTTGGCCGCGTCGGTTGATGGCAATAACTGCGGGGGAGAGAATGCGACATAGAGTCCCCGATACCCGGATAGATTCTGCGATAGGTCGCTTTCGTTGATGATGCGCACCGCGTATCCGTTTTGTTCCAGCGTCCGCCACGCGCCGAATTGGGCCTGGTATACCCACTGTGTGGACTCGCGGTAGTCATAGTTGGCCCAATTGGAGAGAAATAGCAGGATGGTATGGTCCGGGGGCGGCTGAGCTGGTGACGGGGCGCTTTGCAACTCCTTCCCCAGTGCCACCAGGTATGGATATTGTGATGGCAGTTTAGAATAATAACTGAAGTTCGCCACCTGAAAACCATTGCCTCCGGCAGCGAGCACATCGCTGCCAATGTTTTCAATATTTGTGGTGCTGAAGCCGGCCGCTTGCATGGTGGTGGGGGAATCAAACTCGAATGTCGTTGGCAGGCCGCTAATGCCCTCGAACGCGGCCACCGACGCGGCGGCCTGCCACGATTGATGCAGACTCGGGTTCGCCGATGAATGCATGTTGAAGTCCCAGCTGTGCGCAATTGCGTTAGCGCCAAGTGACAGGCCATAATAATCTTGGTTGGCAAACTGTGCACTCTCCGCCCGGTATCCCTCCCCCAATGGTACGCTCACCTGCGCACCGGGATCACCGGCGTGGATCGCATTTACAAAGTTTGCCTCCGTCGTACGCAGTATATGCTGGCGAAACGCGATAAAGGCGGTGTCGGCCGGTGTTTGGTCCGGTGTGCCATGTGTGGGACCGGGCACTGGCGGGGTCTGTGGAAGCGGTGCATCTCCAACTGCATTGGTAAGCCAACTTGGACGTGTTGACGCATTAATGCTCTGCTGCCAGAGCTGCAAACTTGCCGGATCATATGTGGACCAGCCGCCGTACTTCAGTTCCGCATCCGGCCCGATGAACGGGGTGTACGTGATTCCGTCCCCTTTGAATTCCGCGGCAATATTGGTTGACAGCGCATCATAAGCGTTTGAAAAATTGGCATCCGCATAAGAGGCGGGAGATCCCGCGATCGGCTGTCCATTGCCCCCCCAAAAATCGCAGGTATTCAGCCAGCTTGGCTGGGCCCCGGAATAATAACTATTAATCTCCACCTTCAGATTCATACCGTAACTTTGGGTAATCGCCAGGCGCTGGGATATGTAGCTGAAATTAAACTGCCCCTGTTGAGGCTCAAGCTGATTCCAAGGCACGGAGATGGTTATCGTCGTGCCCCCGATGGATTTAAAGTTACTGACCCAATCGGAAAAAGTCTGAAGGTTCGAGCATGGCTGAGTCCAATTCCAGAGCACCAGCGAGTAATGGCGCTTAGCTGGCAAGCAGTAGAGCATCTGTTGTGAAGTGCAGACCATGGCAATAAGCGCTAGAGCGGAAAGCATGCAAGCTTTCCTCGTTGCCATGCCATGGTAGTCGCTGAGGTTTCTCATTCTAAGAGCCTGCACAGTACATTATAAAAGTCGATTTCGTGTTCCGCCCGTATCTGCCACCGCGTTGCGGATGTTCTGATACGCTTGCCTGATCCCAATGGTTGGCGCAAAACATTTCCGGCCGGCAGTTCGGATTGGATTCGAATATTTCAGCGTCAACCCAATAAAGGCCATGACGATACCGCAGGCTAGCCCGCAATCAAGGCGAAGGATGTCCATCGCATTGCTGGCGGCGAGGATCACCTTCCGGTCACACACAAAGCCTATTGAGCTTGGATCAGCGCGCTGCGATGGAGCGTACTATGCTGAATCAACTCCAGTTGCTCGCAGTAAGCTAAACGATAGCAAAGACGATCGCCCCCGGCAGTCCTTATCTCCAATAGGCCAAACTGTTCGATTGGTTGCCGACCGTGAGCCCGGTCGCCGCCGGATCAGGTGGTGACGACCCAAACCCGTTATGCAGCATGTCGGGCGGCCCCACCCAACTCACAGAACCGTCATTGTAAAGCTCATTCGCGCCGTCCGGCATTCCATTGGATGAAGAACTATCAACATGGTTGCTCAAGTCAGAACCGGAGATGAGCCAAGCGCCGCTGGCGGTCACATCAATATCCGTAGCTAAAATACTCGATCCAGGACTGGTTGGCTCTTGAACGTAATCGTGGCCTGGCTCATAATTACAATATTGGATTATACCCGCTGCACCTGGGCTGGGTTGATAGCCCTGCTGCATTTTGTAGCAATAGCAATATCCTGCACTAACATTAAACCAATTAACCTGCTTCCAGTTTCCGTTAACTTTATTAAGGTTGTACCCTAAGCCTAAACTTCCTGCGGCGGTGTTTGTACCGCTTTCCCATGGAAATTGACCCGGCTGGGAACAATAGATCAGCGCGGGGTTCCGCAGTATGCCCGAACTGTATAACAATGCCAAACCGCTGGGCTGGAATAGCGAGGTTCCAGGTTGGTACGGTGGTTCTGATTGCGGCTGCGTGCCCGGATAAAACGCGAGGCCACCAAACGCCCAGTTATATGCATTGGGAGTTGGATATTGTCCACGGTTGCTTTGTGCATACTCATAAATACTCTGTCCGATTTCCCTTAGGTTTGAGGAGCATGTAACGCGGGCCGCAAGTATTTTTGCCCGCGCCAGCGCCGGCAGAAGCAACGCTATAAGAACGGCAATGATGGAAATAACCACCAACAATTCTATGAGTGTAAAACCTGAAGGTTGCCATCTCATTTTCAGATTGCGAGGTGAATGCGGATGAACCATTGGTGGCACGCCAATCATGCCGCCAGCCAAACCCTGAGAGTTCAACATAACCAACTCCTGAAAAAAGTGTACGAATCGAAACAGACCAAGAGTGCTGCGTGGGGCGCAGCCCTCCGCAATCACGAATTCTCTGCCGCGATCAGGTACCGACCTTGCGCTTCCGGGTAACCAGCAGCAAACCAAAGGCACCTAATGCAAAAAGGCCCAGCGTCGCCGGTTCCGGCACAGCAGCGGTTGTTGAGACGGAAAAATTATCAACATAACCATTTTCGCTGGCGCTATATGGACTGTTTCCATAAAACCCGGCGAATGTCGCCACGCTTGGAGTAAAGACTGTCAGCCCTGAAAAAGAATTTGTGAGGTCAGTGCCGTCGAATGTCAGTTGCGTGATAGCCCCCGTTCCGGTATCGATCGAGTATGTTAGCGTGTTGAACCCGCTGATATATCCACCGGCAATGCTGGCGCTACTTGGTGCCGCAGCCTTTGCCGTTGTACTGGCGGTTCCGTTATTAATAAACGTAAGATCACCATACGGATCCATTGTGATCCCCGTAAAGCCCGTTGGCGCACTCTGTCCGGCTACCGGCAGGGTGTTCCAAAATCCCAGCCCGACGCCGTACGCGTTGTAGGCCAAACCTCCGCCCACAATGGTTCCCATATTTAAATCGCTGCTGATCGTAAGCACAGAGGGTTCGGTATAGCCCATGGAACTGGCGATGCTGATTCCGGCAGCATCGTTAAAGTTGGTGTTGGCGGAGGGTGACGGATTACCCAGCGACGTATCTATTGTCATGGGGCTTGCTCCGGTTGTATTCTGCTGCACGACTTGCCATGCCGAGCCGGGGAGATTGGCACCATCGGGTGTGCGGCCATTAATATCGGAACCATTCGTCCCCGAGAACCCATCGGAAACGATGATGGTTGACGCGCGGGAGGCACCCGCATAAGCCGCGATGCCCAATGCCGCAGTAACCAATGTCAACAGTGCCAGACGAGATGTGGTAACCATGAAACAACTCCTTTTGGCTCCCTCAGGAGCGATCTGATTTTTCCGCACAACCGGGCGGATTGCGGTGTCACCGCAACAGGTGACGCAGAATTTTGAACCAAAGGGCTGCCATCACCTTTAGCTGATCGGCAACCTGAATTTCAACTTGTCGATACCGAAGCACTTAGCACCGGTAAATCGAATTACTCAAATTTTAGTACATTTCGGATTGGATGTCAAGGGCAACAGCCACTTTCCAGCCGTGACGAATGCTACGCCAAGGTAGCCGTGGCCGTGGCCGGTTGCCGCCGTGGGCTCCGGCATAGCGCAGCAGACCGACGCTCGTCGTGATAGGGCACGCGAGTTGCACGGGGGCGAACGGGGCGGATTCGGCGGGGTGAGGGATGGACGATCTTATCGGGAGCATGCACTACAGTACGCCATTCAGGAAGAATTCAACCGGATTTGAATACATGCGGCGGCGGCAATGTCCAGAGCCTCCAGTGGGATCAGGACATTGCGAATG
>JAJZJL010000092.1 GCA_021810145.1 Planctomycetota bacterium | reverse complement strand
CCATGTCATGCGGCTGTAAATGGTCACCTGTTGTGGCACATTGGAACACCCGGCCACAGCGACGCCGGTTTTGCACTGGCCCCCAATCTCTGGCAACAGTATGCACGATGTCCGGGTTATACCATCGGGCCGAATAATGCGCCGACACATTTATCCACTATCCATCCACATTATGGCAATCACGATCCCTGTTACGTTGTTGGCCTTTCCAAGCAATCCACATGGCCTTACGTACTTCCGGGACCGGCCGATATATGGGCTGGCTATTATGGCCCGTACCACGATTGGTCCGGAGGCTTACGCCATGTTGGCCGCATCGCATTTCAACTGCACGTGGCCGCACGGAAGGGTACGGCCTGTTTGGCCATCGATCTGATTGACACCGCCGCACACAATCCCCCTCTGGTGTCCGTGGCCGTTAATGACCACGCCGTTAAAAAGCAACTACCGCCGGGCGGCGGTAACGCTTCGCTAAACGGCAATCTCTTCGCCGCCAAACCATATCTCTGGCGGATCAATTTTCCAGCAGACTGGCTGAGACGCGGAAATAATCTTGTTACGATTCGCACGCTTCGTGGAAGTTGGATGATTTTTGGTGCCATCCAGTTGTTTGCGCCAAAAGACACCACGCTTCAAAAACCTACGGGAGCGGCCCTGCTCAGCGCCCGCTGGGACAACGTGGCCCTGGCGCGATCCGGCTCCGGCCAGGCCATGCAGACGCTGCGATTGCGACTGTTCCGCAGCAAAGCACCGGAATTGCTCCAAGTGCGGATCGGCGATGCAGAACCCATCGCGATTCATTGCGACCCCGGCATGCACACGATTCGCTTATCGGTCCCTCCGGTGCGCCACGCTGAGACCCCGGACATTGAATTGATCGCCGATGGAAAGACCATATCCACACTGGCTGCGGTACGCAGGCCGGTACCGCATCGGACAATTTATGTTCTGCCGCATTCGCATGTTGATATCGGCTATCTATTTTACCAACCCGTGGCGATTCATGACCACCATGTCTACATTAATGAAGCGCTTAAATTAATCAAACGCACCGCCTCTCTGCACGCAGCCTCACGGTTTAAGTGGAATATTGAAAGCATGATTGAGGTCGACGGCTATCTCAAAGGTTTTGAGCATGCCTCGCCCATGCTAACCGCCGGGTTTATCAATGCGGTACGCGCAGACACAATGGCGCTTGACGGCACATATTGCAATGAGTTGACTGGCCTGTGTCGGCCCCAGGAACTGATTTCATGGCTGGACTATGCCCACCAATTGCGTGTGCGTTACGGATTGAAAATTAATTCAGCCATGCTGTGCGATGTGCCCGGCGTGACTTGGGGGGCTGTGCCGGTGCTGGCCGATGCCGGCATTAAATATTTTCTCTGGGGGCCGAACGGAATTACGCATGTAGGGTTTGAAAATAATTTCAATGGACGGGCATTCTATTGGTTGTCACCTTCCGGAAAACAAAGGATCATGGTCTGGCAAGAGGCTAATCAGAATTATTGTTCGCCGTGGTTTACCGTGGCGGATATTCGCCCGTGGCTCCACTGGTTTGCCGCGGGACATCCCCATTTTCCCTATTCGATTATGTACGTTATGGAAGGAGTCGACAGCGCGCCGCCGCCGAAGTATCTCCCGGCGCTGATTACGCGATGGAATAAAACGCATGTCTGGCCGCGATTGGTTATCAGCACAGTGAATCATGCTGAGCAAAAGTTTGCCGCGCAATACGGTCAATCGATCCCATCTTATCGTGGAGACTACAACCCATACTGGGAGGATGGGGCGGCCAGCACGCCTCGCATCACCCGAATTAACCGCAACGCCACGGAGAAAATCGCCCAGGCGCAGATGCTCTGGGATATGCTTGATGCATTGCAATACCCCCAGAGGGTTTTCAGCAGCGCGTGGCGGGATGCGTTGATGTATGACGAACATACTTGGGGCGCGCCCGATTCCTGGACGCATCCGCGCAGCAAATTCGTTACGGAACAATGGGCATGGAAAAGACGCTACGCCACGCGTGCCATGTTTCAGGCCCGTTGGCTTACGACCCAGGCCGTTCGAAACATCGCAGACCAGCATCCCACATCCACTATTGCCGTGTTCAACACATGCTCTTGGCCCCGTACCGGCTTGGTGATACTTTCCGCAAAACAAAGCACCGCCGGCAATCTGGTGCGCAGTGAATCCTCAGGTCAGCCGGTTCCATCCCAGCGGCTGACCAATGGATCATTGGCCTTTCTGGCCAGAAATATTCCCGCGATGTCATCGGCGACGTTCTCCATTTCTCCCGGCAATGCACGCCCCCCCCTTCATCCCGTTTCAGTGAATCGATCCGGCACGCAATTGAAAACCGGCTCTATGACAGTTGACATCGACCCCGCCACAGGTGCGGTGAAGCGATGGTTGGTCGCGGGATTGACGAGGAATCTGGTCAATGCGCGCAATCCAGTGTGTCGCGGCCTCAATGATTATCTCTATGTATTGGGCCCCAATAACAAGAATGTGCAACATTCCGGAATCCCCAAACTTACGGTTATCAATCACGGGCCGCTGGTGGCGTCGGTGCGGCTGGTGTCCTCCGCGCCGGGTTGCAACTCTCTGGCCCGCAGCATTGAAGTGGTGGCGGATGAACATCGCATTAATTTTACCGACTCTCTGAATATGGTTCCGGCTTATCCACATGAGGAAGCGGTCCACATCGGCTTTAACATCAATGTTCCCGGAGAAACCATACGCATGGACACACCGTGGGCGGTGGTGAATCCGCGTAAAGACCTGATTCCAAATTCCAACAATAATGTGTTCCCAGTCTGCCGATGGGTGGATGAATCGGGCAAGGGCATGGGCGTCACTCTGGCGACACCGGATGTGCCGATGCTGGAAATTGGTCGCATTACCGCTCCGCGCATGAACACCACCCATTGGCTGGCCCGTCCCGCGCGAGGCGGAACACTGTATTCCCAAGTCTACAATAACTATTGGCAGACCAATTACAAAGCTTGGGAAAAGGGCCTCATGAGCTTCCGATACAGTTTGCGGGCACACCGGACTTACCGACAGGTTGCGGCGGAGCATTTTGGCATCGACGTGGGCCAGCCGTTGATCGCCTTGCCGGTACGGAAGAGCTTTCACAATATCAGTTTCCCATTGCGGTGGAATGACCAGCGGGTAATTCTTGCCGGTTGTCATCCGCTGGCCGACAAATCGGGGTATCTGGTTCGACTTTTCAATGTAAGTCGTGAGCCAGCGGCGGTGGCGTTAAGCTGGGTTGGAAGCAAGAAGTTGAGCGTTGTAAGATGCAGTTTGTTTGGCCGCTATCAGCAACCCCAGCAGCGTCATTTTAAGATTGCGTCCTTGGATTTGGTAAATGTGATTGTCCGTCCACATTGAGGAAATCAAAGCATGAACTGGTATCGGTAAATGTCCATCAGTAATCCGCTCAGGCGTCCCGGCCGCCTGCCGCTACCGGGAGAATGATGCTTTGCAATATGAAATAGGAAACACCCATGCCACTTTACGAATATCGTAAGAACGCCGTCAATCACGTTTCGATATCAGCCTCGATCCAAGCGGAGATTGTTTGCGGAACGCCAAGCGTTCCGCAGCGCATACTGGCGCTGCTGCAGGAGAATAAAAAGATGGGACGACCGGCTACAGCGGCCATAGATGGCTGGTATGGTGTGGATTGGGTGCAACTGAGCGCGGCACTGCGCGAGATCGCCAAGGCACAGGGGGTGCCCCTGCAAATCGTTTTCACCGTTGATATGTTTCTTTCCCCCGACAAAATCGAGAATTATCGTCGGCCATATTTGACTGACGATCCATCCTTTGGCCGAGCAAATGTTTCCGGCGTATTAGAGGATATTCTCGATTCTGAGAAAATTGACCGGTTTAAATCACTTTTGCACGACCATTCGTCCGGTCGGGATAGTTTGCTGATTGTCATGGGGCCGGGAGCCGCCAATTCAAAGCTTATGGAACTTTATGGACTACGGTTCTACGCTGATTTTACGATGCAGCCATTGCTATGGCAGATGTGGGAAAACAAACTGGTTCCATTTGGAAGCAACCGGCCGGTCGACGATTACTTTTGGAAAAAATATTATTACTGCGATTTCTATCTCTTGTTGCAACAAAAAAAGAAAGCTTTTGAGCGGATGGACTACTTTATTGATGCGGTGGAGCCGACCAATCTCAAACTGATTCCTGCGGCCGGTTATAGCGTCATTATTGACGAGTTGGTCCGAGGACCGATCAAACAGGTCAAGATCACCCAACCCGGCCCGTGGGGCTCGTATCGATTCAAGGATATTTACGACGAAATTCCTGGATTGGAAAATATGGCTTGGAATGAATTGGCTGGTATAGAGTTGAGCATATTGATTGATGTCGGCGTTGCTGCGGTTCTAAACATACCCTGTCAGAACATCATGCAGCGTCCCATTGAGATGGTCGGCCAGTACGTTCATACGACTTATCCAGATCTCTTGCCGTTACAGGTGTGGCTGGACGACGGTTATTTTCTAGAACGTGTGCCTTATGAGCGGGCCAGCATGCCCATTCACAATCATCCGGACACGGACTATGTAAAACGGAATTTCAATGAGCCGCTGGGACGCTACGAAACTTATTACATCGTTGAAGCTTACAAAGATGCCGGCACGATGATGGGGTTCAAGGAAAACGCCAATCTGGAGGAGTATGAGCGGCTCTGTCGCGAATCGAACAACAGTAAGGTTTTCGACTGGCAAAAGTTTATTTGCCGCTGGCCAACCAACGTGGGTGATTTATTCCTGATTCCGCCCGGTACGGAGCACGGACATGGCGGTTATCAGATGATTCTGGAGATGGACACTGGTCCCAGCGTCGCCGGGACCGAATATTCTTTTTTTACTTACGATTTTGCACGATGTACGTGGGATGACAGGTCCAAAAGCATGACCGCGCCACCTATGAAAATGCATTTGGAACATTCTTTCCGCAATAACAAGTGGCGACGAGAAAAATATGTGCAGGAACATCTTCGGGCACGGCCGGTAGTTGTGCGGGGCGATGGCGATACGCGTATGGATCGCTATACGACGGTGCAGGAAATGCCATTCGAAATTGAGCGATTCGTTTTTACCAAGCCCATATCGCACAGTACCGAGGGGCGCTTCCTGCAAATCCCGACGCTCACGGTGGGTAAGTCGGTAATCATTCGGTCCAGGAAAGATCCCACACGACAAACATCGCTTGATTTTTTACAGGCCTGCCTGATTCCAGCGGGTTTCGGTGATTATGAATTTATCAGTCCGGACGGCTCCCAATGCACCGTTGTGCTGATTCGTTTGAAAAAGGCATAAATAAACCTCCTTATGCCAGAAAGGATTTAGGACTGGGAACCTGCTGGTGTCGGATGTGATCAAGCCGAGATAACTTCGGTGAATGGAGTCGGTCATGGTTAAAGGAAAATCGTCGCTTGAGGCATGTTGCGGTCAACCGTCGTGGCACATTTCCAGCCGCGACGTTAATGCCTATGTGACACAGCTTGGCGGCCATCTCGGCCCGGTGACCTTCCGGCTGTGCGGACGTGATATTCAGCCCTTTTCGGTCGCGCCTTGGGCAATCGAACGTTGTGAGGCTGATCTGCCGGCGGTACTGCGTGTGCTGAGGGGCGATTTCTTCTGCCTCCCATTCGGAGGTAATCAGATGTCCTACCGCGGGGAGCGGTACCCTCTGCACGGTGAGACCGCGAATGCCCGATGGCGGCTTGTCGGTATGACCGGCGACAGCGGCCGGCAGACACTTCACCTTCGCCTGTCCACCCGAATCCGCCCGGGCAAGGTGGACAAACTTATCACTCTCATCAATGGCCAAACAATGGTTTTTCAGAAGCACATTATCAACGGTATGCGCGGGCGTATAAGCTATGGGCATCACGCCATGCTCCGTTTCCCCAAACAGGAGGGAAGCGGCATCGTTTCCACCAGTCGCATCACGTATGGCCAGGTTTTCAGCGAACCACTGGAACGCCCGGAAAATCGGGGCTACTCGATTCTTGAACCTGGTGCATGCTTTGATCGCCTCGACCGCGTCCCGATGACAACTGGACGAATGGCAGACTTAAGCCGTTATCCCGCCCGGCGAGGCTTTGAAGATTTGGTGCTTCTGGCGGCGGATGCCACACTGCCACTGGCGTGGTCCGCTGTGACATTTCCGCGGCAGCGATATGCATGGTTTGCGATAAAAAATCCAAGGCAACTGCCGCAAACGATCCTCTGGATTTCCAATGGCGGACGACATTATGCGCCATGGAACGGCCGGCATGTCAATGTCATGGGCATTGAAGAGGTTTGCAGTTATTTTCACCTCGGTCTGGCGGAGTCGGCCCGCCGAAATCCACTTTCGTCGCGGGGAATAATCACCTCGCTCGAGCTGCATTCGGGGCGGCCCCATTGTGTTCTTTACGCTTTTGGCGTGGCGCAAATTCCTGAGGGATTTGACCAGATCGCGGACATTGTCGCGGGCGCGGGGCGCGATAGTGTGCTACTGCGATCAAAGAATGGAAAGTCTGCCCGCGTCGCTGTGGATAGTGAATTTTTGAGGGTATTGATGTCCGGCCGAATGGAGGGCCATCCGGCTCCGTGCTGGTAGGTCGGTCGCTTCGGAAGGGGCATATTGTTTTGGATTGTGTATCGTGCATACGATGAGATTTAACGAGGATTAAAATGTTTAGTCGCCGAGTTAAGACCATTGCCATAAAACTGTTGAAATCATGGTGGTATGCATGGAGCATGATTGTTTTTGGCTTTACCGCCACCGTCGTGGCCGCGCAAAATCCCGTACAATATGTCAACCCCCGTTGGGGTGCTGGTATGGATCGCTTCGTGCATGGCAAGAATCTCGCGGGCCATGCCCCTATGCAGCCCGGTCTGCATTCGGTTGGGGATATGTACCCGGAGATCGCGCTGCCCCGGCCCATGGCCATCTGGGCACCGCAAACCCACACCGGATATTGGTTTTACAATAACCTTGATCCCACCTTTCAGGGTTTCCGATGTACGCATGAAGCGCACCCATGGGCCGGAGATTACGGTCAATTTAACATCATGCCGGAAGTTGGTCCGGTGCAAACCAGTCCGGTCAAGTGGGCATCCTCATTCACCCATAAGCGAGAGGTGGCCCATCCGTACAGCTATCGTGTGTATTTGCCTCGCTATCATACTTTGGCTGAACTGGCCCCCACCAAACGCTGCGGCATTTTTAAATTCACCTTTCCCAAAACAAGCATGGCGCGTATCGTTATATCGGCCAAGGATGCTGCAGTGAAGCTCGCACGGTTCAACCATCACACGGTAGTCATCGGGCATGTATGGCGGAATTTCGGTGAGGTTCCAAAGAATTTTGCGTGCCGGTTTGTAGCCCAGTTCAGTCGCCAGCCATCCTCGGCAACACTTTTCGGAGCCAAGGGCAACCGCCTTGGCGCGGTCTTAACTTTCAACACCAATCAAGCACGAACTCTGCGCATGCGCATCGGCACAAGCTTCATCAGCGTGCGGCAGGCCGAGATCAGTTTAGGCCGTGAAATTCCCGGCTGGAGCGTCAAAAGTGTGGCCGGGCGGGCCAAGGCCGTGTGGAACCGGCAGCTTAAAAAAATAGACATCGGTGGGGCGACGGCGAGTCAAAAGGAAATTTTCTATACATCCCTCTACTGGGTGCTCTTGTATCCGCACAGCTTTTACGAAATCAACGGTCACAATCAACGCGTTCATTACAATCCGACCAACGGTAAAGTATATTCTGGACGGTTTTATACCGGCACCGGCTTCTGGGATGTGTATCGTTGCGCATTTCCTTTGATGACCTTGGTTTATCGACATCAGGATGGCCGCGTCATCCGGGGCTTCCTGCGGTTTTACAAGGAAGGCGGCTGGCTACCTGAATGGCCCAACCCCGGCTATTGGAATTGTATGGTCGGAACCGATGCCGATGCGGTCATTGCCGAAGCATATCTGCAGGGTATTCATGGCTTTAGCCCGTCATTGGCATACGACGCCATACGCAAGGATGGAACGGTTGAACCGCACAATCCGGGCCACGGGATTCCGCATCTGAAAGATTACCTGCGGCTGGGTTATCTGCCGGCAAACGCCATGGGCGAATCCACTTCCACCACGCTGGAAGAGGCGTATGATGACTATGCCATTGCCGAAATGGCCAAAGCCATGAGAAAAACCGCTGATTATAAGAGATTCCGGAAGTTGGCTTTCAACTATCGCAATGTGTTTGATCCGAAGGTGAAATTTCCATGGGGACGCGATGCCAATGGCTCATGGCAGCCACACTTTGACCCGATTTGGTGGGGTAGCCCCTTTACTGAAGACGATGCCTGGACCTATCAGTGGATGGTCATGCAAGACCCGTATGGCCTGATTAAGCTGCTCGGCGGGCGCGAGGCCACCATCAAGCGTTTGGATCGCTATTTCACAATGAACTCGGATTTTCACCTTGGCGGCTATGCATCTTGGGGTCACCCCATTCCTGAGGAAAATGAGTCTAAGATACTGGGGCTAGGTCAGTATGGCCCCAACAATGAACCAAGCAGTCATGATGCGTTCTTTTACGATTTTGTCCAGCAGCCTTGGAAGGCACAGTATTGGGCTCGCCAGACCATGGACCGGGTCTACAATACCACCGGTATGGTGGGCGATGAAGACGAAGGGCAGATGGGAGCTTGGTATATTTTCAATACAGCAGGCTTGTATCCCTTTTCACCGGTGCGGTCATTTTACCTTTTGAGCAGTCCCACTGTGGGGCGCGTTACCTTGCATTTGCGGCATGGAAAAACATTTACCATCCGCAGTATAGGAAATGGCCCGAAAGATTATTACATTCAGTCCGCTACTCTTAACGGCAGGCCGTTTAACCGGCTTTGGATTAATCAGCGCACCATTCTACGTGGCGGCACGCTGCTATTTACGATGGGAGCAAAACCCAATAGAAAATGGGCTGCCAATCGTGCCGCGATGCCGCCCGCTGGCGATATGACACAACCTTAAACTGGCTATTATACGATTGAATGGGGAATACCATGGCTTTACAGGAAATCGCTGTCCGCCCTGTGAACCGCGTCTACCGCGTATCTCCCGGGTGTGCGTAATCTTTGGGCATGAGGTATTTGCGGTTATGCGGCGGCCCGAACCTGAATGCTTTTCTTGTCGCTGAATTGCCGACTTTTCCAGATATCCGGCAGCCGCTGGTTCACCTGGGTAGTCGTTGCCGCGGGCAGATTCGCCACCGGCACAAACACCGGCATCGCTTTTCTCCCTCCGCTTGCGACGGCAACAGATTCTCATAACCCATTACGTAATGGAACACGCGGTTTAGAAGACGGACGCGGGAAAAAATGTTTCCCAAAAAGGGTTGTTTACTGGTCAGCCACCCGTTGTTGGCCTTACAATCAGCACAGTAATGTGTGTTGGACTGTATAACAGGAACCTCAAATGGCTGATATTCATCCCCTCGCGGCAATTCGCTATCCTCAATCCGAACAAACCCCGCTGATTTCACCGCCTTATGATGTGCTTTCCACCGCGGATAAACAGCGCTTACTGGCACAAAATCCGCATAATATTGTCGCAGTAGACTTGCCCCATGTTCCCCCGAAAAACGCCGGCCCTGCGGAGGCGTATGAACATGCCGCCCGAACGCTGACCGCATGGTTGCAGCAAGGCGTGCTGCAACGCGATTCCGCCCCGGCGTTGTATCCGTATCAGCAAACCTATACGTATGATGGCAAAACTTATCAGCGCCGCGGGCTGTTCTGCCGCGTGCGGCTGGAAGAATTCGGGCCCCAGGGCACGATTCACCCGCATGAACAGACGTTCAGCGGTCCCAAGGAAGACCGTTTAATGCTCATGCGGGCTACGAATGCCAATTTGTCTCCCGTATTCGGGCTATATGATGATGCCGCCAATGTTGTGACCGGGAAATTATTTGCCGCAGTGGGCGGTTCCGGACCGGTGGCGTCGGCCAAGCTGCCGTCGCAGGACGGCCAATCGCAGGTGACATCCGAGCTCTGGAAAATAACCGATCCGCAGGTCATTGCATCCGTGCAGAGTTTAATGCGGGAAAAGCATGTGTACATTGCCGATGGGCACCATCGCTACGGCACGTGCTTGAATTATCGGGCGGAAATAGCCAAAAAGCAGGGGGCCGGCCTGCCTCAGGATCATGGTGCCAATTTTGCACTCTTTGTGCTTATTGCCATGCAGGATCCGGGACTGATTGTTCTGCCAACGCACCGTGTGGCGGCTAATCTTACCGGATTTTCCATTGCTGCATTCCTGCAAGCCGCGGCGGGTAAGCTCAAGTGCGTATCCGATGAACTTCCAGGCATGGATATCGATAGCCTGGAAAAGCGACTGCCGGAATTCGGGCTTCATGCCATGGGCATTTACGTTCCCAAGTCCGATCATGTTGTGGTGGTGCAACCGGTGGAGGAGGATCCGTTGGGAAAAATCGGCAATGATCCGATGTTGGCTGATAAATCCGGACCGTGGCGGCAGTTGGATGTCGCCATTTTGCAGCACCTGATATTCGATCGGATTGTGGCCCCGGCGTTTGCGCAAGGCAAAACCATGCAATGGGCTTTCCCGCATGTGGCCCACGAAGTGCGGGAAATGTGCCAATCGGGGCAGTATCAAGCGGGCTTCGTTCTGCAGAGCACCCCATTGGAATCGGTGCGGCAGTTATGCAATGCCAATGAACTTATGCCGCAGAAAAGCACCTTTTTCTATCCCAAATTGGCCACAGGGATGGTGCTGAATTCATTGTCCTGATCTGGCCTTGAAAGCCATACAGGCAGCCCGACGCCGCGATGCATAAAGACTCGGCGGTACAACAAATGGGTCTTTGCGGCGTTAGGCCAGTGGATGCCCCCGGGTCGAGGCATCGTTTATTTATCGGCTATGGGCAATGGAATGGTGGCTTCAGGCGTAGTAGCAGGTTGAACGCATGCAGGTAATCGCCACGGTAGAACTGCACTTTTTAGGCCAGCAGGGTTTCGCCTGGTGGGGCATCGTGGCGCTGGCGGTGGGATTGGCGCTGGGCGTCTATAGCTGGCTTAATGTGCGGCAGGCCGAACCGGATTCGGGTCTCCGGCGGGAACCCATGCCATGGACCGCGATGGTGGCCGGCGGTGTGGCGATTATCTATGGTCTGATGGTCTTAATATTTCCCTCGGCGCGTGAAATATTTATCGCGTTGCTCTTCACATTTGCCATTGCCGCTCTGGCGATCTGGCTGTTTTATAAACGTGTTTATCAGGTTCTGGGCAAACGCAGAATTGTATCGCTGTTTGCGTTGCGCCTTGTGGGGATGGCCTTTATATTATTACTGATGTTTCAGCCTGTACTCGCCTGGATCACCGTGCCGCACCGTATGCCGACGCTGGGGGTCATGATTGATGCCTCCGGATCCATGAGCGTCAATGATCAGCCCAATGAGCCGAGCCGGTATTTGCTGGGTGTGCAGGCGGCGCACATGCTGATCCATAATCTGAAAAGCCATTTTGCCATTAAATGTTTCGCGTATGACGGCATTCACAATGCTCCGCTGGCCGGTGCCGCCCAATGGACCTCTATCGCCCCGGATGGCAAGCAGACGGATCTGCCAACCGCGATCAAAATGGCGGTGAATTCCGGCGTGCATCAACTGGTTCTTTTCAGTGACGGAATTCAGAACGGTCCTACCCACCTCAGTACCCTGGCTCATCTGCCGATACGGGTATATCCCGTGCGCGTCGGTTCCACATCCACCCATGCCGCAGGAGTTCCGCAGATTGAAATTGTCCGCGTCAACGGTCCGGAGGCCGCGCCGGTGGATACGCAGGTTTCTCTTGCCGCCCTGATCCGCTCAAGTGCCTTTAATGACCGCACCATTCATGTGTATCTCATGGACGGAAAGAAACAACTCGCCGAACATCGGCTGGTATTGCATTCCGGACCGGTGCCGCAATCGGTTCACTTTCAATTCACGCCGCGCAAAGTTGGCCGCCTGGTCTTAACCGCCCGGATTCCCGTGGATCCCGCCGAGCGTACCACCGCGGGCAATAAGCAGCAGTTTCCAATGTTGATAACCAATCCCAAAATCGCGGTGCTGTATCTGGAAGGACGCATCCGGCCGGAAGTCGGGCCGCTGGAACAGGATTTGTCCACGGATCCCAATGTTAATCTGGTCAGTCTGATTCAGACCCGTCCCGGTTATTTTATGATTCGCGGTGCCAACAAGCACCTGACCGCTCTGCCGGACACACTGGCTCAGTGGAAGGAATTTAAGGTCATTATTCTGGGGGATGTGCGTTCCAGCTTTTTGACCCGCGCGCAGCAAACGCAATTGAAAGATGTGCTGCGAAATGGAGCGGGATTGATCATGATCGGCGGGCAGCAGAATTTTGCCAGCGGGGATTGGGGCGAATCCGATCTGGCCTCGGCATTTCCCGTTGATCTTCAGCCGGTGCAACCGGCGCAGCTCGATACCCCCTTTGTTCCGCAACTGACCGCTTTTGGCCTGAAAAGCCCGATTTTTCAAGGAATCACTTCATGGTTTGATTCTCCGGATGGGGCGGCGGCCAAAAATCAACTGCCCAAGCTCGCCGGTTGTGTCGCGTTTGCCGGTCCCAAATCCGGTGCTACAGTGCTGTTAACCGACCCGGAAGCACAAGTTAACGGCAGCGCCGCGATTGTTCTGGCGGTGCAGCATTATGGGAAAGGCCGGGTTGCCGCCTTTGCCGCCGATACCACTTACCGCTGGCAACTCGCGCTGCGGACCATGGGGCTGCGATCACCCTATCATCGCTTTTGGGGGCAGTTAGTCCGCTGGCTGGCCGGTGAAAGCAAAATCAAAACCTTAAAGGGATCTTCCGTAACCGCCATGATCCGCCGCGAACGCTATGACACCGGACGCAATGTAAAATTGCGAGTCGAAGTAACCGACGCCCGCGGCCAACTGACGCGCTACGCCCATGTTTCCGCGGTTCTGACCGGTCCGGACGGAAAAAAACACACACTTCCACTGCACGCAAGATACAGCAACATCGGCATGTATACACGCAACTATATGCCTCCGGTGGCCGGGCATTATCACCTTGTATTTACCGCCCAACGCCATGGCAAAATCCTGGGTACCGACAGCACCGATTTTTATGTTATCGCGCCGGTTGGCGAAATGGATAAACTCGCCGCCGAACCGCAGACGCTCCAGCGCATTGCGTCGATTACGCGCGGCTCATACAGCGAATTAAGCGGAATTAATGCCCTGGCCCGGCGGTTAAAGGCATCGATCACCGCGGAGAATCAGGTGCAAAGAACGGCGTTTCCTTTATACAATAACAATCTGTTTTTCCTGCTGTTCGTGGCGTCGCTTACCGCCGAATGGTTCTTGCGCCGCAAATGGCAACTGCAGTAAACATCGGTTGTCTTTGATCCTGGCGGCTTGGCACCGTTTGTGCCGTTTCACCGCTGCCATGGGGCGGATCGCATGGATGATGAAATCGCTTATTCTTGTTGTCCCGTCATCCCGGCCAATTACGCCCCGGCTTGCCGTCGCTTGTTTGCCACAACGCGCAGGAAGTGCGATTTGCTCTTTTGCACAATCACGGGCCTGCCATGATGGAAAATCAGGGATTGCTGGCGAGGGTATTTTACTTTCAGATAAGCGGTGAACCGCCGGGGGTCGGCGCCATTGAATGTGAACATGTCATAGTGCATGGGGGCAACCAGCGAGGGGCGTAGATGTCCGGCTAAATCGGCAGCCTCTTGAAAGGTCATATTTCCCAGACATCCGCTTTTGAGCCGCCGGGCATCGCGCCCGCTGATCGGCAGCAGCATCACATCCGGCTTGAAACGTCTGATTGTATTTTCAAGGCCTTCATAAAGGCATGTATCTCCGGCATGATAGATCGTTAATCCGTCGCCCTGAATCACATATCCCAGCCAGGGGTGCAGTCCCGTTTTGCGGTCGCGGTCCAGAAATTCATGAGCTGCCGGAATCGCGGAAATAGTAACCGGACCAATCTGGATACTTTGGTGCTCATCCACACCCAGAAGCCGTGTTCCGGAAAGCCCCAGTTCCCTTATGAGTCGCCGACGCAATAACAGTGGCACCACGAAAAGAGCCTCCGGCGATGCCGCGGCCAGTTTTGGCCATGCAGCGTGGTCGATATGGTCAATATGATCGTGCGTGCCACAGATAACATCGGCATGCGTTACATGCCGCGGTAGAACCAGCGGCGGGGTGCGGCGGCTCCGCATGGCGGAAAAAAATACATCAAGATAAATAATGCGACCCGCTAATTTGATCACAAAGCCGGATTGCCCCAACCACCACAGCGCCGCTGCTGCGGCAGGAGGGTGCAGCGCCTGAATCCGTCGGCACAACGCCAGTGAATATTTTTCGCGACGCCTGGCTGCAGTGGCTTTGGGCATTATCACTGTTCCTCTGTCGGGGCATGGTATTGGGCGGCGATTTTTGTCTGAATCACCGGCGGAACGGATTCGTAGTGGGAAAACTCTATGGAAAAGCTGCCCTGGCCGCTGGTGGCACTGCGCAATTGATTATCATATTGCCCCAATTCTGAAAGCGGTGCCGTGGCATGAATTGCGGCCATGGCACCGGGCAGAAGCTCAGTTGCGTTCACCCGTCCGCGCCGGCCATTCAGATCGCCCGTCACACTGCCCAGATGCGACTCGGGCACTACAACTTCCAGCGAAACCATCGGCTCCAGCAGCATCGGGCGGGCCTTTTGCATGGCGGCCAAGAACGCATATTTCCCCGCAATACGAAAGGCGATATCCTTGGAATCCACGGGATGGGTTTTGCCATCATAAAGCGTAACCCGGACATCCTGCACGGGATAACCTCCAATCGGCCCATGCTCCAGGGCGTCACGGATTCCTTTTTCCGCTGATGCTATAAATGGTCCGGAAATGGCACCGCCAAAAACTTCATTCACGAATTCAAAGCCTTTGCCGTGTTCCAGCGGCTCAATTCGCAGATAGACCTCCCCGAATTGGCCGGCACCGCCGGACTGCTTTTTATGCCGGTAGTGTCCTTCCGCACGGGTGGTAATGGTTTCCCGATAGGCGATGCGCGGTGGGGCGGCGGTGACATCGAGATTAAAGCGATTTTTCATTTTTTCCAGCATCACCCGCAGATGCAGATCCCCCAGGCCGTGAATAATCAGTTCATGCGTTTGGGGATCATGTGACGTGCGAAAGGTCGGATCCTCTTCCGTGAGCTTGGACAGTGCGGAAGAAATCTTCGCTTCATCGCCCCGGGATTTGGGTGAAACGGCCATGGAAAACATGGGCGTCGGGTAGTGCGGCAATATTGAGCGAAGATTGTTTAGCGCGGTGGGCGCGTGGACAATTTCATTGACGTGCAGATCATCCAGCTTGGCGACCGCGACAATATCACCGGCGTATGCCACGGGCGACTCCGGATGGTCGCGCCCCTCGAGTTTTAACACATGTCCCGCCCGGTGTGTTTTCTTATCGCTGCCATACACAAACGCGGTATTCGCATCGAGTTTTCCCTGCAGGATCCGCATCATGCAGAGTTTTCCGACATAGGGGTCGGTTGTGACCTTGAAAACCTGCGCCAGCAGGGGGGCCGAGGGATCGGGTTGAATTTCCAGCGTTTCAGTCTGTTCCGGGTTTTCCGCGTTCTGGCGCTGCACGCGTTTCATCCGGCCCGATACGGGCGATGGCGCTTCTTCCACCAGAATATGCAGCAGGTCATCAATTCCAACTTCCTGTTTGGCGGAGGTAAAGAGAATCGGCACCACATGGCCGGCATTCATCGCCTTGATAAAGCATGATCGCAGTTCCGCCGGGTCAACTTTTTTGCCGGCCAGATATTCTTCCAGCCGGGTGTCGTCCATTTCCACCACGGCCTCAATCATTTCCGCATGAATTGCCTGGGTGTCGCCAAAATCGGTGCTTCCGGCGTCATGGTCGAAGCAGTCCACCACATCTTTCCCGCCGCCGCTGGGCAGATTAATACAATGTAAGGTTGTGCCGAAGGTGTTTTTCAATTGTGTCAGCAGGCCAGGCAAGTCGGTGGCTGTGTCGATTTTGTTAACCACGATCATCCTTGCCAGGCCCATTTCTCCGGCGGCGTGAAACAGCCGCCGGGTATTATATTCCACGCCCTGTGACGCATTTACGACAACAACCGCCGTTTCTACCGCAGGCATCGCCGCCAGAGCATGGCCGATAAAGTCCGGATAGCCGGGGGTGTCAATGAGATTAATTTCCCGGTTATTGTACGTGGCAAACATGACTGTGGAATTGGTGGAATGCTTATGCCGCCGCGCTTCAGGCTCAAAATCGGAAACGGTGTTGGCTTCTTCAATGGTTCCCATGCGGGTAATGACACCGCACCGATGGGCAATGGCTTCGGCCAGAGTGGTTTTCCCCGATCCGCTGTGACCGATTAAAACAATGTTGCGAATGTCCGCCGGCCGATACTCATTTAAACCCGCAGTGATACCCATGTTCCGCTCCTTGTATAAAAAGTTAATTATGGATTATCCCGTGGCGGCAGCAAGTCCAGTGGTATATCCGTATGCAGGGCCAGCGATTCATACAGCCGTTCGAGCTTCTCGCCGGTTACTTCCCAGGTAAAATGTGTTTGCACAAGATTTTGAGCATTTTGCCCCATTGAACTGAGTATTTCATGATTGCCAAGCAACTCGGAAACCGAGGTTGCAAACGCGGACATATCACCATGTTCAATAATCACGCCGGCATGGTGTTCTTCGACTTCATCAAAGTGGCATTCACGCGTGAGAACCACCGGCAGACCGGCGGCCATGGCTTCGATAATCGCCGGGGAAGTATTGGCCTGATGAGCCGGAAGAATAAAGACATCTGAATCCACCAGTGTCCGCCATTTTGCCAGACCGGTCAACTCACCGGTCCAGACGATATGTCCGGTCAGATGATGTTTGTCGATCAGATTATTGAGTGTGTCGATATACGGCTTATCGCCTGTGCCGGCGATCACCAGAAGCACGTCGGGATGAGTCTTCAGAATTGCCGGCCAGTGCGGAAGCAGGCGTTCAAGTCCGCTTTTGGGATCAATTCGGCCGAGAAACAAAGCCAGCGGACGGTCCGGTTGTCCGAGCGTGGATTGTATTTCATGACGCCAGGACCCGCGGGCGGGCAGATTTTCACAAACGGACGCCGGAATTCCATTGCCGATAATCGTGTTTTTCTGTCCCTGCAGAGCCGGAGAATGTTTCATTTCTGAAATATTCAGGCACTGAATGGCAGCGGCATGATGGAGTATCGCTGAATCTCGAAGCAGCCAATTAATGGATTGTTTCAACCTTCCGCCATTTTTGGGGACACCTGATTCAAGCTGCCCATGCGGCGCGAGTATATACGGAATTTTAGACTGTCGTGCGGCGGTGGCGGCATAATGCGCCGGACTTTGCCACAGGCCGTGGATATGAACAACATCAAAATGGCGCACATTCTGCTGCAGATAAGCACGCAGATCGGCACTGGCCATGCGAGCCGATTGCCGGTCGGCGGCAAACCCTCTTACCAGCACGCCTTGCGGCTGAATGGCCGTGCCTTCTCTTTTCAGGCATACAATGCTTACCTCGTGCTCGCGCGCTGCGACGGCTTCAGCCATTCCGCACACGGAAAGAGCCGGGGAGCCGCTGTCGGTAAGCATATCGGTAAGCACATGAAGAATTTTCATGCAATATCGTTCCCGCTGTGGCCGCATTGCGATGGGGTGGAAGCGTACATCATGATTCCACCATTGCTATGATTTGTGCCATCGGCAACGCCAGCGGAATGATTTTACAGTCCGTGGGCAGTACTGGCCAGTGAAATTCGCAAAGTTATATTCATCTGGTAATCCTGCGGCTGCACGCGGACTGATTTTAATTGTCTGAAAAGTGGGCGGAACCGTACCCCTGCATGGGCTGGGAGCGTCGTGCGATCCAAGTTTTCAACGGAGAAAACCCCATTTTCGGTAAAACTTGTCCGGTAAATGGTTCCATAGCCGCGCACGAAGTTCCGCGCCAAGTCGCTCCCGGCGGAGTTTCCAAGCAGCCTCTGAGCCTGACCAGGAAAGAAAACCGCTGATAACGCGGATGCCGCGGATACGGTGGGGGAAATTCAATGCTCGTGACACAACCGCTCAAGCAGGCGTGAAACCCCGGACCTTAGCGCGTGCATCCATGCAATGAAACCGATATACATTATCCGCGTTATCCGCTTAGAGAGTTTACCCCGTGCGCGCCGGGGCGGTCCCCGTCCGTGTTTTTGGCCCGACGAAAGAGACCGCTGATAACGCGGATGCCGCAGATACGAGGGGCAGCGTAGCGTGCTTGTTCTTGACGCAA
>JAJZJL010000091.1 GCA_021810145.1 Planctomycetota bacterium | reverse complement strand
GCGAATTGCAAAACCGTGCGCGGAGATTTCGTGCCGTAAGGCAGCCGGGCGGTATCACCAAAGTAAATCAGCGATTCAGCGGGTAAATGCCGGTGCAGCGCCTGCGCAACGGTTAAGCCGCCAAGTCCGGAATCAAATACGCCAATCGGACGATTGGTTCCCATGATCTGATCTGATTGTTTAACTGCCATTTCCAAAGCCATCATTTCCCAAGATTGTCAAGCCGACGGGCTGTTCAACGAATCAACCGGCGCTGCCGCGCAAGTATTACCGCGAGTATATTAACGCCAGCGGCATAGGATGCCCAGTCAACAGAATTTATACTCACGAGATGGAGTTATGCGGCTTTCCACCGGTGCAGCAGATTGATGCAGTCATCGGCACTGCCGGGGCTGGCATATAGATTTCCCTGAACCAGATCACAACCCAGGCGGCGTACAACGACATCCTGGTCCCTGGTTTCCACGCCACCGGCGGTAACTTGTATTCCCAGACGATGGGTAAGATCGGTAAGCCCGGCCAGCAGATCAATATCTTGCTGGGATTTCGGTAATCCACCAATGAATTGGCGGTCGATTTTAACGCGATTAATCATCAGCCTGCGCAGGCAAGCCAGCCCGCTTTTCCCACCCCCAAAATCGTCGAGTGTCAGTCCCACACCCATCTGTCGAATATTCCGCAGAATCTCCTGGGCATCGTTTTGCAGCAGTCCGGATTCTGTTATTTCCAGATCCAGGTTCTGCGGTTCCAGACCGCTTGATATCAGAACACTTTCAACTACCGAAATCAGATTCTGATCCGAACATTGAAAGGGAGAAAGGTTGAATGCCAGTCGCAGCCTGATGCCCTGACGACGCCAGGCGGCCATTTGTTCGCCGGCATTTTGCATGAGAACCGGTCCAAGCTTTCGCATAAACCCGGTGCGTTCGGCGATTGGCAGAAACTCGGCTGGCACCAGCAACCCCAAGTCCGGATGCCGCCAGCGCAGAAGCGCCTCAACGGCAACGGGTTTAAGGCTTTGCGCGTCCAACATTGGCTGATAATGAAATACGAATTCCCTGGCCTGCATGGCCTTCTGCAGCGAGCCACGCAACCGGGTTTCGCGCGTAATCTGATCGGTCAGGGCGGAATTATGGAATGCAAGCTTGCGGCCTCCCTCCCGCTTGGCACGGTACATGGCTTGATCGGCGGCGGCGATTAATGATTCCGGCGTTTTTCCATTGCGCGGATACATTGCGGCACCGATGCTCACGCCCACATACACCACCGAGCCATCAGCGACGATCGGCTGGCGCATGGCTTCGATCAGACGATGCGCCAATTCCGCCGGATCACTTTCATTGGAAACGGTGGGGATGAAAACGGCGAATTCATCGCCGCCAATCCGGGCGATCATGTCTCCGGTGCGGGAACTGTGTTTGAATCGCTGAGCCACTTCGCACAACACGCGATCTCCCGCGGAATGGCCCAGACGATCGTTTACGGGCTTAAAGCCGTCGAGGTCCAGGAAAAGTACCGCGGATTTGCCATTTATACGCTCGGCCTGCGCCAGACCATAGGTAAGCCAATTCATGAACATCGCACGATTGGGCAGATCCGTTAACGGATCGTTATTGGCATTATGGGTAAGACGATCCGTGATTTCCGTGTTACGGCGAAAATCATGGACAAACCGCCAATACATTCCCGCCAGCGTTACCAGCAGAACCACCCCAAAACCGCTTACGATGATTTTTGTCATGCGCGTACGGCGCCGCGCCAGCACATGTTCATAAATCGCGGTGCGATTGTATTGGTTCCGGATGCCCGAGAGTTCGGCACGCAACAGGTTCATTAATTGTTCGCCGACGTTGGTTCGCACGATATTGGCCGCGGCGGTGAAGCCCCGGTTGGTACGCACGCGGATGGTCTGATCAATTTCGGCGATTTTTTCCGCCGCGAGCGTCCGCATATTGGTGATCAAGCGCGTATTTGAAGGCGTTGCCGGCAGCAACCGCCCGAGTCGCTGAATTCGCTGGTCAATGGAAACACTGCCACGATGATACGGTTCAAGATAGTTTAGCTGACCCGTAATGAGATATCCGCGCTGGCCGGTTTGAATATTTTCCAGACCAAGAAGAATGGAATCGGCCGTTTGAACGATTGATGATGCCCGGCGCAACCGCTGCTGAGCGGCCAACGCTCGTCCGTCCTGCCAGATGGCGACGAAACCCAAGCCGACCACCAGCAAGATCAGCAGCAATCCCAGAACGATTGTTCCGGCTTTCGGGATCAGTACGCCCACACGTCGGAGAGAAGCCATCGCTGCCATCATGCTGTTGACCTTCCGACTCATTACGCGCCCGTCAGGAGTCAAGGCGCTACACCCACAACCTCGTTGCTCTCAAACCCGGTTTGATTACGGTCCCGCCAATTTCCACCCATCCTATTGTGCCAACGCGGCAAGGATATTTCAATTGCCAGCCATTAAGATTTTTCCGACAACCGATAACCAAAGCAGTCTCGGCGGGCATCTGGTAATATATCGGGCAATGGATTAAGGTCTGCGAAGCAGTCCCCGGCTTGGAGATGCGGATATGTCACAATTCATGGGTAGCTTTTCCGATAATTCTGACAGCGGTATTCCGTTGGCGTCCGAACAGCCCGCACCGGCGGTTTCGGAGCCGGGCCAGCAGCCGCTACCGCCGGCCGGACCGGGGGCCGCGGCCAATCGCGTTGTCGCATCCGATGTGCAGACAGTTGAACAACTTTCGCGGGCGTATCAGGCGATTACCGAACAGTTGGGCAAATATATTGTGGGGCAAACAGAAGTGATCGAACAGGTTCTGACCGCCATGTTCTGCCAGGGGCATGTGCTGCTTGTGGGTGTTCCCGGGTTGGCCAAAACGATGCTGATCAAAACCATCAGTGATGTATTGCAACTGGATTTCAAGCGTGTGCAATTTACACCTGATTTAATGCCGTCGGATATTACCGGAACAGATGTGCTGGAGGAGGACAAAAGCACCGGAAAGCGGGCCTTTCGATTTGTCCGGGGGCCTATTTTTGCCAATATTGTTCTCGCTGACGAAATCAACCGCACCCCGCCGAAAACGCAGGCCGCCCTGCTGGAAGCCATGCAGGAGCATCGCGTGACAGTCGGGGAAACCACGTTTGAATTGCCGCAGCCGTTTTTTGTCCTGGCAACCCAAAACCCAATCGAGCAGGAGGGCACCTACCCGCTGCCGGAGGCGCAGTTGGACCGATTCATGTTCATGACGATCGTGAATTACCCCAAGCCCGATGAAGAAATTCAGATCATGAAGCAGGCTGCGTCCGTGTATCGCCCGGCATTAACGCGGTTACTGGATGCACCGACAATACTGCATCTGCAGCAGGTGGTTCGGCGCGTGCCGGTGGCGGATCATGTATATCAGTTTGCGCGCGATCTGGTGCGTGCCAGCCGCCCGCGAGAAAGTGAAGCGCAACCGTGGCTCAATGAACTGGTACAATGGGGTGCCGGGCCAAGGGCCAGTATTTATCTGATTCTTGCGGGCAAAGCCCGGGCAATACTGCATGGCCGCATGCATGTTAATACGGATGATATTATCAAGGTGGCGCATCCCGTGTTGCGGCATCGCATTCTTACAACCTTCAGCGCCGAGGCTCAGGGCATGACCAGTGATAAAATCATTGACCGTCTGTTGACGGAGTTGCCGGGAATTACCACAGCCTGACGCAATACCTGCGGCCGAATCGTGGCAGCCCCTGATTCGGCCGATAAACGAACGTGAGGTGGACCTCAAGCCATGACCGCAGCACAATCCAGAATCAATGCATTACCGGACAATGCCAGCCCAACGGCACTGCTGGATCCCAAAGTACTGGCTAAAATCAGCCGATTGGATATGGTGGCGCGGCAGGTTATGGACGGGTATGTGCAGGGCATGCACAAATCCAAGCATATTGATTTTGCGATCGACTTTGCCCAGCATCGGCAATATGTGCCCGGCGATGATGTCAAACGCATTGACTGGCGACTGCTGGCAAAATCGGACCGCTATTACATCAAGCAATATGAAGTCACAACCAACCTGCGGGCCTATATTATCCTGGACTGCAGCGGATCCATGACGTATCGAGGCAGGGCCGCGCTTTCAAAATATCGTTACGGTCAGTTCATGGCCGCGAGCCTGGCCTATCTGACACTGCATCAGCAAGACTCCGTGGGGCTGATCACGGCGGACAACCTGATAAGGGATTTTGTGCCTCCGCGCAGTACGCCGTCACATCTTATCAACATCATCAACACGCTGGAGCAGCGACAGGCGGGAGGCGAATCGCAACTGACGGTTTTACTGCATGACATAGCGCAACAGATCACGCACCGGGGGCTGGTGATTATTATCAGTGATTTCTTTGAGAATCCGGATGCACTCATCAGCGCGCTGCATCACTTTCGCCATCGTCGCCATGAAGTGCTTATGCTTCATGTCATGGATGATGATGAACTGAATTTTCCATTTCGTAAATGGACGCTCTTTCAGAACATGGAACTGCCGCAGCACCGGCTCCGGCTGGATCCGGCCTTGATGCGCCGGCAATATCTGGATAATCTGCGCAAACACCTTACGGCGCTGCGCCGGACCGCGGCGGAGTTGAATATCAGCTACAGCCTGTTTAATACATCGAACCCCTTTGATGATGCGTTATCCCAATATCTGGCCAACCGCATGAGAGGACGCCGGGCATGATGAGGGAAATGCAACATGTTTGAAATTCCTTTAATGCTTGGCGGCCTGCTGACCATTGGCATTCCCATCATCATTCATCTCCTGCATCGGCAGAAGACCACGCCGATTAACTGGGGAGCCATGATGTTTCTTCAGACCAGTGACGTGCTGAAGAAGAAACGCCGAAATATCGATCACTGGTTGCTGCTGCTGTTGCGCATTGCCATGCTGCTGTTGCTGGCATTGTTGCTGGCGTGGCCCATTTTACCGGCACAAGCCGTGAAGAAGTTTGCGGGTGGATCGGCCGCGGATGTTGTTATCGTGCTGGACCATTCCATTTCATCCGGCATTCTGGATGGCCGGCGGACGGTTTTTGCACATGAGATTGCACTGGCCAGACGCATCGCGGAGAGCTTGAGCCATGAAGACACGCTTTCCATTGTCATTGCGGGCCATCGGCCCTACAGCCTGACCACCTTTCCGGTTGCGGTGTCAAACACGGCGGAAGTCCAAAGCAAGCTTCTGGCTCCGCTTAATGAGTTACCGACGGGAATGGCCGGTGCCTCCATACCGGCAGCAATTCAAGAGGCCCGCCGCGCCGCCCGGCGCGGAGCATTATTTGATAAGATTATTTTTGTGCTTTCAGACCAGCGGGTGGTTTCCTGGCTGCCTCAGCACGCCGCGTTATGGAAGACAGCCTATGGAGGAAAGGCTGCGGCAAATAATCTCGCAGTATTTGACTTGCCGATTTTGTCTCATTCCGCCCTGTCGGATATTGCCATCGGCCCATTGCAGGTAGAGCCGGCATTTCCCGGCGTAGGCCGGCGACTCAATGTGCTATTTAGCGTCAGTAATTCCGGGCCGCTGCCGGTAACATCGATTCCAATTGACCTTTTATATGATGGTTCGCCAATGGGGCATCTCATGATTCCCCGCCTGCAGGGCGGGCGCAGCACAACTGGAATCATGCATCTTCGGATTGCATCGGCTGGTTCGCATTGGATAACCGTGCGTACGGGAATTCCGGACGCTCTGGCGGCGGATAATCAATCCACGGCGGTCGTTCAAGCATGGAACCATATACCCGTATTGATCATTGACAGTCAGCTAGGCAGTGTGGGAAGTTTCCGTGCCAGCCGCTTTCTGCAAGCCGCCCTGCAGCCGTCCACCGCGCTGCACCTGGGCTTGGCCCAACCCGTGGTTATGAGTGTCAGCAGCGCGCGGCGCGCCGATTTAAGTAAATACCAGGCGGTGATAGTCAATGATCCGGTTACTCTTCCCACGGGATTGATTTCCCGACTCCATGGATTCGCCCGGTCCGGCAAAGGGGTCTGGTTCATTCTGGGCCGCAATGCCAATAAGAGTTTCATCAATTCTCAACTCCGGGCCGGCGGATTCGACATCGGTACATTGGAGGGGGTGAAATCCGCCGGTAAACATCCACCCATTATGGTCATCCGTGATGCGCGTAATCCGCTGTTGCGGCCATTGCGGGAACTGCACCGCAATGCGATTGTACATGTGACATTGCTGAAATGGCACTCCCTGATTCCCGCGGATGCAATGGAGAAAGTGTTACTGGCGACTTCCGGCGGCTCGCCTCTGATGTTGTCACAACCGATTGGAAATTCCGGCGGACAGGTCGTGGTCTGGACCACAGGGACCGATGGGCACTGGAACGATTGGCCCCTGCAGGCGGGGAGTTTTCTGCCGCTGGTCAATCAGATCGTTTACGAACTGGCGATGGGAAGCAAACGTCTGACGGTTCGGCATTATCTTAATCCAGGTGAGCCAATTGTCTGGACCGGGGCGGACAAGCCCGCGATTCAGGCGGTTACAGTAATGGATCCGCATGGCCTGATCCACGCCGTAACGCCTCAACTGATTACCGGCGGACAATATCTCGTAACCTGGAATCACACCGGCTTGCCCGGTTTGTATACCATGGCCTTTAAGCCCAAACAAAGCCGGGCGGATGTATATTTCAATGTCAATATCGACCGCTCACAATTGAACCCGGCAGTGCTTTCAACCGCGGATATGAAATGGCTGACACGATCAGGATATATTCGGCGACAAATTAACAGCGATGAAATCAGGCAGGCCCTCGGGACAGTCAGCCGCAGTTTAAGCCTGTGGCCCATATTGGCGATGCTTTTACTTCTGCTGCTGATATTGGAATCGCTGCAGTGCCGGAAGATGTCACAACTGACCCGGGCCGCGGATGTGCCGGCCACAGAGTTACCTGCGATGAGTCTGTGGTAATTAAAAAGGAAATGCTGTTTGGCGAAAGAGCCTGAACAACTTCATCATGGCCATGTTCACCTGATGCTGCATCCGGTGATGCCGTTGTGGCTGCTGGCCATAATTGCGCTGGGGGCGCTGGCTCTGATTGTGTACCTGTATCAGCAACAGCGCGATCTGGCCCCGAAACGCACCATCACGGTGCTTTCCCTGATGCGCATTGCGTTGTTGCTGCTTTTGGCCATCGCGCTGGCCGGCCCCGCACTGCAATGGACGCACCGGCAAACTTCGCCGGGGCAACTGTGGCTGGTACTGGATCACAGCAAATCCATGGGTGTGCGGGATGTGCAGGCTGGTCAGCTCTACGCACTGCGCTGGGCCTGCGCACTGGGCCGCATTCCGGATTACAGTGACGCCTTGGATCGCGCCGAGGCTGAACTTAGCGCTCTGACCCAGCAATTGCGCATATTAAACGATCAGGAAAGCCACCAGACTGCGGTCTCGCGATTGCAGGCACAACAGCAAAACCGCAGGAGTCTTGCCGCTCTGCAAGTCTGGCAGGGCCATCTTCACTCACTTATTAATCAGTTGTCCCGTCATACGGTGGCATCTGAAGTTGCCAATGATTTACGGCAAATAAGCCGCACGGTGCGACACATTACGCACCGATCCGGAGCCGACATCAGTGATACCGGCCCCGGACCCCAAGCATACGCGGCAGTGAATGTTCGACTTGGCGATGTCATGCGGGCATTACAGCCGCTGGCCAGAAATGCTGATCAAACCTTTTTGGCAGCGCACCAATCGGATGTCACGCTGCAGGCACAACTCCATCATGTGCTGCAACTGCATCGGGCACAATTGGCGCTGGAGATGCTTAGCACAACAAATAACAATGGAAAACCCGCTCTTGCCAGATTACTGCGCAAGGATGCAGTGCATCTGGTAAGCTTTGCCGGAACGGCTTACACCGCGTCGCTGCCGCCGTATGGCGATGCCAAGTCGATTCTGCAAGGCGATCTGAATTCCACCGGCAACAGCACCAATATAAGTCAGGCCTTGTTGACCACGGCTTCAAATATTGAAAGCTCAAGGCGCGCCGACGTGCTGGTGGTATCGGATGGCCGCGCGAATGTTGGCTCGAATCCGGCGGAAATTGCGAGGTTGCTGGCGGTACATCATGTCCATACTTTCACGTTGTGTATTGGATCGGACCAGGCTCCGCCGGGGGCATCGATTGATTCCATTCATGCTCCGCGCTGGATATACAAGCATCAATATTTACGAGCGACAGCCATCATCCATCTGCGATCGCTGGCCGATAAGCCGATCACGGTGGAATTGCTGCAACATGGGAGCGTTATAGCGCGGCGGGTCATTGTGACGCATCGAGCTGACGCGTACAAATCCGCACAATTCAAGAATATGCCACCCGGACCGGGGGTATACGCCTACCGTATAAAAGTTCTGCCTGCCGCAACGATGAGTCATGCGCCGGTGCGAACTTTTCGGGTGACGGTACGCCGGGACAAACTGCAGGTGTTGCTGATTGACGGGCAACCGGGCTGGAATTATCAATACCTCGTTAATTATTTTTCACGCAGCCGTCGCGTGCATCTGCAGGCCGTTTTGCTGCATCCCGCCAGTGTTACGGGCATCGCCCCCCCGCCACCGGTTGTCGCATCTCCGGGAAACCCGAGTTATCTGGCTCAGAAATTGCCGGTTGGGCGCAAAGCATGGGAGGCCTTTGATGTGATTATTCTCGGTGATATTCCGGGAAACACTCTTTCACCGGTCGCGCAGCAGGGCATTGCATACGCTGTGCAAATAAAAGGGGCGGCACTGGTGCTCATCGCGGGACAGGAATTTATGCCGCAGGATTGGTCCAGACAGCCGCTGCGAAAGCTTTTTCCGATTAAATTCAATGCGGTGTGGCCTCCGGCGCTTCTGCGGCAGGAAAATGACAATGGCTTTCTACCCGCATTGACAGCCCAGGGAGCGCAGTCCGGGCTGTCACAACTGGGAGTGGATCAACGCACCGACAGCGCCATCTGGCGATCCATGCCGCGCTGGTACTGGCACAGCGCCTATACCCAAGCCCGCACCGACGCCCGCGTGTTGTGGGGCATCGTCAGTGGCAATCATGCCGACTCCGGCGACACCGGCACAATCGCCGGTTTCCAGGCCGCCCGCCGCCGGGCACTGCTGACAACCATGTCCATAGGCTCTGGAAGAGTCATGTATCTTGCCAGCAATCAGCTCTGGCGGTTGCGCTATGTCCATGGCTACAATGTGGAAGATGTATTTCTTGGACAACTGTTGCGCTGGGCTTCGGGGTCGCAATTGCCGGCGGGAGGTAAATTTGTGCGCTTCGGCACCAATCATTCCAGCTACAATCAGGGCCAGAATGTCATCGTGCAGGCCCGCATTCTAAATGATCGGCTGCTTCCGGAGACCGCCCTGCACTTTCAGACTATTGCCACCTCCATTGCCCCCGCTTCCAGGTCCGCAGCAAATTCCAGAGGATCCTCACCGAGTGTCTATTCTGCGGCCATGTTGCCGCAATCGGGCGTACCGGGATATTACAGTGGTCTTATTACCGGCCTGCCCCCCGGACGTTATCGTATTACGCTCAGGGGGGGCGGCGTTCATGCGCGTTTGACGGGCGACCCGACCGCAAGCGTCCGTTCATTGACCATACGCGTAAAGTCGGCAGGTAACCTTGAAATGCTTGATACCACCAGCGATCCCGCTCTGATGCAGCAGATCGCCCGGGCCGGAGACGGCATTGCGCTGCCTGGACCATTTGCCAGTATTCTCGCCGGTTATATGCCGCCGGTAAAACAGGTTATCAAAATTCCGGAAACCAGCAGCCTCTTTGCGCATCCGCACCGGGCGTCAACATTCTGGCTGCATGTGTTGTTTCTGCTGACATTTACAGGCCTGTTGACCGCCGAATGGCTGCTTCGGAAGTCAGCCGGAATGGTGTAGTGGTGTGCAACGTCAGGGCCTGAGACCCGATATGAGCAATGCTTTACGGTATCGGTTATGGCAATACTGAAGATTCGACAGTCAATCGGCGATGTAATCGATTCCCCAAGCGTGTGGCGAGTTCATAACCAATGGTGTTACACTTTTCAGCCAGATGATCCATGCTGATGGGTGATTGCGGATCATCAGAAATCAGCGTCACGCAGTCACCGACGCGCGCATCGGTATCGGTCAGATCCACCACGGTTTGATCCATACTCACACGCCCCACCACGGGCAGCATCATTTCACCGTGCAATACAAAACAGCGATTGGATAATTCTCGCGGATAGCCGTCCGCGTAGCCCACCGGTACGATGCCCAGCCGGCTGTTGCGCGTGGTAACAAACGTATGGCCATAGCCCACGCCGGCCCCGACCGGACAGTCATGAATGGCAGTAATGGGTGCCACAACGCGGGCAACCGGGGTGATCGCCGCAATCGGTGCGGCCAGCGAAGGCTGCAAGCCATACATGGCAATGCCCAGCCGCACCATGTTCAACGCGTTAAAGCCATCATGCCACGCGCCGCCCGAATTATGAGCGTGTAAAATCAACTGCGGATGGCGTTTTTTCGCGTTTGCCGCGGCCCGGACAAACTCGGAAAATTGCAGCCGATTGGCATTGTGTTCCGGCTGATCGGCATGAGAAAAGTGCATAAAAAGACCTTCCAGCCGAATGGCTGAAAGTGCATGGACATGTTCAATTAATGCCGGCAATTCCTGCATCGCCACGCCCTGCCGCGTTAAGCCGGTGTCGACCTGAATATGGACCGGCTGCGGAGCAGTGCTCCCCATGGCAAGCATATGGGCGCTTAAGTAGCAGGCTGATTGTATATCCGTTACGGTCAGCCGCACGCGCCGCGCAGCCAGAAGTTTTTCGATCCGCGGCGGTATATCGGAACTTTCGTCAGTCAGTACAATGGGAGCCAGAACCAATATCGGTAACGTGGATTCCAAAGCGGCAACCGCGACAGCCTCATCGAGGGAATATACGCACAACCAGGAGATGCCAATATCCGGTAGAATCGGCACGATCTGTTCCAGACCGTGACCATAGGCATTGGCTTTTACCGTTGCGCCAAGCGTCACATGCCCGGCAAGGCGGTTTCTGAACGCCTGCACATTGCGGCGCAAGTTGGCCGCCGAAAGTTCCAAAATTCCGTTCTGCGCGATCATGGCGGCAATTCCTTTGTGGCACGCCGTAAACGATCCTGAATGGCCAACCATACGCCATCGGCATTTTCCGGGAATTGTACCAGCAAAACATCGCATTGCATGGCATCAAGTTCGCGTAAAGCACTGTATAGAACAGTGGCACAAGCTTCGGCGCTGGACGGTAGTATCCGATTTTGCCATATTGGTGCCCCAACGGCGAAATCCTCAAAGCACAGCAAGCCGATGCGCTTATTGGAAATCCGGCGCAGATATTCGTTAAAACCGCGCAAGTCCGAGGCGTAAAAGCGATATGCTTCCGTGCGCGGGGCATAGTGGCTTTCCAAAAGTCCCGGACTTTTTAAATTGTCGCTGCCGGGATTTTCGGCCAAGGCCGGCGATATTCCAACTTCCATCGCCATTCCAGCGCCAGCCAGACATTGCCCCAGCATCGCCGGCGTGACCGCTCCGGGCCGCAGGATAACCGGATACATTCCGGTGGCATCGACCACCGTTGATTCCAGCCCCACAGCACAGGGGCCGCCATTTAGTATCAGGCCAATGCGGCCGGCGAGTTCATCATATACATGCTGGGCTGTGGTTGGTGAAGTATGGCCGGAAGTATTGGCGCTCGGAGCGGCGATGGGCCGTCCGCAGCTTCTCAGCAGCGCTTGCGCAACGGGATGGTTTGGACAACGCATGGCGACGGTATCTTTTCCGGCCGACACCGCCGGACAAATGTGGTCGCCGCGTTGCAGGACCAGGGTCAACGGACCAGGCCAGAATGTCTTCGCAAGAACCATGGCAAGTGCGGGAAACGCAACGCAACACTCCTGTGCCGCCGCGATATCCGGGACATGAACAATCAGCGGATTGTTCGCCGGCCGGCCCTTGACGTCATAGATGCGCTTGATGGCAACGGGATTGCCGGCATCACCGCCCAGGCCGTAAACCGTTTCGGTGGGAAATGCAACCAGCTCCCCGGACCGGATCAATTCAGCCGCTTCTGGCAGGGCGGAATCAGCTGGTTCGATTCGTGTACGCACGGCAACAATTCTTTTATTAAGGTTTTTCAATGCCCGGCGGGCGGCCGCTGATTCCACATTACCAGCCGACAATATTGTATCCGCCATCGACGTAAAGCGTTTCACCGGTAACGCCGGAGGACAAATCAGAACAGAGATAAAGCGCGGTTTTGCCGACATGCGCCGCGGCCTGATCAACAATCCATGGAAGCGGCGCTTTTTCCGTGTAATGCGACATCATTTTATCAATATCGCCGATCCCTCGAGCGGCCATGGTTTTAATGGCCCCGGCGCTGATGGCATTAACCCGGATATGCTTTTCATCCCGTCCCATTTCCGCGGCCAGATAGCGCACCGTGCACTCAAGAGCCGCCTTGGCAACAGCCATAACATTGTACATTGGTACATATTTTTCCGCGCCGAGATAACTCATGGCGATAATGGAGCCATCGGGATTCATCAGCCCCTGGGCTTCACGGGCCATGGCCAGCAGTGAATAAGCGCTGATATCCAGGGCTGTTTTCCACGCTTCGCGGCTGGTCTGCAAAAATGGATTATGCAGCGATTCCGCGGGGGCAAATGCCAATGAGTGCACAAGAATATCAAAAGTGCCGAATACTTCAGCGGCGCGACCAAAAGCCGATTTGATATCTTCATCCTTGCTGACATCGCACGGAGCCAGAAACTTGGGTCCGAACGGCTCAACGGCCTTGACTACGCGCCGCTCTATTTTTTCACCCGGAAGATGGGAAAAGCCCAATTCACAACCGGCTTTATGAAGCTGTTCGGCAATATGCCAACCAATGGAATACTCATTAAGCACGCCAAAGATAAACGCTTTTTTTCCCGCCAGCATGGACATATTTGAATACCCCTTACTTGATCATGTTTCCGTTGAACGCAACAGAACGCGTTTTTTTTACCGCGGATAATCACCACGCAACAATTGAATTGTTGATCCCCGCTGTGACGCCCGGAACACCGCCGCCCCCGCCACCAGAACATCGGCTCCGGCCTCCAGAGCGTCATGAGCGGTGCGGATGCCGATACCGCCGTCAATGGAAAGCCGCTGCCGCGGTTCCAGATTGTTTCGCAGCGTGCGAACTTTGTTGAGAACTTCGGGCATGAAGCTTTGACCGGTAAAGCCCGGATGCACGCTCATCACCAGTACCAGATCAACCTGATTAAGAACAGCATCCAGCGCTTCGGGTGGTGTTTCCGGATTCAGCGAAATACCGGCCGTTGCGCCAAGATCATGAATGCGTTTGATTAAATCCACCGCGCCGAAGCGCGTTAATCCGGGGGCCTCAATATGAAAGGTGATATGCCCCGCTCCCGCTTCAATAAATGGCTTTACAAAATCCTGTGGATCCGTCACCATCAGGTGTACATCCTGCATGAGCCGGCACGCTCGGGCCAGGGCCAGAACAATATCAGGACCCATGGTCAGGTTCGGAACAAAATGTCCGTCCATGATATCCACATGCAGAAGATCCGCACCGGCCCGTTCAATATCGGCGGCTTCTTCCGCCAGGCGGCCAAAATCAGCGGCCAGGATGGACGGTGCCACCAGCGGCAGGTGCGGCGGACGCAAAAACACGCTGTTCATTCTTCAGGCATCCCATTGTTGCCAACAAAAACCCGTTTGGCCGGAGTGGTCCGATCAACCATCCCCGTTCGCACATTCCGCTTCATCAAACCGGCTTGCTTTTTACAGAGCTTTTTGCGGGCGGTACGGCGCAAAAAGACACGCGATTCCGGTTCAATCCTGTTTAGATCATACCGTGTCCAGTATATCGATGCACGGAAATCCGCGACCTTCCATAAATTCCAGACTGGCCCCGCCGCCGGTGGAAACGTGCGATACCTTGGAGGCCAATTCAAACTGCTCAATCGCCGCGGCTGAATCGCCGCCACCAATAATTGTCGTGGCCCCATGCCCCGTGATCTCGGCCAGGCATTCCGCTACGGCGCGGGTACCGGCCTGAAAGGGCTTTTTCTCAAACACGCCCATGGGGCCATTCCACACCACAGTCCGGGCGGAACGAATCCGGCTTTTATAATCCGCTATGGTCTTAGGCCCAATATCCAAACCTTCTTTATCCTCGGGTATTTTTCCCTCGACAACCGCTGTTACCGCGGAATCAGAAATTTCCGAGGCCACCACGGTATCAACCGGCAGCACCAGTTTACCTTCGCCTTTGGCCAGAAGATCCGCGGCCAGATTCACCTTATCGCGTTCCGCCAGAGACTTTCCAATTTGTTTACCTTGCGCCAGGAAAAAGGTATATGCCATCGCGCCGCCGATCAGAATGGTATCCGCCTTGCGCAACAGATTTTCGATGACGGCAATTTTGTCGGAAACTTTCGCTCCGCCAAGTATTGCAATAAATGGCCGATTGGGATGATCCAGCGCGTCACCAAGAAATTTCAACTCTTTTTCAATCAGGAAACCGATGACCCGTTTACCCGATCCCAGAATTTCCGCCACGCCGTACGTCGAGGCATGTTGACGGTGAGCCGTGCCGAAGGCGTCGTTGCAGTACAAATCGCCAAGTTTCGCAAGTTGTGCGGCAAAAGTCGGATCATTTTTCTCCTCCCCTTTATGAAACCGGGTGTTCTCCAGAACCACAACGTCTCCATCGGTCATCTGGGAAACCAGGGCTTCCGTAGCGGCACCAATGCAATCCGGAGCAAGTTTAACATTCTTTTTCAGCAGTACGCCGAGATGTTCCGCGGCGGGCTTAAGAGAAAATTTTGCCTCCGGCCCGGATTTGGGCCGTCCCAGGTGGCTCATCAAAATCGCTTTTCCACCGCGTTTAATGATATTTTCGATGGTGGGCAAAGCGGAAACAATGCGACGATCATCGGTAATCTTTCCCGACTCGTCCAAAGGCACATTAAAGTCCACCCGCACCAGAACCCGCTTCCCTTTTACATCCAATTGAGAAATTGTTTTCTTTGCCATTTTTGTCCTGCTTAATCAAAACACCTTCATCCCACAGCCAAACCGGCGGTGCGGAAACAAGCCGCTATGCTAGGAAATACCCATCGAGTGGTCAAGCGTCTGCCGTGGATACGAACCTGCAGGGCAGCTATCCGGCGGTGGTGGGAGCACAGAGGGGTATCACCGAGCAATATTTCCGTTAGAATCCCGGTAATGAAGAATATTGCGCAAAATTCAAGTTCCGGGGCATGGCAAAATGTGGCCGATGCGCCGTTTTCCGCTTCACCATCGCCGCATCGCAGGTTCTGGATGCTCGGCGCAGGTTTGGCGATATTGCTGCTGCTTTTACAGCTTTGGCAGTTGCCACGAATTGCGGGCTGGACTTTTTTTTCATTTTTTGATCCCGGCACCGCATTAAAGGGTGATTGGTTGATTTCACTGGGGATGAAGCCGGCGATTGACTTTGGTTACACCCATGGATTGGCAAGTTTACTCATTGCGCATTGGGGATTTGCCGTGCTGGGGCGCACGCCGGCTGCTTTTTTAATCATGACATCGGTCATGGAAATTCTGATGGCCCTGGCGATTGCCCGTTTTGCCATCGCCATGCGTTTATCCCGGCCCGCGGTATGGTTTCTCGTGTGCGCTTTGCCCGTGGCCATTATGCCGTGCTACCTTACGCTGACTCACCCGCTTGAGGCATTGCTGCTGCTTTGGGCCATTGCGGAACAGGCAAGCGGGCGGCGTGAATGGGCGCTGGCGATATGCACGGCGTGCTTATTTGTTAAGCCCTCGATGGCCTATGTGTACGGATTGCTGCTGGTAATCTGGACACTCATAGACTTCTACCGCCATGAGCGCTGCATTTCCGGCCTGTTGCGGCGCACCGCGGCGGCAATTCTGACGGGCCTGCTGATGGCCGGCGCGATGATTTGGAAGTTCGGGATGGCCTCCCTGCTTTTGACTATTGTTCCCATTACGGGAATGCGCACCTACCACGATACGCATTTTGGCTTTTTTTCGGGCAGTGGTCTGAAGTTCTGGTCGCCGGCGTATCATCCCTGGTATTACTACATTATTACGCCCGCGGGAATATGGCTTGTCATGTCCGCCATTTTGCTTTGGGTATTATTGATATGGGGGTTGCGCCGAAAATCTGCGAACCGGGGGCAATTAAGTGTGCCGCAGGTTGGCGGGCTGGTTACCAATTGGGTTCACGCGCCAAACCGGTTTATGGAAACCGCGCTTTCCATCGCCCTGATGCACATCGCGTTTGTGCTGGGATTTTACGGGTGGAAATATGCCTGGGAATATTACTCCTATCTGCCGGTGCTGTTTACCGCTCTGGTCATCAGCCGCTGCAGAACGCGGCAGATTCAACTGGCGGTGGTACTGGGAATATTGGCGATTTGCAGCCAGGCCCGCAGCGCGGGCATTACATTATGGTGCTGGCACGGCAAAGTACGAAACGTTCAAACGGGTTATCTCTGGGCCTATCCGCAACAACTTTCACAGTGGCAATATGTAGCGCGAAAAGTTCAAGGTCATCGCACATTAATACTTTCAAATGGATATCTTCCCTGGATGCCAAAGGGAATGTCTATGCCGCTAAGCTGGTTTCCTGAACCCGGCATTCCCACGCCAATCGAAATGCGCCGACTGAAAAGGGAAGCATTGGCGGCACACTATATTGTTGTGCGACGCGGCTACGGCACGTTCGGTCTTTGGGCTAATCCCGCGTTTACTTCCGTTCGGCGGAAATTTACCATGGTGTGGCAGGGGAAATATTTTTCGATCTGGCGGCAGCATTAATGCTGGGCCAGCCACTGCTGATAATTCAGCCGGGGCATATTGAAGCGATCTCTCGCGCGGACATACGTTGCCGGTGCCCCCATCCGGCCCACCGGGTTAAACGCCTCGGAACGGATATGTTTTGACTGCGCGTCATAAATATCATCGGCAATCCATAAATGCACAATTTGCCCGATGAATACCAGGTTGTCTCCGATTACACTGTGTTGCACGAGGCGACATTCAAAGCTGGCCGGTGATTCGGCAATGCGCGGCGGTTTTACCTGTCGCCCCGGTGCACCGGTCAAGCCGACTTTTTCCATTTCACTTATACCGCTGGGGAAATCGACGGAACATTCATTCATCTTTTCCACCAGTTCTTCGGATACCAGGTTAACCACAAATTCACCGGTACTGCGTATATTCAATGCGGTATCTTTGGGAATGTGGGTTCCCGGACGATGTCCGATGCCCACGCCCAGAATCGGTGGTTCAGCCCCAAGCATGTTAAAAAAGCTGAACGGTGCCGCATTAACCACCCCCGCCGCGTCGATCGTGGTAATCCACGCAATCGGACGCGGTGTGATCAGATTGGTCATGAGCTTATAAGAAAACGAATACTCCGATTGATTAATATTTATTTCCACAGAATACCAACTCCATTAGATCCAACGCCTCAACAATCGCCATATCTTAGGCGTTATGATTGCGGATGGCGAAATGACAGGGCGATTTTTTTCAGATAACAAGCTCCGCGTTGTCCCGGCTGTGCTCCGCGGTATACAATAATCGCGAGATTGTTGATCTGTTTTGGCTCCGCTGGAGCGCAAAGTGAGAGATATTGTGGAACAACCGCACATCATGATGCTCCCGCCGGCTCTGATCCGCCTGAGCACGGGATTCCCCAATGCGCCGGGCCGCATACTATTTGAAAATCACTGGGCGATCTGGGCGGCACTGTTGCTTGTTGCCCTGGCGGCGCTGTGGCGCGGAATCAATACCCAGCGCGCAATGGTGCGTAATACAGGGCTGGCGGTTCTGGCGGTGACAGCGATATGGGTTATCACGGCGTGGCTGGTGGTAACACCATACGAGCGCCTGGTAAACGCCAATGATGCAATTGTCAATGCCGCCGCGCATGATCAAGTGCCGAAGATCATGCATTATATTTCCCGGCGCGCCACCTTTGGCAGTTGGAACTATGATCAGATTCAATCCGGGCTTTCCCAACGGCTGAAATCCGCGCACATTTCCGGGAATATCATCCGGTCCATGACGGCTCGCATAAGAGGTGATCAGGCCATAACGCAACTCGTGATCTGGACCAGCACGCGTGATTATGGTCCGGTGATTACCTCCTGGCGTTTTATCTGGCAGGATCACCCCCGGCCCGGGAATTGGCGGATCATGGAAGTTGACCTGCTTAGCCTTAATGGCCACCGCGCAGGGCCGGGGGCGGTAATTCCCATGCCGCGATAAATGTCGCATGTTTTTGCGTTTCGCAAGCCGCCCCGCCTGGCCATTGCATCGAAGGGGGCCGCCAGACCATTTCGCAGTTGAAACCAACGGCGATACCGCCAGTGATCAGCGATTAATATGGTCCGCGAATGCTTGCGGCAATATCGGCTGCATAAAATTCCCGCAATTGTTTATGAACGTCAGCAGGCAGCGGAGGAAGATCGCTGGGGCGGGCATTAGTGAGAACTTGTTGCGGCTTGGAAGCACCGGGA
>JAJZJL010000090.1 GCA_021810145.1 Planctomycetota bacterium | reverse complement strand
CGCCTTGCAGAGTCGGGCCTTTGACCTACTGGGGTGTTCACAGTAGCGGGAAGTGACAAACTGAATAAAACCCTTGCTATGCAAGGGTTTTATTTGTTTTTAACGGCTAAACTCTGGGTAAAATATCACCAAAACCAAATGCCAGCGGACATAGTGGACCGGAATGATCCAAGCGTCGGTTCTTGTGCAAATTATTTCAAACAGCGCCGTCGGCACCACCCAGAAGATGAAACCTTGCCGCGACCAGCAAAACCAATTGCTGCAGCAAGCAATCAGGTCAACCGCATCGCTACCGCAACGGGAATTGGAGATGTGGCACTGGTGCCAGAATTTCGCTTAACAGCTGCGCAATTGCCGAAAACTCCGGTTCCACCACGCGCGACGAAGGTTTGAGCAATGACCGGCCGATATTGATGCTACAAGATTACCAGTCATCCAACAATTGTGGACAACCACTGACAATCCGCCGGAAACACCGGACATTCCCATGTTCCCGGCGAGCGAAGTCGCGCCGCATGCAATTTGGGCGTCCGCCAATCGAACAAACTGCATTCCCGTTCCGGCCCGACAGCAGCACAACCGCGCGTCAGCCGGCTTTGCGCATTATCACATGGTACCGGCAAGCAACCCGCATTAGCGCGAACCGCGGCGGCCAGATCTGGAGCGGCCGGCTTGGCCCGCTTCGCCCCGCTGTTGCCAGAATGGAACGCCACCGGCGCGTGACGGTCCGGAACGCGGATGGTTGGGTTTGCCGCCGAAACGTCGCCCCGGCTGCGCTGCGCCAGGATGTCCCGCCTGGCCGGCTTGTCCGCCCGGTCTGGTGCCAAAGGCCCGTGGCGCATTGGAATGCTGCTGTCCGGACCTTGCGCCGGCGCTGCGTTGTCCAAAATGACCGCCGCGCGGATGATGCCCGGTGTGCGCCGGCGCATCGGAATCAGCGCTACGCCCAAACGAGCGGTGTCCATTTGCATCGGGGCGGCCGGAATTGTTTTTTTCACGCCGCGCCCGTTCTTCGGCCTTACGCTGGCGAATGGCGGCAATGCGTTGTTCAATTGGAATTTCCAGCGATTCCACAGATTTCTGGGCATAATCAAAGTCAGGCAGGGTCACGCGCGGAAGACGTTTACCGATTGTCTTTTCAATATATCGAAGATTGGATTCTTCATCCGGGGCGACAAATGTAAATGCGTCCCCCGTAGCCGATGCCCGACCGGTGCGGCCAATGCGGTGAACATAATCTTCCGGAATATGCGGACAGTCAAAATTAATAACATGTGAAACATCGGCGATGTCGATGCCGCGTGCGGCAATGTCTGTGGCCACCAGCACACGGAATTTGCCGGCTTTGAATCCGGATAATGCGCTGCTGCGCTGCGCCATCGAACGATTGCCGTGAATCGGGGCGCAGGAAATATGATTTTTTGTCAATGTGGCCGCCAGGCGGTTGGCGCGATGTTTGGTTCGCGTGAAACAGATGACTGATTCCAAACCCTGATTTTCCAGCAGTTTGATCAGCAATGCTGATTTCAAATGCTGCGCAACGGGGTAAATGGCCTGAGTGATGGCGGCTGGCGGAGTGGTTTGTCGATCAATTTGAATGGTTACCGGATCCTTGAGCATTTCGCGCGTGAGTTGCCGGATTTCCGAGGGCATGGTGGCGGAGAAAAACAGGGTTTGCCGTTTGACCGGCAGCATTTTGAGAATTCTCCGGATATCCGGAAGAAATCCCATATCCAGCATCCGATCCGCCTCATCGAGAATCAGAATTTCCAAGCCGTCAAATTTGGCATAAGCCTGCCGCAGATGATCGAGAAGGCGACCGGGCGTGGCGATCAAAATTTCAGTCCCCGTGCGAAACGCGTGGGCCTGCGGTCCCATGCTCACGCCGCCGATAATTGCCGCGCCCGAAATGGGGGTGTGAACCGCCAATGAGTTGAGATTGTCAAGTATCTGCGTTGCCAGTTCGCGCGTAGGCGTCAGCACCAGCGCCCGCGCCATGCGGCGGGGCTGCTGGGGCTGACGATTCATCAAATGATGGATGGTCGGCAGCATGAACGCGGCGGTTTTGCCTGATCCCGTGGCAGCACAGGCCAATACATCTTTGCCCTCCATCGCCGGCGGTATGGCCTGCGCCTGAATGGGAGTTGGATGGGTAAAAGCGAGGTCTTTAATGCCACGCAGGATGTCGGCATGAAGGCCGAAAGAGGAAAAGGACATAACGCTCCAATAGAATATCCGATCCCGCAAACGCAAAACCGCAGGCTTCGGTGAATTTTCCCGCGTAAGCAACTCAACATTGAGGGGTTCATCGTCGGGAAGGATGATTTGCTCAATCGTAGCAGATCATCCAAAACAAAGCAAATTGCGGGAAATGGTTATTCTCGGGGTCCTGACAATTCCCTAACCAGCGATTAGTCGAAGCAATGCCGGTGGTGCCAGCATGAACAGTTCCCCGCTGAAGGGATCGTCACCGGCAAGTTCTATGCCGGCAATCGCGCCTTTTTTCATTTCAAATTGTCCGTGGCCCTGACCACATAACGTAGCGATCCAACGGCTTAAAATTGGCTCATGACCGATGGCCGCAACGCCGCGGGCCGCGTAATTGATCGCAACGACTTTGGAAAGGAAGGCCTGCAGGTCATCCGGCGGTGCCAGCGATTCCGCAATCTGAACGGTAATGGGATAGCGCTGCGCGGCATCAATATGATCGGCAAGAATATCCGCTGTTTGCCGGGCCCGCATAAAGGGCGAACTGAAAATCAGATCAATCGGCGGGTCGAGCCTGATAAACCCTTCCACGACCCGGCGAAATTTCCTGACTCCCTCGCGCGTTAACGGCCGGTCCTTGTCAGAAATATTTTCACTGCCATCCGCGGCAATACCGTGCCGGATCAGGTACAATTTCATGGAGATTTCCTTACAAACATCGTCGATGAATATACATTGTTTCACCACTGGCGCAATGCAAACCGCCATCAAGCACGGAAACAACGACATCCGCAACATCGTCAGGATCCAGAATATCACGCGCGGGAACCCTGGAAGCAATTGGCAGGGAGCGGAACATCGGCGTCTCCACTGCCGCTGGAGCTATTGCAATAACACGAACCGCAATTTCCCGCCCCTCGCGGGCTGTGGCTTTGGTCAATAAGTTAACGCCCGCTTTTGCGGCACCGTAGGCCGCCAAACCGTCAAACGGATCGCGTGCCGCTTCCGAGGAAATATTGATGATCACTCCCGCATCTTCGTCGAGGCGCTGCTGCGGGTTCAGAGCATCATATTGCTTTTTGAAAACGCTCCAGACCGCCCGGGTCATATAAAATACCGCGGAGAGATTGATATCCAGAATTTCCCGCCATTGTTCAACAGTTATGTCACATGTTGGCCGCATCGCAGCGGCCCCGGCACAATTAATGACCGCATCAATACGCCCTTTCCACTGCAATACCTCGCCAATCAGCCGTTCAACTTCGTCAGGTTTGCTCACATCGGCGGGGCAAGAGATCATTTCTCCGCCTGATCCATGTTGTGTGGCGGCAAAGGCGTTGAGCTTGGTGCCGTTGCGTCCGGCAAGGACGACGGCATCACCACGCGCCAGAAGCTTTTTCGCCGTTGCAGCGCCAATGCCGCTGCCTCCACCGGTAATGATGACAACTTTCACAACATTCTCCTTGGGTTCAATACTCTGATAATCTGTGATCGGCGAAGAATTTCACCATCACCGGTTCGATGCGGTCGCGCAAGGCCTTATTCGCATAGGCCACCCATGCTACCGGGCTGGTAACATCCAACACGCCATCCACCGCTGCCCCCAGCCCGTTTGATAATATCACGCCGGCCTCCTGGGCAATGAGCATGGAGCCTAAATCATACGCATGAGCACAGAGTCCGGCGGGTTGTTGCGTCATGCGGTAGAAATGCGGGCGCACATCGGCGATAAATCGGTCATGCCCGACCATGATTTCATAAAGCTGCCCGCCGGTTGATATATATTGATCATCAAAAACCAGTGGTCTGCCCGGATCTATTCCACCACCGCAATGCAATGAAATAAGTTCCATTAATTCCGCCGCCAAAGCTTTGGTGCCGGGAAAAAAACTTACCACCGATCCAAAGCCATGCGCAATATCGGCAACACCGCTGGGGCGTAGAACCAGCGGCGTTGATCCGCCTGTGTCCAGATTTTCCCGCGCTGCCGCCGCCCCCATACCGCGCACCGCCCAAAGCACGTCTGACTGATTCTGTTTACTGGTCGGAATCTCCACCTGCACGGCCGCGGTTATATCGGATAAGCGAGTCGAGGGGCCTTTATTGGCTGCCACACCCGCAAGTAACCAGCCGGAGCGTTTGTCGTACATAAGGCCGCGCGTACCATCGATCGGATCCACGATCAGCCGAAAAGCCGCATCAGCCGGCGCGGTTCCAGTTGGGAAGCATTTCATGCCTTCGGTGCCATTTTCATCCTCAATACCTTCGGCAATCAAAACCAGCGGCAGTTCACGGCCCCACTGCCGGCAAAAATCCTCCAGCACCGGGTCGATGTGTGTATCCAATTCGTAAATGGTGTCGGCAGCCGTTTCACGGGCCACCTGGGCCAGGCGCTGACTTTCCGCCGATGTTGCAATCTGGCGGGCGGCGATCGCGGCGTGGCGAACCTGTCGCCCCAACTCACGCAAATGTTCGACGAAATATGCCCCATCACGCGGCAATAAGTGCATTTCAAAACCTCGCAGCCAATACAACACCACTCTCGCCGAGTAACACGGAAACGTCAACCAATCCAAGACGATTTGCAACTTCGGTGAATCGCATAAAGCCCCCGGAGAATCCTACGCATAAGTGAACATGGAATACTCTTCCGCACCCGACAATTATGCTCTTTTGTGCTAATTTTCCGGCACGCTTTTGACCGATAAAAACAGTACTGGGACGGGTTCCCGGCGCTGAGGCTCGGGACTTAGTACGAGTTGAACAATGCCCAACACACCATCGATGGCTGAATCCAGAGAGCCAACGCCATCAGCGTTGTTTCGGATGAATTGCATATACCGCGCGTTGCTGGAACAGGAGCAGCTTCTGGTAGAAGCAGCCGACCGTCCGGTGCTGCTTAACAGTATCTGTGAACGGCTGATCGCCACGGGCTTCTTTGACATTGTCGGCATTGGAATGCCTGATCCCGATGGAATGGTGCGCTATCATCATGCGGCGGGGCCGCAGGCCGCGGAATTAATTCAGACATTCAGTACGGAAGTTAAACTGGGAGCGGGAACGCTTTCCGGCGAAGCCATGCGCAGCGGAAAAATGCAGGTCAGCAATCATTATCTCAATGACCCCCGCACTTCGGCATTTCAGGCCAAAGCGCGAAAAATGAATATCAATGCATGGGCGGCCATCCCGATTATTGTGGATGGCAAAACCTGGGGAATCCTGGGAGTTATCAGTCATCGGGAAGATTATTTCGATGATGACACGCTGCAACTGCTTTCCACCAGCGCCATGCTTATCGGCCGGGCTTTGGAGAGACGCAATCTTTTTGATCGGCTGGAGGACCGTAAAATTGCTCTTGAGCGGCTCAACGGCCTGTATCATGCCATGCTGGAGGAGTCCAAATTTATCTTAAGCGCGGGGGATGAACGCCAACTTCTGCAGGGCACGTGTGAAACACTCGTCGCCAAACGAACCTTTCTGCTTGTGGGCATCGGGTTACCGGATCAGCAGGGCGTGATGCGGTATCGATTCGGAGCTGGACTGACATCCGATGAAATTATGCGGGGGTTCGCATTTTCCATTAACGACGGCCCGCCAACGATTTCCGCGGAAGCCTGGCGGACGCAGCAACTGCAGTACAGCAATAATTATCCTGAAGATCCCCGCGCTGTGGGTTTTAACCGGGAATTGGCGGCACGAAATATCAACGCATTTGCCACCGCTCCGATATTTCGCGGCGGAGAAATATGGGGCGTGCTTTCCGTGGTTTCCAGCCACAAGGACTTTTTTGATCCGGACATGCTGAATCTGTTGACCAATTGCGCTCAAATGCTGGGCCGGGCGCTGGATTCGATGGATATGAAAGCGCGGCTCGAGCGACTGGGAAGTTTATATAAATCCTTGAGCATTCAGGGAGAAATCATTCTTGAAGCTCCGGATGAAAACACGCTGCTGACCCAGACGGTTGATCAATTGGCGCGCGGTGGACTGTTTGTCACCGTTACCGTCGCAAGACCCGATGCGCGTGGAATGTTTGAATTTATTGCCATTGCCGGCAGAGGGGGCGATCAAATTCAAAAACACCCGGTTTCGTTGACGGTTGGGGACAGCAAAAGTCTCATGGCCAGAGCGTGGCGCGACAATCAGCTCTGCTGGTCGAATGTTTATCAATCGGAGGCGGCGCTGCAAAACAATCATCAGGTAGTCATGGCAATTGGGGGAAAATCCGCCGCCGCGGTGCCGATTATCCGTAAAAATCACATCTGGGCGGTGATGGGCCTGATTTCAAGTCATGAAAATTTATTTGATGACGAAATGCGGAATCTGATTTCCCGTGTGGCGCAACTTCTGGGGCATGCGTTGGATGAAATTGACCTTCGTACACGGTTGGATGAGGAGTTATCACAGCAGGCGTGGCTGGCCAGCCATGATACGCTTACCGGCCTGCCCAATCGTGCAACTCTGGAAGGTCATATCGAAAAGGCGGTGGCCCGGGCACAGCGGAATAAGACGCTCATGGCGGTAGCGATGATGGATGTAAATGATTTCAAACTCATTAACGACACCTACGGCCACGCCGCCGGGGATGCATTCTTGCGCGCACTGGCGGGACGAATCAAAAACGCCCTGCGTAAGACCGACTCCGCCTTGCGCCTTGGTGGCGATGAATTCGTGATTATTCTGGAAGATTTGCATAATGCGGATGATGCAACGGCCTACTTCGTGCGGCTTGCGGCGGTACTTGACGAGGCCTTCTCATTACCGGGCAATCGACGCATCAATGTATCGGCCAGCATTGGTTATTGCATATTTCCCGCCGATACCATGGCTTCAGGAGACATGCTGCGCCTGGCCGACGGCGCGCTGTATCGTGTGAAAGCCTGCAAAACGGGCCGCACGCAATGGCGCTCAAGTTCCCAGATTTAAACCAGATTTAAACAGCCATTAATGGGTAACCGCACCATCACACGCCGGACCTACCAGCTTGGCATATTTTGCCAGTGCGCCGTGGGTATACATGGGGGCTTTGGGCTTCCATTGCTTCCGGCGCAGGGCCAGTTCTTCATCCGAAAGTTCCACATCGATGGTGCCTTTTTCCGCATCCACCGTGACCATATCGCCATCACGTACCAGCGCTATATTGCCACCAACTTGCGCTTCAGGTCCCACATGACCGATGCACAAACCGCGGGTACCGCCACTGAATCGGCCATCGGTAATCAGGCAGGTGTCATAACCCAAGCCCTGGCCGACAATGGCGGCCGTAACGGCCAGCATTTCCCGCATGCCGGGACCGCCCTTCGGCCCTTCGTAGCGGATAATGACCACATCGCCTTTTTTAATTTGCAGGCTCTGTACCGCTTTCATGGCATCCTGTTCAGAATCAAAGCATTTCGCCGGGCCGCGATGCTGTAACTTTTTCACCCCGGTAATTTTTATCACGCAACCTTCCCGGGCCAGATTGCCTTTCAGGATTCTCAAGCCGCCGTTGGGGCTGATGGCCTTTTCAACCGGTACCACCACGTCCTGTCCGCCGGGCAGAACGACATCCTTCAAGTTTTCCCGCATGGTTTTGCCCGTTACGGTCATGCAGTCGCCGTGAATAAGGCCCGCATCCAGCAGCACCTTGAGAATCACGGGAATGCCACCGACACGGTAAACATCCAGCGCAACATACTTCCCACCGGGCTTAAGATCCGCCACGGTGGGTGTGCGCCGGCTGATGCGTTCAATATCGTCAAGTGTTAATTTCAGACCCGCTTCATGCGCAATGGCCGGCAGATGCAGGCAGATATTCGTGCTGCCGCCGGTGGCTGCGCCAATGGCAACCGCATTTTCCATGGATTCGCGCGTTATGATGTCGCGCGGGCGGATATTTTTTTCCAGCAGATGCATGACCTGCTGACCAGCCGATTTGCAGAATTCATCACGTGACAGTTCCACCGCCGGCGGAGAGCCGGAACCAGGCAGCGCCATGCCCATGGCCTCCGCCACACACGCCATGGTGTTGGCCGTAAATTGACCGCCACAGGACCCCGCGGATGGGCACGCACTGCATTCGAGTTCATAAAGGTCGGCATCGGACATTTTGCCGGCGGCGTGGGCACCGACACCCTCATACACATCCACAATCGTTACGTCTTTACCTTTGAACTTGCCTGGAAGAATGGTGCCGCCATAAATAAATATCCCCGGCAAATTAAGCCGGGCCAGAGCCATCAGTGTGCCCGGCAGCGATTTATCGCATCCCGCCAGCCCGACCATCGCATCGTAACGATGAGCGTGCATCATCAGTTCAATGGAGTCCGCAATGACTTCACGCGAAATCAGCGAAGCCTTCATGCCTTCATGTCCCATGGCAATGCCATCCGATACCGCAATGGTGACAAATTCCCGCGGAGTACCACCGGCGGATTTAACCCCGTCCGCCGCCGCGCGGGCCTGCCGATCCAGAGTAATATTGCAGGGTGTTGCCTGATTCCATGTGCTGGCTACGCCCACCCACGGTTTATGGATATCCGCATCGGTAAGTCCCATAGATCGAAAAAACGCGCGTTGCGGCGCACGATCAAAACCTTCAGTAACTTCCGGACTCCGGGGACGATTAACCATGTCAGTGAACTCCTGCAAACAACCATCACGCGTAAATAAATCCATGACCGAGCACATCAAACCCTTCGGGTCGGCCAAGCCTCGCGCTGTATATAGTTTACGCGCCCGCCGCCCGGACGCCAGCGCACCGGCGGATCGCGCTGCGGTAGAAGTCGAGAGAACTGGATTCCAGCCCGGTTTTGCCGCCGCGAACAACCATGCTGTGGCACATCGACCCGCGCTGCGGCAAGAACGGCTTGTATACCTACCCCCCCTATTCTATAATGGCCGCATGTCACATACGCTTCGACATAAAAAGAGACTCCTGGCCCGGGTGCATCGCATTGCGGGGCAGGTGGCCGCCATTGAACGGGCACTGGAACACGAAACGGAATGCGGGCAGGTTATGCAGTTGATTGCCGGTGCGCGTGGTGCCATGGCGGGATTGATGGCGGAGGTGGCGGAGGATCATGTGCGGAACCATCTTGTTGATGGGCAGGCCTATCCCAAAGCGCTGGATCCGGAAGCGGCGGAACAATTGATTGAACTGATCCGAACGTATATGCGATAGACGCTTCAGGAGTTTGTCATGGATCATGCTGGAATTATTCCCCCCTCATCAATGGAGCATCGGCACGATTTTCTCGGTTCCGGCCATGCCCGCAATGAATTGCGCACCTGGGCGGTAGTCGGCCTCTGCAGTTGCATGATGCTGCTGGAAATTATCGGTGGAACGATTTTTCACTCTCTGGCTCTGGTGGCCGACGGCTGGCATATGTCCACGCACGCCGGGGCGTTATTGCTGGCGGCTCTCGCCTATCGCTATGCCCGAAACCATTCGGATGATCCGCGATTCGTTTTCGGAACCGGTAAGCTCGGGGACCTGGCCGCATTCACCAGTGCGGTAATTTTAGCCCTGATTGCCGTGCTGATCGGTTATGAAGCTGTTTCCCGGCTGCTTATGCCGGTGCATATTCACTTTCGTGCGGCTATTCCAATTGCGGTTCTGGGGCTGGCCGTAAATCTAGTCAGCGCCTGGCTGCTTTCCGGCGATCATGACCATGCCGGCGCACATCATCACCATGATCACCACCACCACCATCATCACTTGTCCGCCCATCATGCAGAATCTCCAGAGCCTGCCCGTTGCGTGAGTACGCCGTGGGGCGATTGTGAACTGGAGATATTCGAAACGGACGTTCCGCCCTGCTTCCGCCTGCACAATCTGCCGGCCGGCTGTGAGGCACGCATTGAGACTCTTCGACCAGACGGTTCGGTGCAGACTTTCCAACTTCGCCAATCGGGTCGTTTTCTGGAATCTGTTGACACAATCCCCGAGCCACACGAATTTACGGCACATATTGACATTAAAAGAGATCGTGAGCAGTATGCTGCGGAAGTTCGCTTTGAGGAGCATGTACATCACCATCGCTCGAGCGCTATTGATCGCGATAACAATATCCGCGCCGCATTCGTGCATGTGTTTGCCGACGCCGCGGTGTCCATCATGGTTATTCTGGGCTTGCTGGCGGCTAAATTTCTGGGCTGGATATGGATGGATCCGGTTATGGGCATCGTTGGTGCGCTGGTTATCGCCAACTGGTCAATAAGCCTGATCCGTTCAACGGTGGGAATTCTCGTGGACATGGCACCGGACAGCAATCTGACCGCGCGGATTCGGAGCGAATTGGAGAAAACCGGTGACAAAGTCCGAGATCTGCATGTTTGGCGCGTAGGTCCGGGACATCTAAGCGCCATTATTTCCCTGGAGTCCGCCAAGCCCCGGCCGCCCGCGGAATATAAATCACGGCTGACACACATTGCCCATTTATCCCATATTACCATTGAGGTACAAACCACGTCCTGACATACTGAATGATCAGGACAAAGCTGAAGCAGATTACGCAATATTCTATCAGTGGAGGCAACTGCGGAGATTTAAATAACCGACGTGGAAATCCGCGCACAGGCGATGGCCTCCTAAATCTTTGCAGGCAGCGAAGCGGTTGCGATTTAATATTATCAAAACCTCGCGGCACATTTACAAATTCCGAGAGCTGGCGTTAAGCCGTCCGATGCCCAAATGAGATGGCGTTGAGCGGTTCGATGAATCTGTTGCCCTGCGGCAACAGATTCATCGGACGGCTGGCGATGCTATTGCAAACAGCAAAAGCAACTAAACCCTCAGCCAATGCCATTTATTCCTGGCCCAAGCAATCCGCATCATGCATTCAAGCTTGCCAAATAGCCATGCGGATGCGCGCTACTCGCAAGTCCGGCCGACCGGCGGTATCCTATATTGTCTGGCAAGAACGGTTAAGGGGTTCCCGGTCGCGATCCATTCCACCTGGGATGAAAGCACCGGAGCCGCAGGATAAAACGCTGAAAGTTTGGCGTGGGATTGACCGGGAGCATTCATAAGGACTATTTCTTGGTACGGCAAGAACAAGCAGGAATTGCAATAAATGAAAGCGATATTTCCGGCAAGCGGTTTGTCTACCGTGCCGCCGGCCGGCGTTCCATGCGCTTGATCTTACGCGCGGATCATCGGCTTGAAGGGGCACCATCGATCAACGAACACAGTTGGGAAATTGAGAATGGGAAATTGGTGCTCCGGCATCGCGCCGGCCATCCAACGGTAGAGTTGACCACATCAGACGGCGAACATTTTACCGGAACGGACCTTACTACCTCCCCACCGGAAAAAGCCCGGCTGTCACCGGATTGGCGAAAGATTTTCGGACCGCTCAATACGCTGGTGCGCGAAGTGCGCTATACGCTCCGGGCTGATAAACGCCCTGCGCCGCTGCTTCTGTCACAGGCGGTGCTGATGCAAAACAGCGTGGCGGTGCGCATCGGAAGCAAAACCATCCGCTGGATATTTCCCTTCGCGGGGGTTAAGCGATTTATGGCACAGACGATCCTGCCGTGGGCGCTGCCGGGGTGCGCAGTGCTTACCGGCGAGACTCCGACCGATTTTGTCATCGGCGTATATCTTAATGAAGCGACAACAACGACGAGCTTTGCAGATATGCCCGGACAAAAATTTCTGCTTTCCGTTGAAAAAGAGACGCGGCATCCCAAAATAGCGAATTGCCACAGCTTTGTTCAAAATCCCCAGCCCGGCGATGATGCAACGTACATTCGATATTCCCCGACATTGTGCTGCTGGGTCCCACCGCGGAATACCGCCAAAACGCGCAAGTGCTCGGTGGTGGATAACGGGCAATACGCCTGGCGTGTTGAGATGATTCGCGATCTGGCGCGACAAGTTGGCGATGTGGATATTTTCGGCAAGCTTTCCGGAAGACCCCTGGGCGGTTATCACCGCAGCAGCGACAGCACGTTCGGCAACGATAAATATCTGGGCATTGAGAATCATTGCTTTTATCTGGCCCTGGAGCGGGCCGTGGCGGATGATTATATTACCGAAAAATTTACGGACGCTGTTTTATGCGAGGCGGTACCGATTTATGACGGGGCCGGCAATATCGACACTTATTGCCATCCCGATGCTTATATCCGGGCATCGGAAATCGGCAATATTGACTGGAACAACTGGCGGTCTGAATATGAAAGACGACGGCCCGCGGTGGAGGCACAAAAGGAACTCATCCGCGCACGGCTGAATGTCTTTTCCTATTTTCATCTGCTTACTGAGGATTTGTCGCTGCTCGATAAGACCAGGCCGATAACGCGATAAGCGGCGAAAGCGATCTGCTGTGCCCATGGGTGATGTTGTCCAAGATTGCTGGCATGATCCTGGTTTGACTCCATGAAACGCGCTGCATTACCATGACCAGTTGAAAAAGAGCCGGACGATTACGATGACAGTTTCGGGTGTTCAATGACGATGCGACAATTACAGGGCTTACTGCTTGATAATCAAAAAGAACTCCACGCACTGCAATCGCGATTTACCGTTGGCCAATTTCTGGTGCCTCTGTTGAGTCGCAAGGGAATCCGTACCAACAGTACGCGGCTTTTCAAGCTCCTGAGTAAAAGCAAACCTTATTTTCGCGGCCTGAGTTGGGGCGGAACATACTATGTGGGCAATGCGTTTGATCACACGAGTTTGTCATTATCGCTCTGGCCGGAGGTCCAGGGAGCCAACCTGCTGGTGCTGCAGAAATTATTCCAAAACTCGGTACGCCCCTGCTACATTGATGTCGGGGCCAATGGTGGCATGTATGCGGCTAATATCGGCAGATTTACTGCCGGCAAAGGGCAGGCGATTGTATTTGAAGCCAATCCGGAGATGGCCCAATTGGCGGCGGCCACCGCGGCATTGAATCATCTGAATAATGTTCAGATATTTGCCGCCAAGGTCAGTGATGTTAACGGAATTATTCAACTCAATACGGTACCGGGACAATCCGGCTCATCATCGGTTCTATCCGAGCATCTGACAAAAGAATTCGGACATGACAGCGGAAAAGTCAAAACGGTTGAGGTGCAATGCTTCAAACTTGACGATGTGTTGTCAAACATGCCGGCGGTGGTCAACGCGGACCGAGTCGTGCTGAAAGTGGATGTTGAGGGCCATGAAAGATCGGTGTTCAGCGGTGCCGCGGAATTTATCAGCCGCTTCAAGCCGCATCTGTTTTTTGAGTGGAATCGGGATTGTGTTGTCAGCGCCACCGATTCTCTGGCAACCCTGACCGGGTTTTTAAACACGTTATGCCAATATGATTTTTCCGCATACCGGGATGCCGGCGGCGAGATTGCCTTTCCGCCGCCCGTGGATGTATCGCCAGTAAACATTATCGGTGCGCCTCGCGGGTAGCGAAGTGGAAAGGACTAGTAAACCATGTCGAAATGGTGGCAAAATATAACCAAAGCCTTGCCGGCAAGAAGGAAGGATATTATCAAACTTTCGGAAACGGTCCGGCAACTCGGTCAAGCGGTGAATCGCGGCAATCAGGAGTTGTTCTTAACTGAACTGCTGAAGTCACAAAGATATAGCGATCCGCAGCGGCTGGCTCGCTTTGAACATCAGGTTTACTCGCAAAACGGCGAAGATGGAATTCTTGCGGAGATATTCCGAAGAATTGGAGTCAGCACCCGTTATTTCGTGGAAATAGGGGTTGGCGACGGATTGGAGAATAACACGGTCTATCTGTTGAGTCGCGGCTGGGCGGGTATTTGGATGGAGGGAAGCTCGAAAAGTGCGGCGGTGATTCGCCGGAATTTGAATCGGCTGATCGGCAGCAAAAAACTGACGCTCATCGAATCATTTATTACGCGGGAAAATGTCTCTTCGCTGTTGGAGCAGGCCGGTGTGCCTGCGGACATCGACCTGCTGTCGATAGACATTGATCGCAACACCTTTTACATATGGGAGGCACTGGCAGATTACAAGCCAAGAGTGGTGGTGGTGGAATACAATGCCATTATGCCACCGGAGCTGGACTGGAAGGTTCAATACCGGGCAGATCAATGGTACGACGGCAGCCTCTATTTTGGGGCCAGCCTCAAAGCCTTTGAGATTCTTGGGGGGAGGTTGGGATATTCCCTGGTAGGCTGTGATCTATGCGGCGTCAACGCATTTTTTGTCCGAAATGACTTGACCGGAAATCATTTTACGGCCCCATTTTCTGCGGAAAACCACTACGAGCCGCCGCGATATTGGCTGATCCGAACCGCGGGTCATCCGCGCGGGTTTGGCGAGTTTAGCGCCTGATTGATCGGGCGGACATGCCGAGGCCCTGGGTGCAATGGAATTTACGTGGACATTGCTTTTCGTGGAGGAGTAATCCGATCAACTTCGCTGCATGGCCCTGCCAACCATCATGGTGGCCAATTCCGGCATTGAAACCACGGGCCGCCAGCCCATTTGAAAGATTCGCGCGGGGTTTGATACCAATCGGGGGTACTCGGCAATAAATCCGGGGATCGTGCGCACCACGGTCCGCCAATCCAGATCAACTGCGGCAAAACAGGCGGCCACCCATTGCTCAATGCTGTATGCTTCACCTGATCCGATGACCGCTTCATGTACAGCATCCTGGTGAATTAATGTGATCATCGCCGCGGCTGTATCGCGGGCAAACGTCCATTCCTTGGCCACAGATAAATCGCCAAGTTCCAGATATTTCTGTTTTCCAGACGCAATGGCCGCCGCAGCCTGCGCAACAATCTGGCTGACGTGCGTGCTGGGCCGCAATGGACTTTCATGGTGAAATAAATAGCCCACATAGATGCGGAGATTCAAGGACCGGTAGTATCTGGCGGTATACACCGATGCGATGCGTGAGACGGCATATGGACACGACGGAGCAAAAGCGGTTTCTTCATCAATGGGGCGTCCTTGATTAACAAATTGGACTCCGCTGCCGGTGATAAATACCCGCGCTTCAGGTGCAGCCCGGCGCACCGCCTCCAAAATATTCCATGTACCACCGGCAATGGCCTGATGGTTATCAAATAAAGCTTCATGCCGGGTCGTAGACCGTGCCGCTAGATGAAACACCATGTCCGGACGCTGGTCTCGGATGATTTCATGCACCGGGCCAAATGCGGAGACATCCGCCAACTCATCGCCCGAGTGGCGCCCCACGCCGACGACCGTGACTTCGCGTTGGCGCAAAAGTTCCGCCAGATAATGGCCGGTCTGGCCGCCAACTCCAAATATCACCGCCTTACGCATTTTATGACCCACAACATTAAACCTTAAGTGCATCCGCGGGTGAATCTTTATCAATGATCATGATTTTCGGGAGCGGGAAGATAAATCGGGTTCCCGCCGCCATGATCTCTTTTTCACGTTGCAGAAACTCATCGGCGAAATGCCATGGGAGCACCAGGTAATAATCCGGTTTCATGGCACGGGAATCGGCCTCGCTGATAATTGGAATTTCCGTGCCGAGCGTCTGGGCACCGAATTTTTCCGGGCTTCTCTCCGCAGCGAAATCAACGATGCGGTTGTCAATCCCGCACCATTGCAGAATCGTGTTGCCCTTGGTAGAGGCACCATAAATGTGAATGCGCTTATTCTCCCGTTTAAGTTTTTTCAGCAGATTGTTAAGTTCCTGACGATGCACATTGATACGATCCTGAAAGTTGCGGTATGGCTTGTCGGTGTCCAGTTCCATGTCAAATTCCTTCAGCCGCAGCTTGTGAAGTTCATTGGTAAAAACCGGATTTTTGAATCGGAAATTATGATCGTGCGCGGCATATACCCGAATACTTCCACCGTTAATGGCATTAAACGTGGCGCGGAATGCAGTCAAGCCGGCCCGCTTGAGAATATTTTCGATCACCGCAAGGCTGTAATATTCGAGATGCTCATGACATATTGTGTCATAGGAGTTGGTCTCCAGCATGGCGGGCATGTAGGACATCTCAAAAATCCAGAGGCCATCGCGTGAGAGTATATCCCCAATTCCCCGGGCAAATGCAACCGGATCTTCCAGGTCATAAAACATGGCAATGGAGGTGATGATGTCGAATTTTTTATCACCCACAAGATCACATAATTCCTGCGATGGGAACACATCCTGCACAAGTTTGAACTTCACTTTACTTGACAGGGCGACATTGGATGGGTCAATCCCAAATTTTTCAAAACCAGCGGGGTAATAGCTTAGCAGCGTGCCGTCATTGGCACCGATGTCCAGCACGCGTGCCTCCGGTTTCCCACTGAGTTCCGCCGCGTCCTCGGCAATTCCCCGCAGATGATTACGCATGGTCTGGTTGGTGCCTGAACGGTACCAATAGCTGGAATACAGAATTTGTGGCGGGACGCTGTGAGCCATCTGCAGCAGGCCGCAGGCCCCTTCCTGCTGAGCCGGATCACAGCGCACCACGGCGGTGGAAATCCGCCGCATGGGGGGCGTATCCGAACCGGGTTTCAAAAACGAACCCTGGAGATATTGCTCCCCAAGGTCAATGACTTTTTCCAAGTGCCGCGACCCGCACACGCGGCAGGTTTGTCTTTTTATCAGGTGCATGCGTTCTCCTTCAATGCGTCTGTTGTTTTACCAGGCCCACCAGAATGCGATCCAGTGCTTCCATGCACTTATTGCGCTCCAGGTTCAGTACGGCAAGCTTTTTAACCACAGTCACTTTTTCCGCGTTTGGCACTTTTTCAAATTCATACACTTTTTCCTGTTCATGCCACAGCGCACAATTTGTGCGAGCCAATTGCGAAAAAACATCGCCCAGGCCGCCAACCACGCGGGCGATCTTATTGCCGCGCTTCTTATAAACTTTATGGGCCGCGAAAGTCAGGCGTTCCAGCGGAATTGTTCCGGCCAAAGCCGAGGCCACGAACTCGTCGATTTCTTTTTGCAGCGAGATCTTCTGGGACTGCAGCGCCTTGAGTTTTTCAGCATCTGTGCTGTGCCAAATCTTCAAATCAACGATTGTGAGCTTGTCGCATAATGAGCCAAGTGTTTCGGCCATGGAACATTACCCTTCTTCATACCACACGGGTCATCAGTGCGCACACGCCGCAAAACGCCCAATTTGACGGTATTCTCCGCCCGCCCGTGGAAATTGCAAGCCGTTTGCCGTTCAGGCACGTTCCGGGCGTGGCAGTTAATCCGGGCGATGTTGCAATATACCACCAATCCGCCGGTCTCTTGGCTTAGCCGGGGGCATTTATGCCCGCTCGTGGCCAGCCTGTGCCCGGAAGGCTTAACGCACGCCACGTTCGCGTGGTGCATGAGGGATCATTCAATCAGCAGTTCCGAATGCGACACGCGCCGTTTGGAATTTTGGGTCCGTTGCCAACTGCACCGCACGAGCCATATTTCGCCGCACAGCGACTGGTCGAAAGTCATTGGTAGCGATAAATGTGCAGTGCGAATTGAACACCGGTTCATCAAAGCCCAGGCTGGCCTCAACAGGATGGTTGACAAAAGATAAGAAAACTTTTGGGGATTGCAGATTGACCCGGTTGATTGAAAAGCTGTACGTCCCCGAGCTTTTTCCAATAATTGCGGAACAAAATGTAGAGAGATATCCGTTTTCGTTAAGATCAGGGCCGTTTTTTCTGATGATGTCGGCCGAGTGAATGATGTTGGCCTGCCGCAAGGGCGTGGGGTTGGTGGGAATAAAGAGAATATCCCGATGCTTACTGGCCAGTGATTCGATTAATGGCGTAAAGTCAAAGTCCGCGCTCTGTGCAGAAAGCACTTTACCGTTTGAAATCAGCACGCGGGTGCGGGTGTCACTGCGCACAAAGGCATCGATATTCATGACGTAAAAGCGGGTGAAATCCGGGTTGGGGGCACATTGGGCAAGTTCGGGGGCGCAAAGCCCCGTAGCCCGAGCCAGGCTGGCTCGAATAATATTGTGCAGCAGCGTGATGTTGATTCCGCGACACTCCTGCACCAGATCCTGCCCCAGGCAACCGATCCAGGTGTTGATGAAGACTGTTTTGGAAAGCTTGTCAACGACGTAGGGGCTGTTGCGCGGCAGACCCTTAAGCAAAGCGGCATCATGGGTCAACGCGGGCAGATCCGCCAGCAGATCCGGCGGGCAAGCATGACTGTAAACGCACGGAACGGAGGGCAGAAGCTTTAGAATCCCGGCCACAATTTCCCGGGAGAAATGGATATCACCGTTGTGATAATGATTGTAAAAAATGAGGCGCTTGATGTCTGAAGCACGCAACTCCGGTTCAAGCATTTCCGGACAATTCAGAAATTGCCTGCAATCCAATTTGCGTCGCCTCGCTTTGCGCAAGGTCCGCAGTGGGTCCCGCAGCAAGCCAATGACACCTGGTGACCGTTCGTGGGTTGACATTAATGCTCCGCTAAATTGTTGTTACGGCATTTTACAACCATTGAGCACCGGATGAAATCCGGTGGTCGATCTGCGCAGGTAAGCAAACCATCGGATTG
>JAJZJL010000197.1 GCA_021810145.1 Planctomycetota bacterium | reverse complement strand
CACCACGAGTTTCGGCTTCTTTACCTGTCCAAGAAGTTCCATCTGCAATGCCGGATGGGTGGCTGCGAGGAATACGATTTTGGAATCTCGGAATGGCGCGGGAACCGTTGGAGTCTTTTCGGCCAGAACGTTAAGAACGACCGCGGTCGTTGTCGCTTCATTCATGGTCGGATCGTAGCTGCCGCTCCAGCGGAAGGTCTTGCTGCCAGCCCGGCGTTCCAGGCCCGCAATATCAATATTGGGATGCTTGAATGCCTTATCAAAGGACTTGGGGCAATCATCCCCGACCACCGCCACAAGGCGGACTTTGGCAAAATTCGCCGCCGCCCAACTGAAATATACCGCCGAACCTCCGATGATATTTTCCCGCTTTCCGTGCGGTGTTGTAACGCAATCAATACCAATCGAACCGGTAACCAGCAGGGACATAGGCAATTCCTTTCCAATACAACATATCATCGCCGCCAGCGCGGCGTAGCGCCTGAATCCATAGAATAGCCGATCCGCGGTATTCCGTCATCGCGCCGGCGGCTCAGGCGGCATTCCGGGCACCTGGCGCATTTCGCGGTGGGGGGGCAAATTCTCAACCGCATGGCATTTCAGGCCATCAGGATAATCTCGCTGTTTCACCGGTCTCCGCAGGCACTGGCCTCCATCCCCGTGCCCTCGCCGTTGCTGCCATTGCTCCCGCAGTTTACTTCGGCAGGACAATCGTCTGGTTTGTGCGTAAACTATAGGGCGTACATGAAAGGCTTCAAGACATCAACGTGTAAGGGGTTGCAGGATGAAAAATACAAATCAGGGCTCACAGGTTGGATTTATCGCGCCTGACTTCACATTACCCGAAGCGCCCGGAAAAAATTGGACACTCAGCCAAACGCTGGGCCGGCCCCGTGTGCTGGTTTTTTACCCGGCGGATTTCAGTCCGGTCTGTGGTGATCAACTCGCGATCTACAATGAGTTGCTCGACGAGTTTAAACGCTACAACGCCCTGCTGGTCGGAATATCCGTTGATGGCGTCTGGTGCCATAAGGCCTATATCCAGAGCCGGAAGTTGGAATTCCCGCTTCTCGCCGATTTTGAACCCAAAGGGATGGTCGCGCGGCGCTATGGTGTATATCGCAATGATGAGGGTATTTGCGAGCGGGCGCTTTTTGTGCTTGACGCATCCGGAGTCATCCGCTGGCGTTATGTATCACCCATTGAAATAAATCCTGGAGCCGATGGCATCTTGCATGCTCTCGAATCGTTAAAACCCCATGATGTTCCAGCATAATTGAGGCGTCCTATGCGCATAGAACCGCCACGTCCGGCACTTACGCCGCCCCTGGGGGCGCAAGATCATATTCTCGGTTCAGATCAAGCCGTTCTGGAACTCGTTGCCTATGGCGACTATCAGTGCCCGCATTGCCATCGCGCCCATCGGGTTACCAAGGAGCTTATTGCACAGTTCAATGGACAGCTCCGCTTTGCGTGGCGGCATTTTCCATTAAGCAAAATGCATCCCGATGCGCGAAATGCCGCCATCGTGGCCGAATTGGCCGGCGAGAAATTCTGGCAGATGCACGACTTGCTTTTTACCAGCACCGACAAATTATCGCGCGAGGATCTGCTGCAGTACGCCCAACTCCTTGAACTTGATCCCCGGCAGGTCATCCGCGCACTGGATGAAAATCAATTTGGCGACATCATTCGCCGTCATGTCGCCAGCGGCTTGCGCAGTGGTGTGAATACCACGCCCACGTTTTATATCAATGGTTTGCGGCATAATGGCGGATTTGATAAGCCGGCCTTGTCCGCCGCTTTGCATGAAGCGCTTGCCGGCAACGCGCATTCCGGCGCAGGCGCAAAGAATCCCGCAAGCTGACGGGGCAACGGTGCGTGTGTTCCAGACGCCGCAATGCGGATCTGTGCGCCGGAAAATATGAGGAGTTGCCGCGGATATGTCCATTCTTCTGGGAATACTTGGATTACTGGTGTTATCCTTAACCAGCATCGACCTGCTCTGGACCACCTTCGTCGAAGGCGTGGGGCCGATGAGTTTGCGGGTGTCATTATTGGTTGGAAGGTTGCTGCGCTATTCGGTTATCAGCCGAAAAACGCGGCGACTGATGACTTGGGGCGGCTTGCTGGTTGTCATGACCTCGCTGACCGCCTGGACGCTGCTGGTCTGGTTGGGATGGACACTGATTTTCTGTTCCTGGCCCACCGCCGTGGTGGCCGCATCCACGGGGCGTCCCGCCGATGTCTGGGAGCGTATTTATTTCACCGGCTACAATCTCTTCACACTGGGCATGGGTGATTTTGTTCCCCATGGGGCATTTTTTCAAATACTCACCGACCTGTGTTGCGCCAGTGGGTTTTTTCTGTTTGGTGCGGCGATCGCATATATGGTTCCGGTTATTTCCGCCGCCACGCAAAAACGGCAGGTGGGTGTTTACATCTGGTCGTTGGGGAAAAATCCTGCCGAAATTATTTTCCGGGCCTGGAATGGGGCCGATACCACGGCATTACAACCTCATTTTATCGCGCTGACGCCGATGCTGCTGGGATTGGGTGAAAACCATTTAACCTATCCCGTGTTGCATTTCTTTCATTCCGCCAAACGCTCCGCCGGCGTTGGAGCGAATATTGCCATGCTGGATGAGGCCATTACCATTATGGAATGCGGCCTGGAAAAAGGCTGCAGTCTCGATCTTCCTTCGCTGGGCGCTGTGCGTGATGCAATCAGCGAATACATTCTTACGCTTAAACCCGTTTTGATGCTGGTTTATGATGATGGCGATCCGCCGATACCGTCGCTGGCCCCGTTGCGGGAAATCGGGCTGCCGGTGGTGGATGATGATGTATTTGCCAAGGCGGTGGGAAATCAATCCGAGCGGCGGCGTCTGTTGCGGAAGCTGGCGCGAATCGAAGGCTGGACCTGGCCGGCCGTGTGGCCTGAAAAAATTGATCTTACCCACGGGGTATGATATAAAAACGCCCGCGTGTCCCGGGAATGTTTTTGCTTGTGAGTTTTATTATGTCCATGCGTTTATTCGCCGCCGCGGTTCTGGCTGCACTGGTTCTGGTGTTGGGTAGTCGGTGTGTAACGGCGGCCGATGCCAAAAAAACGATTACCATTTATCCCCTGGGTGATTCCATAACCTTTGGCTGGAGCCGGGTTGCTCCACACCACCGGATTCCCGGCGGATACCGTGCGCCTCTGTACGTCCTGTTAACGCACGCGGGCTATACGGTTCATTTTGTCGGATCCAATACCCGCAATCCCACGCGCTTACTTTTACGCCATCATGCCACA
>JAJZJL010000005.1 GCA_021810145.1 Planctomycetota bacterium | reverse complement strand
AGATCAAAGTCTGCACCCGCCGGAGCTTTACAGCTTTTCACCACGCATGAGAAAGGCCCTGAATTATTTGGCCGCCCTTCACGCACACGCAACTTATGCCGCATCATTTCAGGCGCAGGCCCTGACACTGCTGCCAAATGTCCGGCGCAAGAAATACATCGCGGCCTTACAGCGTGACCGCCAGTATTTATTTCGCGGTATGATCCCGGGCGGAGATTTTTCCTATACCTGGCGGCGGCAAGACGGCTTTGCGTGGGATAATTCCAATACGCAATATGGCGTTCTGGGGCTCTGGGCCTGCGCCCATGCCGGATTAAATGTACTGTCCAATCAGTGGCGACTAATGGCCTCACATTGGCGGCATACACAGCATATTGACGGCTCATGGGGATATACCAATGATCACATGCACCCGCAAAGTTTTACGCCCGCCGGTGTCGCCAGCCTTTTTATTGCCGATGAGTTTCTCAATGCCACCGATCTGAATGTCCATCCGCACAGTGACAACAATATTGTTCGGGGATTACGATGGATTAATAAGCATTTTAATCCGGCTACTGTGAATCAATATGTTATGTACGGCTATGAGCGTGTCGGTCTTGCCGGTGGCATAAAATATTTTCAAGGCCATAACTGGTATCGTGATTTTGTCCGCACATTGTTGAACAATCAGAATCCGGATGGCAGTTGGCCGGCCCATTTCATTGCGCCGAAGGCGGGAAGCCGCGTGGTCGGAACCGCCTATTCGCTGCTGATTCTGGACCGCGGATTAAATCCGGTATTCATGAATAAACTGCAGTATTCACCGCATTTTTATGGCCAGTGGAATGCCCGCCAGCGCGACGCCGCCAATATCACATCCTATCTTTCCCATGAAATGGAAACACCGCTGAATTGGCAGGTGGTCACAACCGCTTCACCGGTAAGCCAATGGCTGGACTCGCCGATTTTACTGATAACCGGCCACAAAAATCCACATTTTCCCACCACGGTGCTTAACAAACTCAAAACATATATTGATGCCGGCGGAATGGTGCTGTGCTCCTGCGATGGCAATTCCAAACGCTTTCGTCAAGCCATGATAAAGGCCGGCCAAGCGTGCGTTTCCAATCGCTTCACCTTTCATCCGGTTGCCCCCACCAGCCCCCTTATGACCATGCAGCCATGGTTCCATATCACAGTTCCGCTGCTGGCCCTGTCCAATGGCGTGCGATATGTGTGGATCATCAGCCCTTCCGACATGGCTGGCATCTGGCAGAGCCGCCTGCATACCCACAAACAATACTGGGAACTGCCGCTGAATTTTTATCTGTATGCCACGGGCAAAGGCTATCTGGCCAATCGGCTCCGCAGCCTGACCGTTCCCCCGCCAGACCGCTCACCGGTGCGAACAAATTCCGTTGGCCTGCTGCGCTTTGCCGGCAATTGGAACCCGGAACCCGGCGCATGGCCACGATTGGCCAAATTGCTCGCCGCGTATGATCGAACCAGGGTAGCCTTGCAAAGCGTTTCCATTTCACAGCTTACCGGGAAATCTGCCGGCAGCCTGCCGCTTGTTCATCTTACCGGCGTGGGTGCCATCACGTTCTCCAGCGCAGACATTCAACACCTGCGAGCGTATCTGAACTCCGGCGGAATGCTCTTTGCCGACAGTGCGGGTGGCAAAACCGCATTTACCTCTTCGTGTTCCCTGTTGATTCAATCGCTTTATCCCGGCAGCACGCTGCAGGCCATTCCTGCCCACAGCACCCTATTTACCGGGCTGATGCCGGGAGGCATTAACGCCGGCAAGGTGACGTACCGTACGTATGGCACGAACGTTGGCCACCCGCGAACCTCGCCGCAATTATTCGGCATTCGCCGCGATCACCGCTGGCTGGTGATCTTTTCCTCCAAGGACATAACCTCCGGCCTTCTGGGAACAAACACCTGGGCCATCCGCGGCTATGCCCCGAATTCCGCGCAGTCGCTGGCATGTAACATTCTGATGTACGCGATCGCACAACAGGCAAAAACACGGACCCTTTCGACCGCACGCTGATGCCAGCTCGGGTACTGGCCAATTTTACATTCGCGTGTCATACTGCCGTGTTAATAAGAGAGGAACATTGCAAATGAATCAGAATTCCCAACGTCCGGCAACATTACCTTCATTACCCGCCGGCTTTAACGTGGCGGCGGAATTTCCCATTACCCGTAACTGGACGTTTTTTAATCATGCCGGCGTAGCGCCTATTTCCGCCCGCGCCGCGGTGGAAATTGAACGTTTCGCGCATGAAGCCCGCGATGATGCTTACCTGTCCGGACGCTGGTATCACAAAATTGAACAGGTGCGAAAGCTTGCGGCACAGTTTATTCATGCCCAGCCGGAAGAACTTGCGTTCGTAAAAAATACCAGCGAGGGAATTGCGTTTGTCGCCAATGGTCTGGATTGGAAATTCGGCGATGAAATTATTTCCACAGCGGTGGAATATCCATCCAATGTATATCCATGGATGGATGTTTCACACCGGCATGGCGTCAAACACATCATGTTACCGGAAACAGACGGACGCATTGATCGCCAGACCATATTGAACGCGGTAACGCCGCGCACCCGCATGATCGCTCTGTCGCACGTGGAATACGCCAGCGGCTTTCGCCATGATATTGCCGCCATTGGCCAATTCTGCCGCAGCCGGGGAATTCTGCTGTGCATTGACGGCATACAGGCTTGCGGCGTATTGCCGGTGGATGTGCGGACGATGCATATTGATTTTCTTTCCGCGGATGGACATAAGTGGCTGCTGGGACCCGAAGGCGCGGGGATTTTTTATTGCCGCCGGGAGTTGCTGCTGTCGCTGCGGCCTGAGATCGGCTGGATGAATGTAATCAATGCCAGTGATTATGGCCAATATGATTTCACGCTGCGCACCGATGCCCGCAGATTTGAATGCGGGTCACATAATATTCCCGGCGTGCTGGCGCTTGGCGCGTCGATTGGACTGCTTGTGGAAGTGGGCATGTCAACAGTCACCCAACGCGTGCTGGCCCTGAACGCGCAGCTTTGTGAGGGCCTTGAGCAGAAAGGCTACATGATTGTCTCCAGCCGCCGCCCGGAAGAGACCAGCGGGATCGTAAGCTTTCAAAGTCGCCGGCACAATCATGCCGGGATTATCAGCAGTCTGGAGAAGCAAAAAATAATTATTGTGGAACGCGAAGGACGGTTGCGCGCATCACCGCATTTCTATCAGAATGCGGATGATATCAGCCGCCTGTTGGCCGCACTGCCGGATTAGAACACATCAGTCAGGAGCATGTGACGCTTGCTGCCACCGGACGACGAAGGCAATGCCCCGGCCCCCGGAGAAGCGCTGCACCACTGCAATTCAACGGTGGATAAATCCACCGGCTAACATCGATACTGCGGAGGGTATCTGCAATGGTGAGTTGGATTGCTGTTTTTGGAGTGATGGTGTGAACTGCGGTATCCGCTTGGCGTTTCAGGTGCATGAAACGCTTCGTGCGTTATCCAAAATATCCGCGCCATCCGCAGTTCTTGCCGTCGCTGTTACTCAGAAGGCGAAAGAGGACCGCAGATTTCGCGGATGGCGCGGCTACGGGGAAAACGGTTAGAAACGACCAACGATCAACGAATTCCGGCGTGGCGGGGAACAGCGGACAATTTGTAACGTCTTGACGGTGGACATCGCCATGCATGGCCGTGCCGCACAAATTGACAGTGTCGCGTTTGCCGGGAGTTTCCATGATGCAAACTGGCAAAACCCGCCGCGGGGCCATTGGTCAATGATTTTGCCCCCGGCGATTTACACGCGGCAATTCATAAGATACGATCCACCATGCGCGAATGGCGCAAAGATTGAAGGAGCGTTTTTGTGATTATTGCAGACTTAAGCCAGATTCCGGGACGGCGATATCCGGCCCGGCGTAGAACCCAGAATATCGTCGGCGGCGCATCGCCGATTTCCGCCGGAAGCTTTGCCATGGGATTTGTCACACTTGATCCCGATGGCGGGCAGGTGCCATGGCATAATCAGCAACAGGAAGAAGTCTACCTGGTTTTGGAAGGCGAAGCGGAAATGTGCCTTGGAAGCGAGAAACGTATCCTGCACAGTGGTCAGGCCGCCTACATTCCCAGCGGCGTATTTCATCAGATTACCAATATCGGCTCAACACCAATGAAAATGATCTATTGCTATGGCCCCGCCGGGGATGTGGCTCATTGGCGGCAGGAACTCGAAGGCACACTGCCGCGCGCCGGGGTGGAAGCACCGAGTCTGCCCGCCGGCGCTCGACCACAATGCACCGAGAAACCGGTGTGATGACCGGTGTAAATTCTTCAAAGGATCACCATGCGTTTACTTCTTGCCACAACCAATGCAGGCAAAGCGAAGGAAATACAGGCCGAATTGCGCGCCGCCGGTGTAGGTGATCTGGAAATACTCACGCTGCGAGATTTTCCGGGAATTCCGGACGTAGTGGAAGATCAGCCGACCTTCGGTGGAAACGCCATGAAAAAGGCCCGGCATTACGCGGCACAATGTCAACTCATCAGCCTGGCTGATGATTCCGGGTTGTGTGTTGATGCGCTTGATGGAGCGCCGGGAATTTACTCCGCCCGCTATGCCGGCGAGCCATGTGATGACGCAGCCAATAATCGCAAACTTCTGGATGCATTAAAGGAGGTCCCAGCTGAAAAGCGCACCGCTCACTTCGTTTGCGCGCTGGCCCTGGCATCGCCGGATAAGCCGCTGGTGGTGGTGTCGGATTATGTTTCCGGCGGGATCGCGTACAAACCACGCGGAGACAACGGATTTGGCTACGATCCGCTGTTTGTACTACCGGACCGCGGGCTGACCACCGCGGAATTATCCATGGAAGAAAAGTCCCGCGTCAGTCATCGGGGAAAAGCGGTACGACGCCTGGCAAGATGGCTGCTGGAAAACCCGATCAGCAATTCGTAGCCGTTGCCACCGGAGTACACCGCGAGCAGGCCACAAAAGGAGCCGCCATCTCGAAATCCACCATTATTCTTTTGCGGCACCGAAGATGCAGAAATTAAGATGTAAACCGCGCCACATAAATGAGTTAAGTAATATTCGCAGACCGATAAAACCGCGAAAAATGTGATTTTGCTTGACATCTTATCGGAGCCAATGTATATAGATACTTGGCTTTTCTGAGGGAGTTCAACATCAGAAAGGCTTGGTCTTCGAGCGAGCACAAGTTCAACTACTACGAAGACCCAATTGTGTAGCTGCAGAAAATTAAATAGCTGTCCGACTGGCCGCAGGGATGGGCCATTGCGGGTTGTCTTTTTCGTGCATGGACGCGGGAAAGATTTTTTTATGCGCTGTTGTTGGCCATACGGTTCGATAGAGTCCAGGCGCATTTGCCGAATCAGGAAACATGCTGCGAGTATAAAAGCATGGTGGCGCAGGCTTTCTGATGATCCAGACGAAGAGATCATATGGCGTCACCGGTGATTTGGCTTCTTTTACGGAGTGACATGTATGTGTTGGTCAAACTCACAAGCTGGTGATAGCTTGCAGATCGCGGGCACACTGGGTTTGACTTACATTGCCGCCGCCGCGCAACAATCGGCGGAGGCGAACATTAACGGGACCGATCCGTTTTCCAATGTTGCGTTGCTAAACTGGCAAGCACATGAACTGTGGCTCGGGGGGGCGTGCAACGCTCCGCTCACCGCTGATCTGATTTATCAACAGCTCGCTTCCGGCGAAGACGTGGACAGGTTCTTTTCCTGGTACGACGCTACAAATGGAAAACCTGCCGGCGGCAGCCACGTCGTTGCAATCACGGGAATGGGGACAGGGATGCAGGGAATTTGGAGTTGCTGGGAGTGCAGCAAGAGGAGTCGTAGAGACTGGGCAACACGGCGACGGGCGGACACGCCCGCCGCCGTCGTGAGTGGGCAGCACCGTGGGCACTTTCTGGTTTGCCTGGATCCCTCACCAGAGCTATCTGGCCTCTAGCACCATTGGCGTATCGGCTCCGATCGGTTTCGCCGGCGACTACTATCGCCGCGGGTTTAGCTCTGCGCGAGCCGTGCACGCTTCTGTGCGCAGCGACGCACTTATGCTGCGTCAAAGTGGCCGTGAACGCGCAGTGTGCTTTTGAAAGGCTTCCAATCTTGCTTTTTTTGAGCCGTGCCGATGGAAGCCCCGATGGCGATCAGCCGGCTGTAAACGTCCTCAATGGTCTCCGGCAAGGTGCTGGTACCGGCGGTAAGACCCACGGCTTCAACGCCTTCAAACCATTGTGGATCCAACTCATCCGCGCACTGCACATGATAGGCCGTGGCACCGCGTTCGTGGCAGTGTTGCACAAGTTGTCGCGTGTTATTTGAGTTTTCTCCCCCGACCACCACGACTGTTTGAACATGATCCAGCAATTCTTCGACCGCCGCCTGCCGATCTTTGGTAGGTTGGCAGATTGTGTCAATATATTTAATTTCCGCGTGCTGATTTTTTTGTGCAACCGCCGCCCTGATCTGCTGTGCCAGCGATGCGGGCGTTGTCGTTTGACAGATAATGCCCAGGCGCTTGCTGTCGTAAGTCTGCACCGCGTTCGCATCGGGTAACACATCGAAGCTGTCTAAATCTTCAGTAATGCCCTGAACTTCCACGTGGCCGGGGCGACCGATCAGCAGCACATGGTAGCCCTGATCGCGCAGGCGAATGGCCGCCCCATGCGCTTTGTTTACCAGCGGGCAGGTTGTATCCACAAGTTGTTTACCAGCCCGAACCAGTTCAGCCTTTCTCCGCTGGCTGATGCCATGTGCGGTAATCAGCACCTGAGGCGTGTCGGGAATTTCATTTCGCCGTTGGCCCTCGGCGGTCTGCTTGAATCCCCGCATGCGCAAATGTTGCCGCACCAGTGGATTATGCACCAGTTCACCATAAACGGTTACCTGCACCGGCTGCTCAACAACCTCGGTGATTTTTAACGCATCGCGTACTCCAAAGCATACGCCCATGGCTGAAGCTCGAATAACCCGCATCATAACCTCGCTTTCACTTTGCATTGCAAAGTAACAAGTGCAAAAAATTTTATAATGTCGGACGGGCATTAAGCCGTCCCGACTCAAAGTCCGCCGCACCTGCCTTGTTGGCGTCGGCAATAACCTGCTCCAATTGTTCGAGATATTCCAGAAAACGCTGCCGCCCCTGGGCCGTCAGTCGAACCAGCGTCTGCGACCTGTTGTTACGCAAGCGCTTCCATACTTCAACCAGAGCGGCGTCCTGCAAAATTGAAATATGCCGGCTCAAATTGCCATCGGTTAAGGCGCAGACTTCTTTTAGTTCGTTAAAAAGCAGTCCATCCGCATGACCCGCCAGGGAGGAGACGATGCTAAGGCGGGCTTTCTCATGTATGACGCGATCCAGTCCATCATAAGCATAGCGCCCCGGTTGTTTACGTGTTGCCACTTGCTGCTCCGCCATGTCCGCGCTCCAGAGTCCAATATAAAATACCCGCCGTAATAAACTGTCCGATCGCAAACACCGCCCCCATGATCCACGGAGCCAGCGTGTGATGACTTTGTGACAAGGCCAGAAAAAGAATGCCGGCAATAAGATAATATGCGCCGCACCAGAACGTGGCGCGGGGAAGTATGCGACTCATCGCAAAAACCCCCATCGAAAACAGCAGCATCCAGAATGCCGGCAGAAGACGAAATAATTCCGGAACCAGCGTATAAATAACACCGGTTACCAATCCGCCGGCAACCAGGCTGGGCATAAAACTTTCCACCGCCAGAAGCGTCAATCGCGTCTGCATATCGGAGTTCATCCGGCGGCACCGCCAGACCATTTCGACGCCGATGATCAATAAACTTACCGCCGCGGCTCCCACCCAGATCATCAGATAGGCGCCTGGTTGTGCCTGCGGATGCTCTACCCATCGCTGCTGCACAACTGCCGCCACCACCGCAATAACGCCTGTAACCACCGCGCTGAAACTGCGATATCCGCGAAACATCTGGCTTAATGCCATCTGCGAACGAATTTCAGAAATTTGTGCTAATGCGTCACGCAGTTCCATGAACATCTCTTTTGCTGCACATTGGCCGGGCCAATCAAATCAGCACATCAGCAGACCACGCGCAAAACGATACCGATCAGCACGACCTGCTTGCTACTTTACAATATAAAGTCAATCGATTCAAGCCCCCCCCCGCCATTGCAGTTGCGAAGTTTGTTTCAACTTCCGCCCGGTCAGGATCACAATATGTTATTTCTTCGGATGTAAACCATGTAAGGCTGCAAATTGTGCCCCGGACACTCGGTGGCGACCAGTTCGCGATGTGTATAGCAATGATAAATGGGAATGCGATAGAGCCGACGCAGCAGGGAACCAAAACGCAGAATCGTCTGGCGCTGCTGAACCGTTGGTTCTTGCAGCATAAAATTGCCAATCGATGCCACACCGATGTTATGAGCGTTCCAGATATACCTTCCATGCACGGGCCGGGTAGGCGAGTTGCGATATTGGACATATTCCATCAGCCAGTGCGGCGGAGCAAAGCCATCTCGCACATGTTCACCCCGATATTTCAGATCACGCAATTGCCAGACACGCCCCAAACGGTCAATGCCGAAATGGTAAGCAATGTCTTCAAAACCAACGCGACGTTCATATTCACGTATAAGTTCCCAATACCGGGCCGTCTCCTCCAGTGAATCAAAATTAATCGGGTGCGGATCGCCCGTGTGATGAAACGTAATCAGATGCACGCCCGCCATTGGCTGAATTGTTCGCATATTGGGACCGGCGGTGGTCCATGCGCTGCGCGGGATAATACCGAAGGCCCCGACGGGGACGATCTTTTTTGTCGGCACGGGCGGATGATAGACAACCCGTGGCTTAAAATTCGCGGGTGGAGCATAACCGGTATCCATTTGGCCCAGATTGACGCCGGCATCCGGTGGCAGCACGCCATCGGGCAGATAACTGATACTGCTCTGTGACTGTGGCGGTGCCGCCGCACAACCGGCCAAGGTGGCAGCGGCCGCGGTGCCCAGCAGTCCGCCAAGCCAGCGCCGGCGCGACACGCCTGTGGATGAAAATTCGGGAAATAAAACTTCCGGTATGTTATTCCGTTCCATGGGTACTGCTCCGTTCGAACCGCCGAAAGTTCCACTTCCAGCCAATGAGCCGCTCATGCAGTGACGCGATTATGCGACTTATTTTACTTCATTCCACCAAGTCGAGCAGCTTTTATACGCCAACATCACCCGACGAGTTCTCACAATTCTACAAAAAAAATCGAAAAACTAAAAATTTCTCAACAGCAGCGCGCATCAACCACAATCGGTGACGCTAATACAAACATAACGCCGCAATTCTGTCGTTATCGGCAAACCGTTTATAGGGCTTGAGGAAAAATGCCCATAAAAAATATCTTTTCAGGGCCCCAGCCGTTGCCGGGCTTACAGGTCCATCGAAGCGCTGGTCAGAACCGGCACCGCAGCCGTCGCATGGGGCTGGCCATTGGATTTTCCGTCCTGCTTGCCCCCTTTGCCGCCACTGAATATCTGTTCGATTTTATCAAGATAAACATAGAAAACCGGTGTAACATACAATGTCAGAAGTTGCGAAAACAACAGCCCCCCCACTACCGCGAGGCCTAGGGGCCGACGTGTTCCGGAACCGGCTCCGGACCCCAGCACGATGGGCAAGGTCCCCAGCAGCGCCGCCATGGTGGTCATCATAATCGGGCGAAATCGGATACTGCATGCTTGAATAATGGATTCCATGGCGTCCAGCCCCCTGGTCCGGCGGGCATCAATGGCAAAATCCACCATCATGATGCCGTTCTTTTTGACCAGTCCAATCAGCATGATGACGCCGACAAATGCATACAGGTCCAGAATATCACCAAAAAGCATCAGCGTGAGCAACGCCCCCAATCCCGCAAAAGGCAACGCCGTGAGGATCGTAATCGGATGAATAAAACTTTCATACAATACGCCCAGAACAATATAGATCACCACCACCGCCACCAGCAGCAGCACGCCCATATTGATTACCGCTGACTGAAATATCTGCGCAGCGCCCTGAAAATTCGTGATGATGTTCGCGGGCAATACCTGCCTGGCCGCCACCTGAATTTCGGCCACCGCTTTGCTCAGCGAAAATCCCGGCGCGACATTAAATGAAATGGTCACCGACGGAAGCTGCCCGGTCTGATTAATGGATAACGGCCCGAGGCTCTGCGTCAGATGTGCCACGGCACTTAATGGAACCAGCCCCCCATTACTTGAGGCCACGTAGAGCAAATGCAAATCCCGCGGCGAATTCTGAAATTTGCTCTGCAGTTCGAGTATGACTTCATATTGGGCCTGGGTATCGTAAATGGTGGAAATCTGTTCTGAACCGTACGCATAACCCAGCGCCTGTTCTACCGCCGCGGCGCTGACCCCCAGCGCCTGGGCCTTGCTGCGATCCACCACCACGTTGAGTTGGTTGCTGGCAATCTGTAAATCGCTGTTAACGCCCTGCAACCCCGGCAGCGTTTCCATTTTTCTTTCAAGCATGGGGGCATATTTAAACAAATCCACCGTGCTGGGACATTGCAGTGAAAATTGGTACTCCGACTTGGTGAAATTGCCGCTGACATTGATCGGCGGCGGATTAAAGAAAAACACGCGCAGGCCCACAATTCGGGCAAGTTTTGGCGCAAGTTCCTGGATAACCTGATCCGTTGTCAGTTTACGCTCATTGCGTGGCTTGAGGTGCAAAAACATGTGACCATTATTGATGCCGGCAATCGGCCCGGCTCCCACAACATTCATCACCAGATGCACGTTGGGATCAGCCGCCACAATTTTTGCCGCCGCCAATTGATGCCGTTCCATGGACTTGAATGAAATACTTTGCGCTCCCTGGGTACTTACCAGCACACGCCCGGTATTGCCGGCGGGAATAAAACCCTCCGGAATATGAATCAGCAGATAAATCGTCAGAACCAGCGTTCCCAGCGACAGCAGCAGAACAATCAGGCGAGCCTTGAGCACCAGCCGGAGCGTCTTTTGATAAAACCAAAGGGACCCGGAAAAAATATGCTCCATAAACCGATACAGAAAATTATGCTTTTCCCGGGGCGGCTTCAAAAAGCGGCTGCACAACACGGGCGTAAGCGTAAGGGAAATAAAGCCGGATATTAAAATGGCAGCCGCAATGGTCAGGGCAAATTCATTGAGCAGCCGGCCAATAATGCCGGAAAGAAACAGAATCGGAATAAATACCGCCACAAGAGAAATAGTCATGGAAATAATCGTAAATCCGATTTCCCTGGAAGCGTTGAGCGTAGCCTGCATCGGGGGCTCGCCCAGTTCGATATGCCGGTATGAATTTTCCAGCATCACAACCGCATCATCGACGATAAAACCCACCGCAAGCGTCAAGGCCAGAAGGGAAAAATAGTCGATTGTAAAGTTCAGTTCATACATCACGGCGAAGGTACCGATGATCGCCAGCGGCATGGCGATACTGGGAATCAGCGTGGCGCGTAATGTGCGGAGAAAGGCAAAGATCACCAGCACCACCAGCACCATTGCCGCCAGAAGTGTGAGCTTCACATCATTGACGCCGGCGCGGATCTGCTGTGACGCGTCAAAAAGTATTCGCGCATGGACCGCCGGCGGAACACTGGCCTGCAGTTTGGGCAGCAAAGCGCGGATTTCGTCCACCACTTTGATGGTATTGGCGCCCGGCTGTTTTTGAATGGCCAGCACAATGGCCCGGCTTGATACACCATCCACGATTTCCCACGCCGCCACACGGTCATTGACAACACTGTTGATGGCGTTGCCAACTTCATTCAGACGGATCGGCGAGCCGTTGCGATAAGCAATAATTAAATGCCGGTATTGGGCCGCATCCGTAAGTTGCCCATTGGAATAAATCTGATAAGAGGCATGATCGCCCCACAGAGAACCTGTGGGCATGTTCACATTGGCCTGCGCAATGCTTTGCGCCAGATTATCAATGCCGATGTTTCGCGCGGCAAGTTTTTTGGGATTCACCTGAATTCGCACGGCATAGGTCTGTGCTCCAAAAATATTGACCTGAGCCACGCCACTTAATTCAGAAATGGAATTCCCCAGCAGGTTTTCCGCGTAATTATCCACCTGATACAGCGGCAAGGTGCTGGAACTCAACCCGATATACAACACCGGTTGCGCCGCGGGATTCACTTTTCGGTACGTCGGGGGACTGGGCATATTGTGCGGTAATGCGCCTTGTGCGGCGGTTATGGCGGCCTGCACATCCTGTGCGGCGGAATTGATATTGCGGCTCAAATCAAACTGCAAAGTAATGCTCGTGGAACCCTGCGAGCTGGTGGATGTCATGGATTTCAAGCCTTCTATGGCGGTGAACTGATCCTCCAGCGGCGTGGCAACCGCGGACGCCATGGTATATGGATTCGCACCCGGCAATGAGGCCCCCACGGAGATTGTCGGGTAGTCTACCTCCGGCAAATCGCTTACCGGAAGCTTGAAATAGGCCATGACGCCGAAGATAACCACGGCCGCGGTCAATAGCACGGTGGCGATGGGGCGGCGAATGAAAAGCTCCGAAATATTCATGACTTTTTATTCCATTGTTTATCTCGCGGCCAGCGTGTATCAGCGCGACTGCGGGCCGCTTCCGTTTCAGTTCTTCGTTGCCACCGAAGTTGCCGCCGGTGCCACTAATCCGTGTTGTACCACCTCGATATGGCTTCCCGGCTCCAGCCGCACCTGCCCATCCGTCACCACCACATCCCCCTTTTTGAGTCCTTTGGAAATGACTGTGTTGCCCTGCCAACTGATACCCGCCGTTACCGGCACCATCTTGACGGTATTTCCGGCAAGCACTTCATACACATAATGCCCATCCTGACCGACCTCAACCGCATTGGCCGGCACGACCACCGCGTTTTTTAATTCTCCGACTTTTAATGTGGCATTCACCAGTTCTCCCGGCCAAAGAATCTCGTTGCTGTTGTTAAAAGAGCCCATGAGCGTTACCGTGCCGGTGGTGGCACTGACCTGATTATCAATAAAGCTTAGATGCCCTGCCACAACCGTACCGCTCGGATCGGATATTGTGGCCGTCATCGGCAGTTTCGGATCCAATTTCCACGCTGATTTCACCTCCACCAGATACCGTTGCGGCAAAGCGATGGCAACGTAAATGGGCCGGAGTTCATTGATCACAATTAAGTTGGTACTTGTGGCACTGACGTTGGTTCCAGGATAGGCCAGCAAATTGCCCACACGTCCGTTCATGGGTGAGCAAATGGTGCAGTAGTTCAAATTCACCTCCGCGGTTTGCACGGCGGCTTTGTCCGCATCCACCTGCGCGGCCGCGGCCTGATAGGTGTATTTGGCCAGAAGATATTCGGTGGGTGAAGCGGCCTTCATTTTCACCAATCTGGCTTCCTGCCGCTCTGAAACCAGATCATTTTCCGCTGTCGCCTGATCCTTGGCCAAGGTCGCCCGAGCCTGTAACAACGCCGCCTGATACAGGCGCGGATCAATGCGGAACAGAACCTGCCCGGTTTTAACTTCTTCTCCCGGTTGTACCGCCGCGGCGATAATCTGCCCGTTGACTTGCGATTGCACCGTCACCGTGCGATAGGCCTGCACCGTGGCAATATTGGAAATTTCCACCGGCACCGTTGCCACGTCCGCCGATGCGATATGCACCGGAACTGGGGCATTAAGAGTCTTGGCTCTTGTGGCCTGTCCCGCCGCGGGACGCGAACAGCCGGAAATTCCCATCAGCCCCAAGGACATCACGCCAAAGGCCACCAGCGAATACAATCTCGAAGACAATATCAGCTACTCCACATAGCGCAAAATCCAGATGTACAACGCAGATCAACGGCTGTCGTTGCAGAAACTCCATTATATCAAAAATCATTCCCGTGCACTTTTCATCTTCCTTTAATGTAGGGATGTTAATTTTTATCCATACGGACCGATCTGTTGAGTCCGAGAGCGTCTTTCTCCGGGAGCGCTGCCATGCGTTACAAAATATTTCTCGTCATTGGGTTTATTGGATCAGGTCTGATCATCAACAGTTCGGCACCCGCACGGGCTGATTCCACGCTATACGCCAAAAGCAGGGTCGCCGCGGCACAAATGCCGGCAGCTACGCCCGAAGCACCGGCCAGGGGAACGGAAAGCGGGAAGCCTGGCCCGATGGCGTTTTCCACCGGCACTCAGAACGTATCGTACAAAATCAACAGGGTTGTCAGCACGCAAAAATTCTGCGGTAAGGGGCCGGCCGATTCCGCGCCGTTGGCAACGCCGCGCCTAACCACAGACATGATGGCAGCTCAGATTCCTGCACGCTTTGGGGCCACAATTCAGCATGGGATGGACGCCAGCAGAGCATCGGGAATTGTTGGGAATCGATTTCTTGAAGTCAATACCGTGGTACGGTGGATGAGCCTGATTGCTTTGTCGATTTTTATATGCGTTGTGTATATGGCGTGCGGTGGCGCAGCATCCAAGTCCGCCAATGCGCAGGGGGACGCCGCCGAAAGTTCGACTACGCATATTCGAGGCCTGTAAACCATCCGGCACAAACGATTTCCCGAATCGCGTCTGCCATCCGGCTGCATTTTGCCAACCATCACACCGCACAATTTTTGAATTCGCTCTGGTGAAAACGAGTGTTACACCGGAACAGGCGGACCCCGTATGCGACCGGGTACGGCCCGATGTTCGCGGCCCTGGCCGTGGAGGCGCGGCGGCGCAATCGAGGTCGGCTTTGGAAGGGAGTGTTACGCTATGGCGGCGCAGATACGACTTTGTGATTCGTCGATTTACTTCCTCTTTCACCAGAATTAATTACTATTAATTGGAGGTACGCATAAATGTTCGATTCCGAGTCGAAAGACCGTAACATCCCCTTGTGTCAGCCCCCCGTCCACTTCGATTCCGCATGGCCCCGATGGAGCAAGTTGCTGGTTTGCATTGTTCTCTTGGCACTGGCCTTCGTTTTTGATAAGTCGGTGGCGCTTTTGGCTTACCGCCATCCGATCATATTCAAATCGGACATCAATCTTGAAATGACCATGCTGATGCAGTGGGGCCAATGGACGTGTTCGGTGCTGGTTATTATTGCCGTGGCACTACTGGACAGGCACGGAAAACGCAAGGCTATCGCTCTGGCGGCAGGCTGTTTGTGCGCCGTTGCGATTTGCTATTTGACCAAGGGGCTTTGTGGTCGTGCCCGTCCATGGCTGCTGCAAAAGGGCGTTTACGGATTCTTTGGACCCGCCTATGGGTTTCTGCGAGGTGCCACCTACCAATCGTTCCCCAGTGCCCATGCCAGCGGAGCCTTTGCCTTGGCGGCGGGGCTATCGTGGTTCTATCCCAACGGCAGAGCGCTTTTCTATTTTCTGGCCATCGATACCGCTTTCCAACGTGTGATTCGGCACGCCCATTACCCGGCGGATGTGACCGCCGGAGCAATTATGGCGGTGCTGGTCGTACGCAGCGTCCTGTGGTTTAACTGGCCGGGGCGTTTGATCGCGGCGCTGCCGCCGCCTTGGAGGCGGTGGATCATGGCCTGATCGCCGTTTCCTGTCCATTCAGATAATTCTTCGGTACGGAGCAATTTACGATGGCGTTGATTCATGAAGCGCTAGGCCTCATTCTACACCTGAATCGGCATCTTAACACGATGCTTCAGTTTCATGGAGTCTGGGCGTACACAATAATGTTTCTGATTATCTTCTGCGAGACGGGGCTGGTCGTTACGCCATTTCTACCCGGAGACACACTGCTGTTCGCCGTCGGAGCGATTGCCGCAGGAGCGAATTCACATGTGAGCTTATCTTTAGCATGGGGGCTTATGTCCGTCGCTGCGGTATTGGGAAACATGGTGAATTATCAGTTGGGACGGACCATCGGGCCGCGGGCATTTACCGGCCGTTTCAAGTTCCTGAGAAAAAAGCATCTGGATCGAACCCATCAATATTTCCAAAAATTCGGTGGCAAGACCATCGTTCTGGCGAGGTTTGTACCGGTAGTGCGCACCGTTGCACCCTTTGTCGCGGGCATTGGGACGATGCCCTATATGAGGTTCATGTTTTACAACATCTTCGGCAGCCTGGCGTGGACGGTTCTTGTTGTGTGCATTGGATTTTTCTTCGGCCGTCTTCCGTTTGTTACCCATAATTTTGCTTTGGTCGTATTAGGTATCGCGTTGGTCTCAGTCGTGCCGATGTTAATCGATGCGTTACATTCCTGGCGACGGCGAGATCAAGGTCCCGTCGCCCCACCGGGCGGGGAACCTCGCGTGAACCGTGGCTAACGCCACTTCGGAATCAGGAATAAAAAAAGAAGAGCATCTAACGCCTCTATAAACCGGTGGTGGTGTGTATGACCGCCACATTTTCTTATGGGAAAATGGGCAGCATACGTTTTTTTCGCCTTTTTCACATTGCCATCCTCTGTCAAAACCTTCCACAAATCATGTGCTGGCGGCGCGAGCCGCCCCCCACGATGCGCGCACGAAAAATAAAGCCCCCTTTTTGCTGTTTTTCACGTTCCTTTCATGTATCCATGCTACAGTCTTAAGGGTTGGATGAATTGCGTTAGAACTCCCGCAGCGCGATGGACCAGCGCAAAATCATCACAAAGCTGTGCCTGTTGACAATTTATGGTATGAAAGGAACAACATGGAAACTCAGCCTGAGAAAGGTCGGACGCCCATCGACAGCCGGTGGAAGGCCCTTATGGTGCTTACCGCCGTGTGCCTGATGGCATTTCCCCTGTGGCTGCAAAGGGCACTGGGTAAAAATGAGATTACCGGGTTTGTCGTCATTGATCCGGGGCACGGCGGGATTGATCCGGGCACGCGCGGCAGCAACGGCATCGATGAAAAGACCATTGTTCTGGCCGTTGCCAAGGACATGATTCCGCTTTTAAAGCGCGATAATATTAGGTTTATCCTGACGCGCAACCGGGATAAATATGTGAGTCTCAACCGCCGCGTACAAATCGCGAATCGGCGCGGGGATTGCCTCCTGTTGAGCATACATTGCGATTATTTCAAACAGCGCGGCATGGAAGGCTTCACCGTGCTGTACGCCCAGGGAGCCTCGCACGATTCACGCATTGCCGCGCACCTGATCGCAGAGGGTCTGATTCACAAGGGCTTTAACTGTCACGATGTCAGGATGGATACGCGCGGCCTGGAAGTACTGGATAAAAGCAACTGCCCGGCCGTACTGGTGGAATTGGGATTCATGTCCGACCCGCATGATGTGCGATACCTCACTTCTCGATCCGGTCAACATCGACTGGCCGCCGGACTGGTGCACGGATTGACGACGTTTCTCCGTAAAACACAGTAGCCCAACCGTAAGGACAATTAACACGCGGTGGATTTCATATTCTTTTCATGGAAGGATGCTAAGTTGTGGATATTCGGACTGAATGGTTCAGTTCGTGCGTCTTTTTTCAGGAGCGCGATTATGAATCGCAAAACATTTCTTATCGTCGGGGTTGTGGGTCTGGGTTTCGCCGCGGGCGGCTTGATGCCCGTGCGTGCTGATGCGCCGGATCGCGGGGAAAGCAAAGTCACCATGGCACAATTGCCAGCCGCTGTGGCCAAGACACTTACCCGTGAAGCCCAAGGTGGACAAGTCGGGGAAATTGATATGAACATCGGCGACCATCAGGCCACATATGAAGCGGATGTCGTGATTGCCAAACAGCCTTATGAAATAAAAATTGCCATGGATGGCACGTTGCTGAGAAAGCACCTCAGTGATGCTGATTTAAGCATGGCAAAACTACCTCCTGAGGTCCAGGCCACTATCAAGCAGGAGATGGGCGGTGGCCGGGCATCGGACATCGGCGAGCACTTTTTCGAGAATGGCGATTCATATTACAAAGCCACCGTAAAGATCGGCGAACATACCTACAAGCTCAAGGTACTTCCAAATGGCACGTTACTGAAGATGAAGCTCAAGGAACAAGATGGTGCCGATCATCAAGATGGTGATCATGGTGATCATGGTGGCCATGGTGGCCATGGTAATCATGCCGATCATGGGGATGGCGGGGATCAGAATGGCCAGAGAGGAAACAATTAATTATCGGCTAGTGACAAATGACATCCTTCTCCCGCAACGGGGCCGGTCCGGGGCGCTATGGATCGGCCCCGTTTGTTTTCTTTCCCTAATTCCTGACATCTGCGCCGGGCCAACTTTCTGATTCTGGCGGCACAATCTTCGCCGATGCCAACGGGAAAGCAACGCCCGAGCTGGTTTGCAACTGCACGCGTTGTAACGATTTTACAATCTGGCGGTTCGCTGTACTGATGCGTAAAATCTGGCGCAAACGGGTATCTTACCCGCAGTACTGTCCGGACCGGCTTCCAGCGTGCAACGGCACAAAGGTACACCGCTCTGCAACTTCACCCGTGCCGATTAATGCCATTTGATAGTTTGCATCGCACTGCGGTTGGATGTCTCAGGATGGGATTTTCAGCGTCTCGCCGACCGCTATGGTGCGTGCGTTACGAATATGATTAAGTACCATGATGCGATGAACATTGGCGTCGGTACCCGCTCCCATGGTTTTTTGAGCAATGCCCCATAGTGTATCACCGCTTTGGACACGGTATGTGCGAACCCGTGCCGGCTCTCCGGCCGTGCGGCGCTGCGATCCGGTCTTGGCACTGTAGAGATTCCCGGCTGTTTGAGCGGCCATGGTCATGAGGCGCAGGTGTGATGTGCTCCCCTGGTTCACGGCGGGAATTTGGAGTGTTTCACCCACACGAATCATAGCCTTGACACTGCTTAGCTCCGAGCGATTAGCATTGACGATTCGTTGCAAAGCCACCGGACCGGCATCATGATAAAAATGCCACGCAATTTTTCCCAATGTATCGCCGGGTCGCACCGTATAGGTGGCAGCCTGGGATGAAGCGGCAGCGCTGGCGGTACCGGCGGCAACCGCGACGGATGGTTGCCGGGCAACGACAACCGGCATAACGGCGGCAGTAGCGGTTGCGGCAGTTTGTACCAGGGCGGTGCGGGGTGTATTGGGTGATGCACCATAAGGCAATTGCGTAACTTGATTGTATTGTGTGGAAGCGGTCACGGCCGGCGGCACAACAGCAGAGGGAACGGCCGCGACAACCGCCGGCTGCGGCGGGCGAATCGACGCTTTTTGTGGAACCGGTACTTGCGCAATACCCACCGGATTGCTGATCTGGTTGCGCAGCGTGCGACCAAGTCCACTTATAGACAAATCACCGATTTTGTCGTGCGGAGCACTCAGATAGCTTGATAGCATAGCTCCAATAAGAACTATGAGCGTTACGCCTGTTACCAGCCCGATTTTTGTTTCTCTGTTCATAATGCCTTACCTCCCGGTCATTCTATGCGCGGCGGAACACTGGTTGTTACCGCATCACCAAGCCTGTTTTTCTTCCATCCGCAAACGAGCAACCCGCAATTTAGCGCTTCGGCTCCTCGGATTGGAAGTCATTTCAAATTCTGTCGGCACAACGGGCTTGGACGTTAATACGTCACATTTTCCATCAGCAGCCCATTGTCTGAATTCCTGTTTGACCAGTCGGTCTTCACCGGAATGAAAACTGATGATCCCGATTCGCCCTCCGGGTTTAAGCCGTCCGGGTGCCACTTTTAACAACTCTGCAAGGTTGTCGAGTTCATGATTCACTTCCATGCGTATCGCCTGGAAAGTACGAGTGGCCGGATCAATTTGACCGAATCGCGCCGGTGGCAAGCACGCACGGACAAGCCTTGCCAATTCGGCGGTCGTGGCAATTCTTTTCAGTTTGCGAGCTTGTACAATGTTTCGCGCAATTCGCCGCGAATACCGTTCTTCCGCGTTCTGAAAAATCAGATCAGCCAGATCTTTTTCCGGCAGGTCATTGACTAGATCAGCCGCCGTGCGATCCAACTGCGGATCCAACCGCATATCCAGCGGACCATCGTGCGTAAAACTCAGCCCATATTGCTCTGACAACATCTGGTTGGTGGAAACACCGAGATCTGCCAAAATTACATCGACGGCCGGAATCTCAGCGGCATCCAGTACGTCCGGGAGCTGCGCAAAATTAGCCTGAAAAAAGCGGCAGGTTGGTCCGGCGTTATCCAGTCGCTGCTTTGCAAACGTGAGATTAACCGGATCAACATCCAGACACAGCAGGGTGCCATTTGCGCCAATTTTCCCAGCCAGTGCCAGAGCGTGTCCCGCGCGGCCGGTTGTACAATCAAGGACGATGTCGCCGGATTGCGGAGACAGCAATTCCATTGCTTCATTGAGCAGGACAGGTTCGTGACCATGTTGTGCCGTATCCATCTGCAGCAACGGCTCACGCCGAAGACCTGAATCCGATAACTCACAAGTCGGGGCGTGGAACGACCATTGCCCGACCGAAAAATCGAAAAAAAGACAGGGACACGACTGGCCGGTACGTGTCCCTGCCATGCCTTCCATGGCCCGAGCATGTTCATCCTTGAAGACCAGCGGCGCCAAAGCCTCAGTCCTTTGAGTTGGTGGCGTGCGGGAACCGAACATCCTGTTCAGCCACCTGGCCATTGTTTCGGGGCGGCGGTACGGACAGTTCTTCCATGAACTGTCCGTACCGCAATTCGCCCTGTGTCGGCTTCTTATTATGTCGCATCCATGCGACAGCAGAAGCCTTTCATACACACGCATCCCTGCGTGGGGAGCCTGGTCTCAGCGGTCATCCTTGACCGCGAGAAGCGCTCCAGAGAGTATTGTTACGCCGCCCGAACCCTTCCGGCTCCATCAAAGCGGCGATGATATTCTTCCGCGTTCCATACCTGTATGCGGGAACCAACGCCCGCAAGTACCACATCACGGCCCAGGATATTGATGGCAAAGCGGCTGGGCTTTTTATCCGGACGATCCAGAAAATCATCGGGCATGACAACCCTGCCCTGCTCGTCGATTTCCAGAATCTTGACGCCTGCGAACAGGCTTAATTGACGATCCTGTTCTTCAACCGGCATTTCCAGGCTGTCTTCTTTTTTTTCCTTCTCCGCAAGAGCTAAAAAAACCGGCTCGGGGATCAGTTCCACAAAACGCCGCTTGCCACCGCTGGGCTCACGAATTTCAACTGGCCGGGCATAGAATCGCTTCTTTCCGGATGGTGATTCGGGCACTTCCTGCCGATGCGCCGATGGAATCGCCAGGCGATTCTTGGCGTCGATTACGTGCTCGTATGAACCAACCAGATACATCCAAGCTTCCAACCTTCAAGCACACAGAAAACTTGCTCCTGTCTTCATCGGCTTAGAGCATATAAAAACTTGTGGGAAAGTCAATACTTTTTGCTCCACATTAGGGGCAATCATGGGATTCAACATTCACACGCCCCATAATAACATCAACCAGTAGCTTCAAAACACTGAGAACCACTATTAGTAGAATTTTGGGTGCATCGATGTAAAAAAAATATTTTTTACTTTTTCTCCACTTTCCCCCACATTCTCCATCCGCAAAGGCCAATCGAGCCCATCAATGGGATTGTCGATTTTATGCAGCTCTGTTTTGCAGGAAATCATTGATTTCTGATTATTCTTGCCTTCATTGCCTACGATTCCTGGGCCGACAATCATCAGATTCATTAGCCGCCCGGGCGGACAGACGTTACAATTCCCCAGCTATGGCAACATTGACTTATCGTACTGCAGGTGAATCACACGGTCCGGCTCTGGTGAGCATTATTGAGGGGCTGCCCGCCGGACTGGATTTGGACGTCGATTTCATCAATAGCGAATTACGCCGACGACAGGGCGGCTACGGCCGCGGTGGCCGGCAGCGCATTGAAACCGATGCGGTGAATTTCCGTACGGGTTTCAGGCGGGGGAAAACCATTGGCTCCCCGCTGGTGGTGGAAATACCCAATAAAGACAGCCGATTGGATGATACTCCGGCCTTGATAAAGCCGCGGCCCGGTCATGCGGATTTGGCCGGGGCCACCAAATGGCTGAGCACGGATTGCCGTGAGACGCTGGAACGCGCCAGCGCCCGGGAAACCGCGAATCGCGTGGCCGTGGGGGCTATTGCGCGGTGCCTTCTGCGGCAATTTGGCATTGAAGTTGTTGGTTTTGTGGTGCAGATCGGATCGGCCAAGGCCCATGTCGCCGCGGACACGCCGTTACCTGAGCTGCGCCGGCTGATTGCAACCAGCGAGGTATATTGCCCGGATTCGATTGCGGCCGAAGCAATGATTGAGCAAATCAAGGCGGCAAAAATTCAGGGCGATACGCTAGGCGGAATCGTTGAAACACGGGTAATCGGCTGCCCCATCGGATTAGGCAGTTGCGCACAATGGGATTGGAAACTCGACAGCCGCATTGCCGCGGAAGTCATGGGCATCCAAGCCATAAAAGGCGTGGAAATTGGCATGGGGTTTAGAACCGCGGAACTGCCCGGCTCGGAAGTACATGACCCGATTGAATATGACCCGGCCCTGCGTGATACGCCCAAACTCGGGTTCAACCGCCCCACCAATAACGCCGGCGGGTTGGAAGGCGGCATGACCAACGGGCAACCGGTGGTGGTGCGGGCGGCAATGAAGCCCATCAGCACGCTGCTGAAAAAGACCATGCCGAGTGTGGATCTGACGAATAAACAGGCCGGCAAAGCGGATTATGAGCGCAGTGATGTCTGCGCGGTTCCCGCCGCCGCGGTCGTTGTGGAAAATGTTATAGCATTTGAGATTGCCCGGTCCATGGTGGAAAAATTTGGGGGCGACTCCATGCGTGAAATGCACACAAATTATGAGCAGTTCCTAGCCGCCGCACGACAACTTGGCATCTGAAAGCGGGCGAAGGGATTTGAACCCTCGACATTCACGTTGGCAACGTGACGCTCTACCACTGAGCTACGCCCGCGTAACGAATTGAGAATTATAACAAAATCGTCACGGGTGTAAATGCTTGCCAACAGCGGTTCTGAAAACACGCGCATGACACCCCCACGGCAGTGATCTGACCAGCGGCCCAAGCGGCAACATACTTTGGCTCCGCGACGATAGCCCATAGCCATTACCTGGCCCCTGCATCGATCGTATTTTTGACAAATCGCCCGATTTATCACACACAGTTCAATATCAGATCTATAAAATGGTCGGTTCCGCCCAGGGCAGCCCACCGACCACTCATCGGCTGCGGATTTACCTGCGTACTGGCATAATGGAAGAAATGAATGCGAATTCAGACAAGGCGTCATTGCCTGCCTACAATATCCCGAATTCGTGGAGGTTCAGTCGCTCTATGAGCAAAAAGAAGCGTGTGGTTATTGTCGGTGCCGGCCCGGGCGGGCTGGCTGCAGCGATGTTACTGGCCAAAGCCGGTCTGGATGTGACGATTCTGGAACGTCTGGATCACGTGGGCGGAAGAACCAGCGCTATTGAAAGCGACGGATTCCGGTTTGACGTTGGCCCCACCTTCTTTCTGTATCCTGAAGTCCTCAAAAATATCTTTGCCGCTGCCGGATATGATCTTTTTAACGAAGTGCCCATGCGACGGCTGGACCCGCAATATCGTCTGACCTTTGAAGGCAATGGGGAAATTGTGGCCACGGGCGATGTAGGCAAAATGCAGGCAGCAATTGCGCAACTGGCTCCCAAAGATGCGGAAAATCTGCCCCGGTTTTTAAGTGAAAATCGTGCCAAACTGGAGGCGTTTACACCCTGTCTGCAGACGCCTTTTTCGAGCTGGCGCGACATCATTACCAGGCGAATGATGAAATTACTGCCCATGCTGCGGCCATGGAATTCGCTGGACCGGGAATTGCAACGCTATTTCGCCGACCCGCGCATTCGCCTGGCCTTCAGCTTTCAGGCCAAGTATCTGGGCATGTCACCCTTTCGCTGCCCGGGATTATTTTCCATTTTGTCATTCCTGGAATACGAACACGGGGTATTTCATCCGCTGGGCGGCTGCGCCCGCGTAAGCGAACGCATGGGTGAACTGCTGGAAGCATCGGGTGTGCGGATAAAACTTGGTGAACCGGTGGAAGAATTGGTATTCAGCGGATCGGTGGTTACCGCTGTGCGCACACACCAGGCAACCTACCCCGCCGACGCGGTGGTTATTAATGCCGATTTCGCACATGCCGTTCCCCGCCTGATACCCGATGGCCTGCGACGCCGCTGGACCAATCAGCGCATTGAAAATGCCCGGTACTCCTGCTCAACATTCATGATGTATCTGGGTATTGAAGGCCACTACCCCGACCTGCTGCATCACAACATTTACCTGGCTGAGAACTACCGGCAGAATCTCTCGGACATAGAACAGGAACATCAGCTTTCAGATAATCCGTCATTTTATGTTCAGAACGCATGTGTAACCGACCCGGCTCTGGCACCGGCAGGATGCAGTACGTTATATGTACTGGTTCCGGTTTCGCATCAACATGCCAACATAGATTGGAAATCCGCCAAGGCGTCATTTCGGCAGCGCATGTTGCGACAACTTGAGCGTTTCGGCCTGAAAGATATCGAATCCCGCATTCGCTTTGAACGTGTTGTCACGCCTGAGGATTGGCAGAATCGCATGGCCATATTCCGCGGTGCCACGTTTAATCTGGCCCATGATTTCCGGCAAATGCTGCATTTTCGTCCGCATAACCGGCTGGAAGAAACCGGCGGAATTTATCTCGTTGGCGGAGGAACCCACCCCGGCAGCGGACTGCCGGTCATTTATGAGTCGTCCCGGATAAGTTCACGACTGCTGCTGGAAGACTTGGGCTTAAAAGCGCAGTGGGACCAACTCGCTTCGGCAATGAGCGTCAAGCAGGGTAAAATAGGCTCGGCAACCGCGGCGGAGCTGGACGCCGATTCGGTGAAAACGTGAGGATACGCGTGCTGTATGGAACCTGTTGAACAGCCATTTTCCGAGCGATTCAACGCCACGCAACCACTGGAACTCAGTGTGGCGCAAGCTCGCGCATCGCAGATTCAATGGAGTCGGCAAACCGTTGAGCATCGTCTCTATGCCATTACAAAATTTCGCCACAGCCTGGCGGCCAGTCCGTCCCGATTTATTCATGCGTTGTCCCACCTGCCCGGGCGCACGAGTATTGAGTCGATTGCGGCTGAAATCATTCCCCTGGCCGATGCGGCACGATTTTTACTGCGCCGTGCTGAGCGGATTTTGCGGCCGCGCGTCCGATCTCCCCTGTTTTCAGGCCTCCGTATCACGGTGGACCATCGTCCGCATGGGTTGGTGTTAATTGTCGGACCATCCAACTACCCGCTGTTTCTACCGGGAGTTCAGGTACTTCAGGCTCTGGTTGCGGGCAACGCGGTGCTGTTAAAACCGGGTAAGGACGGCACACCTGCGGCAATGGCGCTGATCAGCCTGCTGCGCACCAGCGGGATTGATCCAACGCTCATTCATCTGCTGCCGGAAGATAATGACGCGGTTCATGAGGCCATTGCGCTGGGCGTGGATCAGGTGGTTTTGACCGGTTCGGCTACTGCCGGAAAAGCGATCGCACAATCGATGGCGGAAAAGCCACCGCGACCGGCGATTATGGAACTTTCCGGTTCAGATGCGGTATTTATTTTATCCAGTGCGGATTTGTACCGGGCGGTGGCTTTGCTGCAGTTTGGCCTGGAATTTAATGGCAGTGCCACGTGTATCGCTCCCCGCCGGGTGCTGATCATCCGGTCCATGCTGGAAAAATTTGAACACCTGCTGATGAGCCGCTTTGAAGATTACAAGCTCTCCACATTATCCGAATCCGCAACCGTTCAACTCATGCCGCTGGTGCGCGATGCATTGACGCGCGGAGCGCGTCTGGCGGTGGGAAGCATATCGGAAAATAAACTGCTTGGTCCCCTGATTCTCATGCATACGACTCCGGATATGCCCATTATGTCGGCGGATGTCATGGCGCCGGTACTGTGTGTACATGTGGTAGCGGATTTGCTTGAAGCTCTCAGTGCGTACAACGCCTGCCCGTTCCGGTTAAGCGCCACTATTTTCGGTGATTCCGTGCCCGCCAATTCTCTGGCGCGCCGGCTGGATGCGGGGTGTATCGTCATCAATGATCTCATTGCGCCAACCGCGCATCCGGAAGTTCCTTTCACCGCGCGTGGAGAAAGCGGCTATGGCACTACCCGGTCAGCGGAAGGATTGCTGGCCATGACCTGGGCGAATGTGATCGTCGAGCGCACCGGTCGAACATTGCATCATCTGCGCAAACCGGAACACCACGACCAGCAGATACTGCTGTTGTTACTGCAGATTCTCCATGGGGCTGATCTGACGGTCCGCCTGCGGGCATTATTAACGCTGACACGCATCTTCATGGGGTTTGGCGGCACCCGAAACCCGAATCGCAACGGATATACGGAAGCAGGAGATAAAAAGCGGCAATCACTTTGAGGCCATCGTGTGATGTATGGACAGAATGTTCAAACAAATATGTTCATTTCTTGAGGTATAGATACAAACAATGTTAATGGGAAACACCAATAAGCACCCTGTTGGAATTATCGGCGGCGGACTGGGCGGACTGGCTGCGGCATGCACACTGGCGGGTCGCGGATACCGCGTGGCTCTATTTGAAAAAAATGACTATCTGGGAGGAAAGGCGGCGGTACACAAAGATGCGGGATTCCGCTTTGACATGGGTCCAACCATTCTTCTGATGCCCTTTGTTCTGCGCCGCATTTTTTCCGAAGCCGGGGTGCAGCTCGAAGAGGCATTGCATCTCGTGCGACTGGATCCGCAGTGGCGATGCTTTTTTGATGGCGGCGGTATTCTGGATCTGGTCGAAGATCCGCAGAAAATGGCGGAGAATATCAATACATTCGCTCCGGGCAAATCCGCCGATATGCAATATGCGCAAATGCTGCGGCAATCCAAACTCATGCGCGACGCCTCGGATAAATATTTTTTCTGGAAATCCATCGGTTCGATCGGTGATACATTTGATTTCAAGGGCAGCCTGCAACTTTCTGTATTGCGTGATCTGATGAATATGAAGCTTGGCCGCATGCTGGGCGATACCGTGCGATCCATCATTCATGAGCCGCGCATTGCGCAAATGGTGGATCACTTCACGCAGTATGTCGGATCGGCTCCGGCGCTTTCCCCTGCGGTGCTTATGGGCATTGCGGATATGCAGATCAGTGAGGGGATATGGTATCCCCGCGGCGGCACCCGGGCGGTGCCTGAAGCTCTGGAAAAGCTGGCTCGGAGATTGAATGTTGAATTTCACACCGGCTGTCCCGTAAAACAAATCGCCACCGACGGAAGCCGGGTTACCGCCGTGGTAAGCGCCGAAGGCCGTGAATTTCCGGTATCTTCCGTGATAAGCAATTCGGATGTGGTTTTAACGCACAAAGAATTGCTGCCGGAAGAACCCTCGCGAAAATTTCACAAACGCCGCAATTATGTGCCGGCATGTTCGGGCGTGGTTTTATATCTGGGATTAAATAAACGCTACGATCAACTGGCGCACCATGATTTTGTATTTTCCCGTAATCCGGAAGAGGAATTTCACGATATTTATCAGCGCGGCGTTCCCGCCGCCGATCCGACGTGTTATCTGTGCGCACCGGCCGTCAGCGATCCGACGGTAGCGCCCCCTGGCGGCGAGGCGCTGTATATTCTTGTGCATACGCCGTATCTGCGCCCCGGTCAGGACTGGAAAAAGATGCTTCCGGATTATCGCCGCGTTATTTTTGAAAAGCTTGCCCGCACCGCCGGATTAACCGATTTGGAATCCCGAATTGTGTCACAGCGCGCATTAACCCCGGAAGATATTCGTGATCGCTACCATGTATGGAACGGGGCCATTTACGGCCTGGCCAGCCATGGCCGCTTCAATGGAGCATTCAAGCCGGCCAACCGCAGCCGCGATGTCAAAGGCTTATATTTTGCCGGCGGCTCGGCTCATCCCGGCCCAGGCATGCCCATGGCCCTGATGTCCGGCTGGATCGCCGCGGACGCACTGGATAAGGATATGAGGTCCATTCCCGCATCCACAGCCAGCAACTGAAATATCCCGGCAATTCGCGTCATTCAATCGGCGTGTTGTGGCACCAACACATTGAGCCGCCTTTCGGCCAACCCTGGCATAAACAGGATTCATGCCCCGCACAGTGGTCTTTGGAGCATGATGTGTCAATTATTCCCGCAGAGCTACACTGCCAAAGCTGATCACCGGATGTTTGACATTTCCCCATTACAGGGATTAGACTCCTGAACAATGTTAAAGTCTTTAAATCTTAAGAATTTCACGGTTTTCCCCGATGCGAAGCTAAATTTCGGAACGAATCTGAATGTCATCATTGGCGAAAATGGATCGGGAAAATCACACCTTCTCAAAGCCGCCTACTCCGCATTGGCAGTCGTTGCAGCCCAAGCAAGACGCAATGGTGGCCCCCCCGCGGGAGAGCCACAGATTGAACGTGAGATTGCCAATAAATTGCAAGGCGTCTTGCGCCCGGACGGCCTGGGCAGACTGGTCCGCAGGCAACGTGGGCGCAATAAGTGCTCAGTTGAGTGCAGGCTTGGTACTCCGGCGCAACTGCTAAGATTTAAGTTCTCAACCGCGGCAAAAACCCAGGTGACGCTAGAACGCTTCCCTGCCGGACCGGATGAGAAAATGCCGGTATTTATTCCCACGCGGGAACTATTAACAATATCGCCGGGCTTTGTGTCGCTTTATGAAACCACGCACCTTTCGTTCGAGGAAACCTGGCGCGACACATGTATACTTCTCGGAGCGCCGCTGGCAAAAGGCCCCCGCACCGGTGCAATTAAGGAGCTACTCGCTCCACTGGAAGATGCGATGCGGGGAACTGTTGAACTAGACGACGCCGGAAGGTTTTATCTCAAACAAGCCTCCGGCCGGATGGAAATGCACCTTGTGGCGGAGGGCCTGCGCAAGTTGGCGACAATCGCGAGGCTCATAGCGACCGGCTCCTTGCTTGACAAAGGCTATCTATTTTGGGACGAACCCGAATCCAATCTCAATCCGAAAATAATCCGGACTGTCGCCCGTACCATTCTGCGACTCGTGGAAAGGGGCATCCAGGCATTTATTGCCACTCATAGCCTGTTCCTTATGCGGGAGTTACATATTCTCCAGCAGCGGGAATTTAAGTCCCTTAATTCCCGCTGCTTCGGATTGCATGTCGGTCAGGGTGGTGCGGTGGAAGTTCGCCAAGGCTCAACCATGGATGAAATTGGTGATATCACCGCCCTTGACGAAGACTTGCAACAGTCGGAGCGATACATTGATACTGAAATGGGCGTAGCACCCGAAACCCATGGGTAATGAGGAACGATGTCACAGCTTCAGGTAGATTCGTTAACGTTCATATTCGCGCCAAATGTCAAAGCGCAGCGATATGACCAATGGAATCACTACCGTCTTATCTACAACGCACGCGGGACTAAAAAAGCCATGGACGTGGTTGCAGTGGACCATCTTACGGCTACCCGTACAACGTGGCTGATCGAGGCAAAGGACTTTCGCGTGATCACCCGCCCGCCGAAACCCTGCAATCTCGGCGGCTTGGCGCAAACCATCGCCGACAAGGTGGCCGATACACTTACTGGACTACGCCATGCAAGCACAAATGCCACCGCTCCGCTTGAGAAACAACATGCTTTCGCGGCGATGACAGCATCAACCAAACGCATCGTCTTGCATCTTGAGCCCCACACTGGCCAACATACCAAATTATTCCCCTATAATTTTTCCACCAACGTGCACCAAAAGCTCAAGCAGCTCGTTAGTGCAACAGATCGCGCCCCGCTGGTTTTGAACATCACTAACACGCCTGCCGCCGGTGTGCCATGGAAAGTGCTATAACCAGGACACGTCAGTTGGTTGCAACTGTCTCAGGTGTTCCGATCCTCCGCCTGCCCGGCGGGGCTATTGGTGGTAATATGTATTGATGCTGGAATTCCACAATCCTGACTTGCTTGTGTTACTGCTTATTGTTCTACCGGTAGCGGCGGCTTCGCTTTTTCTCGCCGGCTCGCGCACGGCTGCCTGGAAAATGTATTCCATCGCTCTGCCCTCGCTTGCCGCGGTGCTGGCTCTTTTGGCCGCCAGCGAACCGGTCATGCATTACTCCACATCAGCCAGACGAATCATCGTGGCATTGGATAATTCTCCCGCAACTGTTACCGCGCCGTGGCATGAGCCGCTTTGGCTGCAGAGATTTCTGAAAAAGCATCTGGGGCGTGATATTCCCATTACACTGGTATCTTTCGCGTCACATCCGCATATTATTGCATCAAACGCCAGCCTGGAGCAATTAACCGCGCAGAATGTCCCATTGGCCGCCGCAGCGCATGCACCGGCTGACATAAAACATCTTCTGGCGTTTACCGGATCAACCCCCTGCTGGATATTCACTGCCGGTCTTTTGAACTGGAAGTTACCCGATCATACCGATTCACCCGCTGCGCCGATTGCCGTAACGGTTATTCCGCCTGACAAAACCGATATCGGCATTACGCATTTACACTTGGGGTATGCCCCGGTCGCGGCACCGAAGCAGTTGTCTGGAACGGTGCCGCCCCCTCTGCCACAACTGCGGCTTACCGTGCGTTCCACGGGTCCCGCCGCAACCATGCTCGTGGAACATGCCGGTGCGCAGAATCTGTTCCAAACGCCGCTGCGTTTCGTTCATTCCGGAACAAAAATGGTACTGCTGCCGCCGCTGCCCCGCCGCATGATCTCCAGGAATTCCACCATTACCGTTACGCTTGGCAGCCATGATCTCTGGCCCGGCGATAACAACGCCAGTGTCGTAATTCCCGCGTGGGGCTTGCCCCGCGTACTGATTATCACAAACCATCACTCTACGCCTGATCACAAGATACCAGACTGGATTGCGCAATACAGATCACCGGCGGAATTCCCCGGTTCACTGCGTACCCTTGGGCGTTTTCAAGCTTTGGTTCTGGACGATATTGCGGTTCGTGATCTACCGATCGGCGCTGAGAAAAAAATATCCGACTATGTACGACACCTGGGCGGCGGCCTGCTGATTACCGGAACACAAAACGCATTTGGCCCCGGCGGATACGGCTTGCCCCGGGGAGCCCACGGTGCCGCATCCTTACTGGAACAACTTTCGCCATTATCCAGTCTGCCTCCACACCCCAAGCCGCGGCACTTCATATTTCTGTTGGATGTCAGCGGATCACTTGGCAATTCGACAACTTCGGGCGTTACGCGATTCGCACTGGCCGCTCATGCTCTTTGCGCTGCGACACAACTGCTTCAACCCAATGATCAAATCACCATTTTATTATTCTCCGGCAGCACCCGGAAATTAGTGGACGGTAAGGCACAAACCGTACGTCCCCTGCTGCCGCAATTACTGGCGAAAATTGTTCCCAATGGCCCCACGCGTCCGGATTCGGCATTACCTGCTCTGCAACGCCTGCTGACAAAAAGGTCATCGCTTATTCTGGTCACGGACGGTCGAATTCCGCACCTGAACGTACCAGCCTGGAAAAAAATCCTGCTGCGTCAAGCTGTGCATCTGGCGGTTATTGCACCGGGTCACTTGAGTCGTGCAACCAGACAACTGCTTGCGCAGACCGGCTCCATCGAATTGCCGATGCAGCATTTCAGCCAATGGGGCCATTTTTTGCGATTCGCAGTCGCACGAGACATTCAGGGAAAGACGCAAGAGGGGAATATGCATTGGACTGCCCGTTCGCTGAATTTTCAGGGGCAGACCAAGCGGTGGGATCGCGTATATCCCAAAGCCGGAATCACGCTCCTGGCGCGCAGTGGTCAACACAGTCTGGCGGCCATTTGGCGGCGCGGTCTGGGCAGGGTTGCGGCAATCTCCTTTTCGGACAACTCTGCCGCTGCCGCGGTCCTTCGCGGCACGCTTCTCAACAGGGTCAAAGCCCCGGCGGGCGAAGACCATTTTTATATTTCCGCCATTCGTCGAAACAGTCGATGGCAGCTTGACGTGCAGGCGACTCGTAATGGGCAATTTCTGAATCAGCGTCAATTAGGCCTTACGGTGGTAACACAGCATGGGAAAATCCTGACATTTCCTCTGCCACAAATAGCACCGGGCGAATATCGCACCATCTTGCCTGACCGTGTTGACACTTTTGCCGCAACAGTATGGCAACGTCCTGGTCGAGGAAAGCAAAGACAACCGGCCGTCGTCGGGCGCATCAGTCCGCCGCGGCTGCCCAATTGCTATTTCCCGGCCACCGGACACGTTCAGCAATGCCCATGGCCCGGTGTAACGGCTATTGCCGGTAATGCCCCGTCCGCACTGCGTTGGCATCCCGGCCGCCGCACAGTGCTTCCCCTGGCCGAGACATCCTGGCTCCTGGCAGTTCTGACCGCACTGACTGCCATGCTGCTGGCCCGGAAATATGCGTTGAGCAGCGATGCCTGAATTATTTTTTTGCTTACATCAATTGTCACACCGGGTGATTTTCTCTTTCACATCGTTGCGATAAATCGCACGATTTCACCACATGCAATGCAACCCAGCGCAACGGGCCAAGATCGGCCTATGGCAGACTGCTTATGGTCATTCGCAGCGCCAAAGGCTGAACCGCAGATCACTGCGTTGAGGGCAATATCGCGATCAGGCCCGCATATCCGGTGCCAGATCATAAATACTGCGCACCGTCAGCTTGCGATGGAAATCTGCCGGCGACATTGGCTCATCAAGCGTAATATGAATAACCGCGGTGCGACCGGGCCGGATGGCAACAAAGTTATCTGAATAAGTCGCCGGGGTATCTTTCACATCGGCGAACGCCCACAACGCCGGGGCATTGGCGTCAATACGCAGATCATAATGTTGTCCGCTGCCGCTGACGTGCAGCGCCAACTGCGGCTTGTGGAATTTAAGCTCCACCGGTCGCCCGAAAAACAGAGCATTCTCCGCCACCGTCCGGCTGCCCACGCGCACTTCCGGCCAGATCAGCAGATTTCCCGCACCGTGGCTGCTGATAAGATCCGCCAGATTCAGCGTGTGGGCCAGGCGGCTGGTACGGGCGGGAATATGAACCGGCATTTCACCCTGCTTTAACACCGCACCGGCCATATCGGTTACCACCCACCGCAATTCACCTGAAACATCTTTCTGCCGATCACTGGTGATATACAACTCCGCTTTACCGGTTGTCGGATCAGGAATACCGCTGACGAGAATCGGCGCAAAGAAGTGTTTGCTTTGATATTGAATGGCTTTGAACCGCCGATAGTAATCGGTCATAGACCAGGTTGGACCGGGCCAGCAGTCGTTGTATTGCCAGATCGTTGCCGCCATGGAGCGGGGCATATCGCGTCGCCAGTGCTCCACACCATAACGAATTCCATACGCTTGATTAATTTGCGTCAGCCAGAGCGTATCGTCGAAATTCTCCGGTGATCTGCCAAAATACATATTGGTGTAGTGCATGATTATGCCGACGCCATGGCCGCTGCCGTCAAGCTCATGATAGCGCATCACCGGGGAATGGACACTCTGGCGATCGGCGGCATCGGTATAGGCATCAACCGTCATGGGTACTGGAAAGCTCTGCATGCCAAATTCGGTCACAAAACCTTCCACCGTTCGGAATTGTTCAAATGGTGCCATGGCATGCCAGACCTCCCAGGTGTGAATATCACCGCTGCCGGCGGCACCGCTGCCGACTTCATAAAAGGCCCCCGGCAGCAACCGGTGCACGGTGCCGCCGATGACATCGCGGAACAGATGGTAATATCCCTTGAAATCCTGAATTTCATTGTTGCCGCTCCAGATTACAATCGATGGATGATTGCGGCACCGCAGCACCTGCTGATCCAATTCGGCCTGCAGGTTGGCCATCCATTTGCGATCGTTGACCGGATAGGTGTCGTTGGCGAATTTGAACTCGAACTGCAGCATGATGCCCAGTTCGTCGCAAAGATCAAACAGTTCATCCTGTTCGTAATAGCCGCCACCCCACAGACGGATAAAATTAAAATGACATTCAATGGCCTTTTTCATATACCAGCGAAGGGTTTCCGGCGTCACGCGCGTGGGAATATTGTCCGCGGGGATCCAGTCCGCACCTTTGACAAACACCGGCACGCCATTGACTTTTACATGCATGGCAACCGCACCGGTGGGAGATACAACCTCAATTTTTCGCAGGCCGATGCGGCGCCGGACGGTGTCAATGACTTTGGCGGTTGAGGGTGTCCCGGCCGCGAGCACTTCCACGACGCTGCCGGCGGATTCATACAACCGCGATTCCACCACATAAAGCGGATGATCGCCCATTCCATTGGGCCACCACAGCTTTGGGTTGGCAACGTCAACGTGACATGTCGCCAATCCATTTTTCACCGGCGCTGATGCGGTGGCTATGAGCTGATCTCCGAAAAGCACACGCGTGGTCACCTGCGCGCCGGAATTGGCCCCGGCAACGGTGGTCTGGATATTCAAATGCACCGAACCGGACGCATCATGATGCTGCAGAATACCCAGGTCGGTAATCCGCGCGTCATAAGCAAGAATCTCAATGGGCTTCCAGATGCCCTGTGTGAGCACCGCCCGGCACCAATCCCATCCCCACATATACGGAGCCTTGCGCACCCAACTGCGGGCGTCGCTTAGATCAATGCCGTATGCTTCTTTGTATGCCTGCCGGTTGCTTTCCACATAGGGAGTCAGCGTATCAAATTTAATGCGTATGGTATTGCCGCCTGGCTTGAGATATGAGCGGACATCAAAGCTCCAGTCGCGGAACATGTTGTCCGTCCGGCCGACTTCCCGGTCATTGATCCAGATGGCAGCCAGTGTATCAAGCCCGTGGCATTTGAGTTCCACGTGGGGTTTGGAGAGCATCTCCGCGGGAACGTCAAAAGTGCGCTCATATATCCAGTTTTTTTCCGCCACCCACTGCACCTTGCCATTGTCATCGCGATAATAGGGGTTGGGAATTTTCCCGGCCCGCATCAGATCCGTGTAGGTGGCACCGGGAACGATTGCGGCAATTTTGTCGGCCTGTCCATCTTCGTGCATGGTCCACGTATCGCCGGTTAAATCCACCGCCATGGCTGGCGCGGGAACTTCAGCCGGCGCGGTGGCGGCCGGCCGCCCCTCCGGCGTGCTGCACCCGGTCAAAGCCAATGCCACTGAGGCCCCCGCCGCCGCCTGCAACACCTGACGTCGGGTTACTGGTTGTGAATCCGTGGTGCTATTTCCCATTTTGAGACTCCGTACATTCACGATTTACAATGATCTACGATCAATAAGCAAAGTTGCTGCGGACATTTGAATCAACCAAATCACCCGTCCGACTACTTTCCGGTGCCATCCGCGGTCGCAGCCTTATGACCCGTCGCATCACTTGATTGCAACGCGGACTTTATAAGCGCACCAAATTTTGACGGCTGATAGTGCCAATTCTTTATAAGTACCGGCCCGGCCTGCGTATGAAACGACCAACTGCACCAACTGATATGATGTGCCGCCGCAAACGCGATAACCTTTCTACCAAACGTCAATTGTTTCCCGGTACCGCCGAATTCGTCAAAAATCAGCGGAACGCGTTTTGCCGCACTTTCAAAGTTATGCTTCCAGTGCGACTTCCATGGATATACATGACAATCATACACAATATTTTTCCCGGCGATAGCATAACCATGCGTTACGCCGAATTCGTCATAGGCCCAACTGATTCCGCCGATGATGACAATATTGTCGGCACCGGTGTGTCGGACGACATCATAGAGTCGCTGCATGCCAACGGCCCGATACGTCACCACCGTGGCTTTGGTTTCACCTGTACAAATGCCTCCGTCGCGCCAGGTGATCCAGCTTATTCCGTGCGGCTCGTTGTACAGGTCATAAAACACATTTGGATAATCCATATATCGTCGCGCTGCGGACCGCCAATAGCGCGCACAGGTATGATCCGGCATACGATGCTGCCCGATATCCGCCACGGTGCGGTTCATATCATTCCAATGCAAATCCAGCACCACATACACATGATGCCGCGCCGCGATCCGGACCAGTTGATCCACAATATGCCGATATATCCGCCCGCCATGACTCTGTCCCGGGGCCTGACCGAACCAACGATTGACCGATGTGGGAATGCGGATGATCTGACAGTGCCATTGCATGATGGCCACCCGCATCGATCGTCGAATATGATCGCCTCGATTCATCCATTCCAGACTCGGCAAGTCCACCCCATGGAGCACCACGATTTTATTCTGCTGATTCAGCAATTTATTGCCCAGCGTATGCAATTGCATATCGGCAATGGCGTACGGACAGGGCAACGTCACAATAGACGCTTCCGTTGCCGCACCCACCGGTGCCGCAGCAATGCCACCCATAACAAACAATACCAGGGCCACGCACATACCACATGCGTCCGGCGCCCCGGCGAACCGGGACAGCCAACCCGCACATACTTCGCCGCTGATACGGCTACAGCCCTGGCCGAGCACGCCAAACAGGGAAGCACAACGATGTTCATGGCGGCGACCGGACCGGCACATGAATGCGCCGGCTGGCATCGGGGCCATTACGGCAACGCCATACCTGCCATGGCGGAGCCTGCCGGAGTTTATCTGCTTGCCACGAAAACTTCTCATTGACGGTCCCCCTGATGCCCGCGATCCGCTGACGCCATGGCGGCTTTCACGATTGCGCCAAGTTTTGTCGGCTTATAATTCCAACCTTGAAGCAATGCCGGCCAGGGCGGACCGATACCAAAATTGGCCGCTGCCCAACTGAGTCTATTTACCATCATTACGTGACCAAGCCGGCGGTCATACGTCAATTGTTTTGATGATTCACCCCATTGTGCCACCAGCACCGGTACACGCCTGGCGGGCAGTATAAAGTTAACATTCCAGTTCTTCATCCATGGATACACCCTGGTGGCGTATGCCACATTATGCCCGCGAATGGCAAAGCCATGGAGCACGCCAAAAAGGTCATAACCATTACGGCATCCGGGCACTACCACAACATTATCCGCGCCCGCCGCCCGGACCGTGTTGTACAGTTCCTGCATGCCGGCCGCACGATAGGCGATAACGCGGCTGGCGGATTCTTCCGTGCATACGCCGCCATAAAGCCAGGTATGCCAATCCACCCCATTGGGCGATGAAAACAATCCCAGCAGCACATTGGAATAATGCTTATAGCGCCCCGCCACAGAGCGCCAGAATCGCACCGAGTTGCCATCCGGCATGCGATGTCGGCCGGGATATTTTCCCCAACGCCCCATATCCGTCCATTGCAGGGTCAAGTTTATATATGCATGATGCGCGGCACAATATTGCACGAGCGCATCAACCGTATGACGATATTCCGCTCCGCCGTGGTGTGATTGCGGCCATTTTCCAAACCACGCATCCTGTGAAAGTGGCAGAACAATGAGTTGGCTGTGCCATGTTTTAACGGCTACCGCAACAGATTGCCGAATATGCGTCCAGTTCGGTGTACCGGGTTTTGCGGCCATGGAAACACCGTGGAGAACGGCGAGTTTACCATTGGCGTAAAGCAGTTGTCTGCCCGAAGTGTGCAGGGACATGGCACCTGAATCAACCGGTGCGGGCAGGACGCGCCGCGAACCTACGACCCGTATCTGCGCACTGGCGGGCAGCGTGGTGGCAAACGGTACTAATCCCGGTAATGACCAGATCAATGCCATAAAAGCCCGTTGGGCCATGCGCGCATACCGTGTGGCCGGCAACTTGCCGCAACGCCGATGAGACAACTTTTGCATTATTTTCCTGATACCATCACGGATAACGTGCCTGACAATGCCGGAGGTCCGGTACATTTGCGCGCAGCACGGCTGCGGTGCTGCCGGAAAAGCGCCATCATGGGATTGGCCGTTTGTAATATCACGAATTCCCCAAGCCGGTCCCCGCTGCGTCAGCAAGTCCCAAATCGATCCGCTTAACCGCAAGTAAACCCCCAAGAGCAAAGTTTCTTTGGACAAAGCCGGCCGCCCTTTCTATTAAATCAGGCGGCCGGCTTCAGGAAGGTGGATTGAGACACACGTCAGGAATTTACAGCCCGCTTTCGCCGCGAGGTCAGCAATAAGCCCGCACCGGCCGCAACACCAAGCAGAGCCACAGTGGCAGGCTCAGGAGTCGCCGCAACGGGTTGCAACTGGAAGGCATTCAGGTAACCGGCCCCGCCGCCGGTAAGGGGCTGGAAATAGAATGTGAGATTCCCATTTGCGTCCGCCTGAGCGTGCAGTACCGTCCAAACCGTGCCCTTGGTGGCGGCAGGGTCTGCCGGATTAAAAATATCACCGGCGGTGGCCCAACTGCTCGCGATCCCCGAAGTTGATGCGTAAGCTGAATCACCTGCGATCTGGTTCGCGGCCGCTAACGAAAATCCGGAACCAGTTCCCGAGAAGTCGTCGACACCAAAGAGGTAAAGGTCGTATTGTCCATCTGAGGCGAGGCCAGAAATATCCACCGGGTAAGCTCCGCTCGAACCGGACTTTGAGTAAAACATGGCCTTTACAACCGCGGTCGGCCCAGGGAAATTTGCGTAGCCCGATGAGGCTCCCCCAGAGTTGGTCGAGCTGGGTGCAACATTGACCGATACGTCTGTTGCCGTGCCCCCTGAGTCATAAATGGTGGACGCCACGCTGGTACCAGACGTGACTGCCGGGGAAGGTCCGGCACTAATACCCCCGCTGACGTATCCATAATTATTTGCCCCCTGCGTGCTGTAGATATTAAGGTTGTTCCAAGTCGTTCCGCTATCAGTTGTATCCGCGCCGGTCCCGGAGTAGCCGGTATACGCTTGAGCTCCGGATGGGTTACCCCAATAAAGCGCAAAATTGATGGCGTTTGTTCCGCTGTATGGTGCAGCCTGAGCATGGTTCCCGGCAGATACCAGCAGTGTTGCCGATGCCGCCGCCATTCCGATTCCCAGAAATCGTCCCGTACTGTGCAGTTGAGTTTTCATTGAAACTCTCCTTCTAATGTGCGAGCCTGTTACGAGCCGGCCCATGCGCTCCACCCTGTGGCAAAAGGACACGACATTGAATCCTTCCGTGCCAAGGGCACCACGATCATTACCAGAAATATTCGCAGATGCGGCGACAAAAGAATGCCGTTCGCGTCCCCTCTCGCAGCCGCCGAATCACCGCAAGCCCACGGGCCGCCTCGACCCGTGGGGAATTCAGAAAATTATCTTATTGGCCACCCGGTGCCGTCGCCATGAAATCTTCGGTTGGCAGATTGCTGATTGGAGGTTTACTGGGATTGCTTCCACCAGGCACGCTGGCGGTGTACGAGAAAGTCTCGACGTGGTCATCGCCGAACACACAGTTCACAGAGTGCGTATTACCGTACCCGTGCCGCCAGCGGAGCCAGTAGGTTGTCTGCCACGTGTCGGCCGGACCCGATTGATCAGGACCGGGAGTAATTCCCTGCTGTGGGTTGGCACTGGGGTTAGCTGCCGTTGCGCTGATCGGATCACCAAAGTAGTTAATGACATTGGTCGTTCCGTTCCAGAAACCGGTAATGCCGTTCCCGTGCAAGGTTCCCCAGAAATCACTTGGCTGGGTGAGGCCGATGGTCAAACCACTGGAATTTCTTGAGCGCAGGCCATCTGTGAACATTACCACTTGCGAGCCACGTCCCCCCAGATTGGCCAGCTTGTAAACGGATTCACCCGGCCAATTGGGAAGCACATACGGGGCCAACGGAAAGAGTTCCTCATTGGCCTGGTACGAGTTTTGCCCCTGTACGGGCCAGGCATTACCGCCGGTCAACACTGACGCTGCGGGGCACATGAACACCTTGGAGAACCCACTCCAGCCTTCCGGGGAACCCGGGTACGGAATCGGCCACTGCCACATATTGTATTGTGCAAGTGGCGAGAGCGGTTGCGACTGCAGATACGGCTGAAACTGCAGCATCCATGTCGATACATCACCGGCCAGCGCCGCCTGCGTTGGACCAGTAAGATTGCCGTTACTCGGTGCGCCAATCTGGCCGCCTGGAGGCCCCTCGGCAAAGGGCAGCATCCCCAGATTGTCGTTGGCGTACATCTGAGCCACCAGCCCAAGTTGACGCAGATTTGATCCGCAAGAGACAGTCAATGCGGACGCTTTGGCCCTGGCCAGCGCGGGCAACAACAGCGCAATCAGCAGAGCGATGATGGATATTACCACGAGCAACTCAATAAGCGTGAAGCCACGCCCGGTACGGCAATACTTTGTTGAACCTGGCATAACGTCTTCCCTTTCTAAAAAAAAGAGACTGTGAACGCACATTGGTACGTACTATTGAACCTGTAAATTAAACTCCAGCTCAGGACAGCCAACTTGTCTTCAGGCTACCAGCCAGGCCGTCCCTTCATTGTTTCAACTATAACCATCTAAACATCCGCCACAAGAATGGTTAGCGCAAAAATATTTATCGTTTGCGCAATTCCGTGCCGCGAATCTAATCCGCCGGTACAATGCCGCACATGAAGACAAATAACCGAGAAACAAGCCGCGCCGGCAAACCGCCGGGCCGCGGCCAGAAACGCCGCTCGAACCGCGGCAAGCTGCGCGTGGCATATTTATCCCGCGAAATCGGCACATACAGCGAACAGGTGGCCATGGAAATCGCCCGGTTCGCCACGGAAATTGGCAACTGGCGCACACTGATTGCGACATTGGGGGAGGTCGGCCCGCAGGATATCGCCGCCGGGCGAATTGATGGAGCCATTATTGGCCATTGGGATGATCAGGAAACACTCACCGCATTGGAACAATCAAAAATACCTGTGGTTGCCACCCCTCACTTTCAGGACCATACACCTTTTGCCCAGGTAATCCCCGATGATTATGTCGTGGGCGTGCAGGCTGCGGAGCATCTGGCGTCCAAAGGGTTTCGCACGTTTGCATACTACGGCATGTGTGAGGCGACAACATTTCCCTGGGAACGCCTGCGCCGGGCGGGCTATTTTGCCACGCTGAAAAAGCTCGGATTTTCCGTACATTTATATGATAACACCGTGCCGGACTGGTGGCGGTTCCAGAATGAGGAACAGCAGCTTGAATTGCGAAAATGGCTGAAAAATCTTCCCAAGCCCATCGCGCTATTTACCTGTATGGATCGCTTTGCGTACGAAGCCATCCGTATGGCCAAAGAAGAAGGCTTTGGTGTGCCAAACGATATCGCCGTGTGCGGCGTGGATAACGCGCAATGGGTCTGCATGATGAGTACGCCACGGCTCAGCAGTATTCCCCTCAATGGTAGACTCGTGGCCAGACAGGCGGCACAAACACTTAATGATCTGATGCTGGGAAAGGCCGCGCCGCGGGAGCCAATTTTCATTGCGCCGCTGCCGGTGGTACAACGGGAATCCACCGATGTTACAGCGTATCAGGATCCCGATGTGGCCGAGGCATACAAGTTTATTCGCGCCCACGCCCATGAGCCAATACACATTAATGATGTGCTATCCCGGGTGCTGGTATCGCGGCGCAGCCTGGAAATGCGATTCAAAGCTTTAACCCGCTCCACACTGCAGGATGAAATATGGCGTGCGCATGTGGATCGGGCGAGGCAACTGATTATTGAATCGGATAAGCCCATGTGGAAAATTGCCGAAGAATCGGGATTCCGCAGTGAAACGGTATTTAACGTGATGTTCAAGCGGATGATAGGAATGACACCATCGGCGTATCGGCGGAACAACAGCGGACAGATGATGTCATTCTAAAGCGTTGCGTCAACAGATATTCTTTTTTGAAAGGAATTGCTCCATGGCATTTCAAGGCATTCGTGACAAAATGAACCAGGATCAAAAGCCATTTATCATCGGCGGCATTGTGATGATGTGCGTGGCGCTGGGCTTGGTGGCCTGGGAATTAAAACCGGTCAGCGCCCCATCGGCACCGAGCAGTTATTATTTCTACGACCTTGCCAACGGCAGAATTACAACTGAACCGGCAACGGCTATTCCTCCGTTAAAGGGAGCCGGCGGCAAAGACACGCTGGTGCGAGCGTTCATGTTCACCTGCAGCACATGCGGTGACAAAAAAGTGGGCTACCTGATGAAATACTCCCCGCAGGCAAAGGCGGCGAAGAAATATCTCGCAAATCCGCCAGCAGAATCGATGACGCCGCAGCAAGCAATGCGGTACAACGCTGACTTGTCGAAATATCGGATGCTTGTTGCCAACGGCACGCTGGTACGCCTGCCGGCCAAAGGTTCGCAATGGTATCCGCTCACGGGACCGGTTGGCTCCCAGATAGCCACTGCTCCGCATTGCTCATCGACGACTTTCGCCAAGCCGTGCCAGCCCTGACGGTTGCGCACAACCCGAAAGACGCAAGCCAGTGGCGATAACCCGCGTGATTCGAAAACAATCGGCTGGCTCAGAAGTTCAAGTAGCGACCTGCCGGAGTTCCGTTCTCAACGGGCCCGGCGGGTCATGGGCGATACCACGCGGAAGCGGCAATTAAGCGAGTGGAACACGGAGAATTCCTGCGTGCACATACCGTTCGGTGCTGAAATCATCTGCCGCGGCTTAAGCCGGCAAATCCAACCAATCGCATGCATTTACCGGCACCGTTCCGCAGCTTGGCGAGGAACTGGTCTGCAGGGGTGGCACGAGCGTACACATGGGAAGCAATTTTTGAAAAAAAACTCACGCGGTCCGCGGGAGCGAGAACCAATCCCAGCTTCCGCCGCAATCTGCGCTCTAGTAGATCGCGACATCCCTCCGGCCGCCACAGCCACATAACGGAATCGCGGGCGCGTGAATTCAAACGGGAATTATAATTTGCCGATTTTCCCCATCGCCACTATCAACAGCGCAAAACTTTTTGCCATTAGCGCAAAACCATTTACCCCGCATCCCAACCCCAAGTTCCGCTCGTACCGCCAAGCACAACGCCATTGCTCTTCGGAAATAAGCGGTCAGGGGAGCGGGATTTCCCAATGGTATAACCCAATTCCAACTCTGGCCGATGAAGTCGCGCATTTGCCACCATGACCACGAAATCGCACGTCAATAGCCACAATCTCCGGCGATTCTCGCTAACAATGGGCAAGCACCCTGGCTTCGCCGCTGTTGCTGGTGGAATATTTGCCCACTTCTACGTTATGCTATCGGCCATTGGTAATCGCGGCAGGATTGCCGGTTATGCGGAGCAGACTATGACCGATCGGCTTTATACAGTGGATTTAACTCAATGGAACGGTCCTTTTACCCCGGCACAGCAAGATGGAGCCACCGCGGCCATGGAATCGGGCAATGTGGTCTATCTGCCCAAGCTCGATTTCCAATTTAACCCGGAAGAACAGAAATTTCTTACCCCGGTCTGGAGCAATGGTGCCGCCAAAAATATCAGCTATGACCATCGCAATGGCCGCATTCAGGGAATGGAAGGCGACCAGACCGCCCAACACGAATTGGCCGCATTATTAAAGCGCTATTCCGAAAGCACGCTGACGCTCATGCAGGGACTTTTTCCACAATACAAAGCCGCCCTGCTGCGCATGCGAACCAGCTACCGCCCCGTCGAAATCAAGGGCCGGGTCAGCAAAGTGACAAAAGATGATACACGGCTGCACCCGGATCAATTCCCGGCTCGGCCCGTAGGCGGCAAGCGAATCATCCGAATTTTCTGCAACGTCAACCCCGAAGGTAAAGGCCGCGATTGGCGCATCGGCGAACCCTTTGCCGACTTTGCCGGAAAGTTTGTCCCGCGGCTTAAGGCACCATTCCCGGGCAGCCGGGACCTTATGTACATGCTGCGCATCACCCGTACGCCGCGCACGATGTACGATCATTACATGCTGCAATTGCATGATCAGGGAAAAATGGATGATCGCTATCAGCACTCCGCGCCTCAGATACCGTTTGTGTTTCCTCCTCACTGCACGTGGACGTGCTTTACCGATGAAGTACTGCACGCGGTGGATGCCGGGCAGTATTTACTGGAGCAGACCTATCTGCTGCCGGTGGAAGCGATGAAAAATCCGGAGAAATCTCCGTTACGCGTGCTGGAAAAGCTGATGGGAAAGAAACTGATGTAGCATTGCGCGATGTCGCTACCGGCGGGGACCGGAACGATTACCATTTGCGCCCGTGCCCCGCAGCTTACGGCAACTGGTTTACGGGGCCGGCAGAAGGGCGTTTGGGTTTCCGGTAAGGCCGGAGACAGCCATCTGTCGGGTGCGGTTTGTACGCCCGCAAACATTGCCGCGGCCCATGCCGATCAGCTTTATGACAAATGCAGGAGTTCCATGTCCCGCCGATTGATTCTCACTATTACCCTTATTATTGTCGCAATCGCCACGGTTGTTCTGGCGGTGCAGGCTCATCATAAAATAGTCCATGAAATGACGCGGCAAAAACATATTGACGCCTTCGATTCCTACATGAAGACCGTGCCGCTGTTTATCCATGATCACAAGCCCTATCGCAGTGATCGCTTTCCGTTGCCTCCGTTTGCGATGCTGTTTGTGGCCCCATTTACACTGCTGTCGCGTCCCGATGCGCAGGCGGCATGGGTCATGTGCAAGCCTTTTTTCTTTGTGCCCATTTTCCTTCTGGCATTATCCATTATTCGCCGTGGCGGCGGCAACGTGCTGCCTGGCGCGCTATTGCTGATCGGCGCGGGCTGGTTCTTTCCGGTTATCGGAGATATTCAGGAAGGGCAGATGAACCTGCTGATGCTGCTGCCTCTGGCCGCCGGGTTATGGATGGCACAGGAAGAAACGCCTGCGGGCGATGTCATGGCCGGACTGCTGGTGGCCATGGCGATCTGTATCAAGGTAACGCCGCTGGCATTTCTGGCCTATTTTCTGTTTCGCCGCCGCTGGTTGATTGGTTCAGCCATCGTGGCGGGAATTGGAATATGGATCTTTCTTGTCCCGGCGATATTTTTTGGATGGAATCAGAATATTACCTGGCTGGGTCAATGGGGGCATATCATGATTGCGCCCTACATCCTGCATGATAAAATCAAGTTCGGCAATGGCGAGTCGATTCCGGAATTTATCCTGCGACTGTTTGCCCATGTGCCGGCGTGGAAAACCATCCATGGCGGCGTGGTACATAATCATTACTTAACCGTGGTCCGCCTGCCGCAGAAAACCGCGCATTTAATCGGTCGCATCATCGTACTGATCATTGCCGCCGGTGGCATCTGGTGGGCTCGCAAGAAACTGCCGAGCTTGCGAACCCGGCGTTACGCCATGGAAATTGCCTGTGTGGGCATGTTCATGCTCTGGGCGTCTGAACGCACCTGGGTGCCGCATTATGTCACGCTGATTTTTGCGTTAATGGCGGTGGGAATGATCGCGGAAGACACATTTGCCAGTGTCGGCAGCCGCAAATTTGCATGGTTTGCGTTAAGCTTAACCGCTTTCCTCATGCTCTGGACATCGGAACTGGCCAAGGTACTAGGCCCCAATGGCCGGCATTATGTCGATACAGTGGATGTGGTACTTTGGTCATCGCTGACGTTGGCTGCCGTTATTTTAACCGCCCGTTTCAGGGACAACGCCGAGTATGCGGGACATCCCAAATCTGGCGGTGGCCCGACGATGCCGCTGTCTGAATCCGCAAATGCGGCAGCTCAAAATGAATAATCCCCTGTTTCTCGGACATATCGTGCGGTGGCCCATTTTGCGTGTGTTCACCACCGTTGTATATTTTTTGCAATACCGGTAATGTTAATCCCCATGGAAAACAATCACACAGTTCAACCACCTGATCATTACGAAAACGCTTGTGATGCGCTTGCAGACCGCGCCATTAAACAGGCCGCTGCCATGATTAAGGCTGGCCGCCGGCCACCCTCCCGTCATGACGACCGGATAACTCACCTGCGTATGGTTTCCTATGAGATTACCCACGAACCGCTTTCGGAAGGCAACCCACCCGAAACGCCCGAAATCGCCAGTCGCTATGAGGAACTGCACCCCAGTCAGCACGAACCCGAGGCATTGCCGGCCCTGCTTTCCGAGCTTGAGGCACTGCACAATACCTTTCCGGATGATGCCAAGATTGCCAATTATCTCGCCGGAGTATACGGTTTGCTCGAAAAAATCGAAGACATGGATCGAATTTGCGAGGACCTGTACCGGCGGCACCCCGATTATCTCTTCGCAATCGCTGCAATCATCCGCATTTATCTCAGCCGCAAGGAAGTGGCAAAAGCTGAGGCCATCCTCAATGGCCGCATTGAATTATCACTGATGTATCCGGATCGCAAGATATTTCATATTTCAGAATTTATCGCATTCTACGACATGATTGTGCGGTATCATCTTGTCCGCGAAAAAATAGATGAAGCACGAACTGCCCTGACTTTATTTAAGCAAGTTGCTCCGGATCATCCCACCATTGCCCGCTTTGAGACCATCTTGGCGGTTCACGATATGTATACGCACCTCAAAAGCATGTCAGGCAAGCAGCGGCGAGCAACCCGCAGCGCCAAACGGAAAAATCAAAAATAATCCGCGCCACGGCGTGACATCATTACGGCGCGAACATACTGCTGCCGGGATAGCCGGAAATGCGGCGGCTGTGCCAGCCAGCCTTGTCCGTCCAGGTTACCGATCCGGATACAGTGGTGGCATTTCGTAAATCAGACAGCCGCGGAATAAGCGACCCGATCGGCGGATGCAACTGCAACCCCAGAAGCAGTGAATAGGTTGCGGCTTGTGTGGTAATGGCCGTGTATGCGGATGGCAGGAGTCGAGGCGCATCCACATACGCGGCGTTGGTGTAATCACGCGTACAGCCAAGCTGCTTTTGCAATGCGATGAATTTTTTATTATCCAGAATGGACCGCGCACCGGCCTTACGCGCAAGCGCCACTTGAATCGGGCGTGGATAGGCCGAAAAATAAAAGCAGCCGTGGTAAATCGTCCACGCCGGCATGATACCATGCGCGTTGATGTAATAAATAACCGCGCCATGGGAATGCAGAATGCGCAATTGCGCCGGCTTACCGGTATAGCCGCGCTGCCGCATGGCGGCATTGACCGCCAGCAGAGCCATGGGCGTTAAAGTTTGCAAAGCCCGCGACAATCGCTTTGGATGCAACAACTTGTTAATTACAATCTGACCAAAAGAACTGCTGATCGGCATGGCCGTGCTTTGATAAGTCAGCCAGTACGGGCCAAATGTATTGATCAGATCCTTTTCCACATCCACGCCGGTAATGCCATTGACCATCACCAACGTCTGCTTAATTCTGCGGCGAATCTGCGGACTGGCGGCCTCCATATACGTTTTTACCGTACTGACGAATGCTCCGAGATTCAAATGCGAAACCGTAACATTCGGTGAGTCTTCGGGAGCCATGGCCAGCATATCCGAGGCCCCCGGCCTGGATTTTACCGCGGCATGGCGCATCGCCAGAAAAGAGGCATCGAGCCATTGCTTACCGGAAAAGCCATTGGCGGATGCAAAAGCGGTAGCGTTGCCGAGCGATTGTCCATTAAGAATTAACTTGGCACTGTTGAGAATAATCCGGTGCTGTTTGCCGACGGGCGTTTGATCCTCCGCGATATGGCCCAGTGCCTGATTCAAAAGCATATTGGCATAATGGCGCAGAGCCGTTATATCCGCAAATTCCGCGGACACCGGATTGGCCGGCATGAACCGCATGGTACGGCAAAAACCGGTGTTCATGGAGAGCGTTGCGCCTTTTTTCGCCAGCGCCCGTTGCACGCCGGATGTAATATGAATTCCCGCATAAACCATCGAGCCAACGGCCCCCACCCGAATTTGCGGCCCGGAAGCATAGAGCCGATGCGGCATTTTTTTAAAAATCTCCAGCACCGCATCCGGATATTTTCCGGCATTCATCATCAGCACCACTTGCGGCAGCGGTGGAACATGTCGAATTCCAGTGCTGATCGGGCGAAAATAAAGTGCGAAAGGATGCGTTATGAATAACGATGCGATGGCGAACACTTTTTTGAATTCCGCAACGTGCAGTTGCGTATTGCGGGCAGCGGGTAATTCATCGAAACGATGCAGCAGAATCGGCAGGTTGCCTTGTACGAACGCCGCAATACGGGTATGCGACAAAACAGTACGAAGATGGGATGTCTTATAGCCGGGCCATTGGGCCACCGGCCCCGCCCAGCCAAAATAGAGTTGCGCGGTGGCCGGGACGCGGTCGGCCAACGGTGCGGGGAATGAAGGTCGGGCAGCGGCGCACAACGGAGACGCAGAAAATGCCACGGCACCGGTCATCACGAATAATGAAGACACAATATATAAACAGCGCCGCATGATCGTCCTCCCATTGGCACGTTAACATTTACGGACTCGCCGGCTTTGGCGGTGGAAGTTTGGCTTTAAGTGCATTGGCTTTGTTTATCAGTTCCTGTGTTGATAATTGAGGCACCTTGGGCACGATAAACGCCCAAATCTGATGATCCTTAAATTCTATCGGCAGAATACTTGCAAACAGGTCCACACCGTACCACTGGAACCAGGGCCGTGGCATGTTTTTATGCGTGTGCAGATAGTAATAAACATATTTAGGCTTCAGGGCCGTTCCGACGTCCTGCTTTTTCCGCAGCCGAATGCTGTAATCCCCGTACCATTTGAACGGCACCGTGCACGGCGTAGTTCCCTGCTCAACATCATTGAGATATACCAGACTTCCCGGCGGGTCGCTGACCAGCGTAACCGACCGCTCCACACATCCTCCGAGAGGAAGCACGAAAGCACAAAGTAAAGCGCCGAACAGCCAACCGCCAACACGCCGAACACAATGATTCTTTTCCAGCATCATGGCGTGAATTGTAACCGTACGTAGAGGTTTTCGGCCAGCCGCCGGGCAAGACAAGTCAAAATATTTTCCATGCTCCAATGCGCCCGGTGATTTTTGTCAGGCAACCATTGCCCGGAATATAACCCGCGGAAAAGCGGCACGGTTAAGCCCCGGTCCTGTGCCATTTCTTTCACAGCCGCGCCAGCCTGCGGCACGACAATGTCGCCGCAGGACAATCGCCACTAAATCGAGCCATCAGCATAACCGTCGTTCACCCGTGGCATTGACGCTCTCCGCAGGGGATTTCTCTGGTGGAAATCTGATTTTCCATTATCTTTTGCCTCAATCACCGGCAGGTTCCATCCGATGCTACGGCCCTTTGGCCGGCAGATACCAATTGCTTCGCATCAGAAGCGCCAGACGCTCTTGCGGGGTTAGAACTCTTGGATCATACGCCAGTCGAATGCCGACATCCGCAAAGCCTCGAGCCGTTCGCCGCAGATGCCAATTGATTGCTTCGGGCGCAGCGGGCGATACGGTGCCCAGCGGAGCCAGCGCAGAACCGCCGATCACGTACATTTTCCTGAGAGCCGCCGGTGTTATCAATGCGGTGATAGCGGCACTGTTAAGCGTCTGCGGCTTTTTGATCCAGCCTTTCAACGCCTGGCGATAGGCAGGTGTGCCATCAAAAACGTACACCGCAACATTTCCAGCCAGATGGGCAAAGGAATTCTTAACGGCACCGGAATTGACCGGTTCAAACCAGAGCACAGGATTGCTGTTATGGCTGTACTGATGCAAAAAAGGCGCCAGCGCCGGCACAGCATAATTGTAGATATCCCAATAGCGCGGCGTCGGCAGCCGGGCATCGCGGCTGGAATTGACACGTTTCAGATACGCCACATAAGCCGCCAGGGTCCTGCCGGCCAGGTGGGCGGTTGCTAGATTCTTACGACCGTTGAATTGAAACACGTATTGCCATTCACCGACGGTGGGCAGGCGGCAGCCTAACAATGCCGCGACATATACAGCCGCACCGGGAGGCAGATACTGAACCGGGTCATTCACATTTGGCGGACCGCCGGCCTTTTTGCTCAGGTGCCCCCCCGCTTTTGCCAGCAGGTCCGCCGGATAGCGCGGCGCGTTGTAAATTTGATTCGTATTGGTAAACCAGTGCGGGGCCAGCGCGGCCTGCCCGACCGTTTGATGATAGACCCAGGTATGCGGGCCAAAATAATTGCTGTTTGGCTTAATCAAATTGTAGAAGGAATTGGACGGTTTTCGGATCAGATTATCACTGGAATTCACCGCATTAAGAAATACGCCAACACTCAAGTCGGTCGTACACAGGTAAAATCGCTTAAGACCATTGGGGTTCATAAGCCTGAATGTCAGCGTTTGATTGCCGGTGGGGCTGGTGAAAATTCTCACATGCCCCGGAGCCTTGGCTTCTTTCCAACCCGCAAGTGCCGGCCCGGATCGCCGTTGCGACTGCGCCGGATTGGCTTTAACAACCCCTTGCAAACCATGAATAAATTCCGCCACCTCCGCATTGCTTCGCAGGGACTGCATACCTGGTTCGGTTAAAGCTTCCGCCAGCAGATGCTCCATTCCGGCCGACAGATTCTGCGCCACCTGCGGCGTTTTAACTCCTTTGGATTGCACGTAAAATTGATGAAATAAAATATTAAAGGCACCGCGGGCATGAAGAGCCTTTAAGGGCAGCAGATCATCAAGCTGCGGTGATCGCGACAGCTTCACACGATAATCACGGGAGACGGCTATCATGGCGCTTACCGTTGCCGGCGCAATAGCCTGATTCATGCGCTGCTGCCAGCGAAGAGGATATTGTTCACCTAATTTTTCAAGCAACGCCCGTTTCCGGCTTGCGGCAAGCGCAGAGTCGGCCCGCAGCAAACCATCAAGTTCTCCGGGAATCCGCCGCTCCGTTATCAGTGGAAAATCTGCCGCCGAAACCGGAATCGAAGCAAGCCGATGCCAGATCGCCCGCACAAATAGCGCCTTGTGCGCCCCCGCCGATAGCGCCAGCGAGTAATCCGCGGGAAGCACAACCGCTGACGCCGAATCAATCGCGGCAAGCTGCTGCAGCAGGGCCAGTTTTGATTTTAACGCCGACTGAATCGCCGCGTTGTTCCACCAGGGATTCTTCTGTACGGCTTGATACAATGCCGTTATTGTCACCCCCGATGCAAGACGGTCCATCGGAAGGTGACATTGGTTCAATGCATCATCAATGGCGTTAAAATCAGTCAAAAAGTGTTGAAAATTTTTCCGCTGCCGCATCCAATCGGCCGCGTCCTTCCGGGAAACCACCGGCGTGAGTTCGGACCAGGATAATGCCGCAAAAGCCTTTTGAATCATTGCCGTACGGGCAGGTATAAATGCGCTGGAAATCGCCAGTTTATTCCATGGCCTGCCAAAGTGACTTGAAGCCTGCGACACCGTGACCGGGAAATCCCGGGCAAGCAGCATTTGCAAATTGGTTCGTACGGTTTGAATATTTTTACTGATATCCGGAACCTGCCAGCGCCTCTTTCGCAGGACGGAAGTGAGCAAATGGTAACTCGCCTGATTGGCCCGCAGGGCGGAACCGGGCGGCGTTGCCGGTGCGAAAATAAGGGCGGCTATTTTTCTTCGATAGGCGGCATTAACCGCGGGATTCCGGGAAATCTGTAAAACCCGCGGATTGATCCGATAGTGTTGCCCCGCCGGCTCGAACCCAAGCAATTCCGCCACCCATTTTTTGATATTAATTTGCGAGTCAATAAACGCCGTAACCGCTCGATTCAATGTTGTAAGCTTTTGTTCAGCGGTCATAACGGTATGTTCGATATGGATGCGATTTTTCCATATCCACAGATCATGATTACCCATCCCGGCAAACAAGTTAACGATTTTTTCCAACTGCGACTGATAATCAACCACAGGCGGCTTAGGAAGCTTCAACGCGTGGAGAATGCGCCGATGAACCTTTCCGGCTTCAAGCGTAAATTGAACATGGGACAACAGGTAGGCATTTTTCGGCCCGGCAAGTTTACGATACCCCGCGAGGTCGGGAAAATATTTCTCCGGCGGAAGCGCCTGCCTGCGCGGCGGCAGGTGCGCAACGAGATCCCAGCGTATCTGCGTTCCATACATCGCCAAGGCTTTGGATTCCCGCCGGGCCGCAGCCAGCAGGGCGGCAGCGCGGTTGTGCAGGCTTGATGCATCCGTACTGGAAACAAGGTATCTTCCGGCATAAGCGGGAAAAGTTGCTATCAGCGGTTTGGAAGTTTTAGAAAATTCCGTCAGCAAAGCTTGCAGTTGCGGCCAGATATGCCCGACGCCCTGTGCTCCGGCAACCTGCTGCAGCCACTGAGCGGGAGTTAATCCAGCGGTACCGGGCGCAAAGCGCCGCAACGTTGCGTGCTTTGCCCAGGAAGCTTTATAGAGCTTGAGAAAAGGCACCAGCGATTTATCCTCCGGAATAGCCGCCAGCACATGTTGATCCAGACTCCGGGCCGCAAAATCCCATCCGCGCTTTTGCCACTGGCTTTTCTGCTGCCGCAATTTTGGATACAGGGTTGCGAAAATGTGCTCCGTGCGCATCAATAATTCAATGGCATGCCCCAGCTTCTGCGACTCGCGGGGATGTTTGGCCAGATCCTTTTGAATCTGCTGATTCGACAAAAGTCCGGTAAATTCATGGAGAATATCATCGGGATTTAAAACAATACCATGTGCAAGCGCAGCATTGATGGGCGCAAAATCGGGGACTTTGGCCAAGACCTGCCGGTCGGCGGTAAAGGCCTTGAACCACCGGGTATAGGCAGCGGCGTAAGGCGCATAAGCACCGTTAAATCGGGACATCTCCGCAATGGTTCGAACATGACGCACATAGCCCAGCGCCGCCACGATAACCAGCAACGCCGCTGCGGATAAACCAATATAAACAGGTCGGCGGCTTTTCCGGGGCTTTAACCGGGCTGTACGCTCCAGAGCCGCGGCAATATTCCGCTGTTGCTCCGGCAAGTCTTTATTAATCAGAAAACCGCAAAAATCACTCCATGCTTTTCCCTGCGATCCCAGAGATTTAAATTCCGCCATTCCCGGATCCAACGGAGTTGTGGGTGTCCAGCGACGACCGGCCACAAGTTCGCAGACAATCCGGCCCAATTGCGCCAGATCATCCGAAGCCGCCATCGGCGCATTAAATACACTGCTCGCGGGATTGGTCAGAACCACACGAGCCATAGCCAGTGCACCGCCGGAGGCCTGAACATGTTCGGCCCGCAGGTTACCATGGGTTCGCGAGGCAAGCTTTTGCGTCTCAAGCAATGCGGACAATACACTCGTAACCAGATGATAAAGATCTTCCGCGGTGGGAGTCACACGCAGACGGATCAGCCGGCTGACGGGCCAATCCAGACGCTCCAGCACACAATACGCACTGTGATTATCACCGGTCTGAAGCTCATAAACCCGGGCCCAGCACGTTGACTGCCCGGCCATTAATTTCTGAAAATCGTAACGCGCAATAAATGACGATTGCGCTGCGCGCCGGCGCGCGGCGTTCCAGATATCTTCGGGTTGATTAAAAGCCAGAACCACTCTCGCCGGTGATTCCGCATCTACCGGCGCGTAGAGTATCTCCAGGGCCTGCCGGCCTATGATGTGATCGGTTTGATATTGACCGAAAATGGGCACCCGGCAATTCCATAACTCGTCCCGATACCTGGACGACAATATGATGACACAATCAGCTCTTTGATTTTGGCGGCGTTTCACATACTACACCGCTGTTTTTGATCAGTATTTTTATGGGATTGGCAGATCCCGGCCAACGCGATTTCTTCAATGGCAGAATCAGACGGCGCGGATCTTCCGGTCCGGGCATATCCTGGCGAATTCCGGGAAGCTGCGCCAGTACAAACAGATAGGTATCCCCATCTTTTTTCCATTGTTTCCATATCGGATTATGTCTGGAAAATACAAGCGTCGCGGATGATCCGGGGGTAAAGTTTATCGTTGCCTTGGTGGCACCGGACCGCATCAGATCGCCGGCCGAGAAATACTGGGTCATCGAATAGTTATACCAGCGCTTATAATCGGTGGCATTGACGCCCACAAGATCAACGGCAATGGTGCTGGTGGATTGATTGTTCACCTGCAGGCTCTTGCCAAGGGTGAATTGCGTGTTGCGGTCAATGGGGCCGCTTGAACAGGCCGTTAACCCCAGCAGCATCAACATCATCATGACACCGGCCGCAAATCTGTTTCGTAAGATATTTGCCATAGATCGTCCTTTTGTATAAGCCGTTTATACCGGGAAGACTCGTTCACATCCCCATCTGAAAACGCCGGATCACGGCGTGAACCTCCCGGTTTACCTGCCAGTCAATTACAATCAAACTCCGTGTTTGAATCAAGAGCCGATCCAGTTTGTCCGTTACCGGATCAAATACATTAGCCAGCGCGGCGGGCGGGATTGTACCGTATGCCCGGCACAGACTATCCGGTCCGGCCGCTGGAATCATCTCAACAACCAGCGCCAGTATTTCAGCCCAGAGCTGCAACGGAATCAGGTCGCCGTTCTGTTCGGCTGTATCAGTGGAACGAAAAACATGGTGCGATCCCAGAGATTGATTCCATCGCGAATCACGGGTAATAACATCAAGAATTCTGGCTCCTAAAGGGCGATCCGATGCATGTTCAATGGCAATCTGCCGGGCCAGGCTGTGCAGCTCATCGACCACCACCGGCAATGGATTCTCCGCATGAACCACCAGCACCCGTAACGCCAATACCGCAATGGAATATAGATCATAAGCGGTATCCATGCGTGCAACGCATTGCAGCCACACCGGCTGAAGAGTAGATCCCGCCGCGGTCTTCAACGCCTCGGCGACTGCCGGACTTACCGGTTGCCGCATGGACCGGAAACGGTACTCACCGCTTGCCAGGGCGGAATCGGATTCCACCGCCCCAGCCAGAAGAATGCGTTGATTATCAACACCCACACGCAAACAGACCAGATCATCCAATCGCGGAACCACGGATTGCAGATTGCTTAATGTGCCGTCAACAAAGCAACCACCGTCCGCCTCCGCGGTTACGCCTCGCAAGCGCAGGACGGCCTGATCGGTGGACATATCCCGGCCTTCAACAATCGGCTGATAAACCCCGGGCGCGGTTTTGCTGCCGCGCATGAACACCACCGCATGTGCATCGGCAAATTCAAGTTTGGTTGCGTCACCGCAATCAATCAACCGCGCCTGCGCAGTCCAAAGGAATGGCAGGGCAACTGCAGGATCCGCCATTTCTACCTGAAAACTTGAACACCGCAGATTCAATATCGGGCGCTGCAGATGTCTGACCGCAATCTGCGTCTGCCGCACGGCATCCGCCAGAAACTTAAGCTTCAGATGCAAGCTTTCAATGATCCGTCCGCGCTTTCCATGTCGGCCCAGAAAAACCGTGCCGGAACCCGCCTTTTCACCCGTTTCTCGCAGCACCTCACCGATGCGATCAAAATCAGCCGGCATCTTCCCGACCGGCAAGCCTTCATAGGTCGCGCCACCGAGAACGTCAAGAAAATGTTCCACGGGAAAACTGCTGAACCGACGAACATGCAACAGATAGCCGCCGGCATTCCATGGTATTAATCCGTGGGCTGATACCGCATCGCGCAGAGCTTGCACGTTCTGATTCTGCGGTGCATCGTCCTGCACCGCCAGAAACAGATCCTGCCCATCGGCGGATCGAATGTGAAGGTAACGAAATAAGCTCGTGGAATAAGCTGGCAACCCATTGGCCGCCAGCAATGCATCATCCCGGCAAAGGGTCCATGTTTGCCCGGAATCGGGGTCAACAAACGCGCGTAATTGCCCGGCCGCGATATCAAAAAACATTGGCACCGGAGGATCGATTTCCCACGATCCGGAAATCACCGATTCTTCCGCCGTGGCGCTGGCGGCCCGGCACGTGGCTTTCCATCGCATATCCAAGAGATGATTGTTCCAGTGTTGCCGCAGCGCCTCCGGGCCGTCGGTGGCAAAATCAGGACTTTGAATTGCAATTTGAACCCATTGCAGCACATGCCCCCGCTGATCTGTCAGGCAGCCCAGAAAAACGCGAGCCTCGAAGGTTTCGCGGATCAGCACAAACCACCCCGTAACCGGATCAGGCTTGGCACGGCCGACCAGACAAAGCCGCACCGCCGCATCCGCTGGAGCGATCAGCGAACAGGCTTGAAACCCCTGTGGCATGGATGGAGCGAGCTGGTTAGTCAATATTCATCAAGCCTCTGGAGTCCATTTTAATTTTCACATTCTAAGTATGAGTATAACCGCTTCGCAAGCATTGCACAGCCCGGCGGAAATTGTGGGGCAAAACGGCTTTGACATCCGGAAATTCAGCCGGCTCCGGCGCTTGTATTCCCGCCACAGGCAGCCTATATTTTACGCATGAAAGTTGGCTGCGGTGATCGAGCACCGATCGTTTTTTCAGCCGATATTGCCTGGAATCGCGTGTTAGCAGGGGATGCCATGACCTCAACGGAATTGGATATTTCGCGGCAGGCCGCACAACTGGCCAACCGCCTGCGCGCTATTCAGGTTGATCTTGCCGACGACAACAGCCAGACGCGGCAGGAATATATATCCGATGAAATCAAGCGGAATCTCGCGGATATTGCTCCCACGCAACGCCCGGAGTTTCTTGCCACACTGGCGGAACATTTCCCGTCCTGGGATGACAACGTCATGGCCCGGCAGCGGATCGGTCCGGCCGGGCAGACGCAAACGGTCGTTGGTTCCGCAACCGACGCCGCGGAATTGCAGGATCCCGCGTTTCTCGTGCAGCGTTTATGCGAATTGGCTCCCAAACTTCCCCAAGCTCAAAAAGAGGCACTTATCGCCCGGCTCACGGACGCGGGCCTGGCACCGGCTTCCGGCCCCGCCTGGCCAGCCGAGCCGCTGACCAAGCTGGCCGCACGATTGCAGCTTGACGACGGCGCGCAGCCCCATGCGGGACATACGCTTGAACTTCTTCAGATGCTCTCCGAACTGGCAATGAGCATTGAACAAATCGCATGGAACATGTGGAAAGCCATTGTGCCCAATTCCAGTTTAAGGCGCTCCACGCCCCTGCAACGTCTGATGAGCCGGTTTTTAGCCGATGACCCGGATGTGCCGCGCGGTCAGGTGTCGCAGGAACTGGAGCGCCTTCGCAAAATCAATGCCGCTTTGCTTTCTTCCGTTGGGCAGACCGGGCGGCAATTCGCGCATAAATATGCCTCGCGACTTGCGCCGGCTGAAATTGAGGCCGCGGTTCGCGCCACGCCAAAAAAAATGTTTGCCGCCATCGAAGTTTCCTGCTGGAAAAAATATACCGAACTGGCGGCCGAGCAGCTTGATGAAGCGGCAATTGATCATGAAATCAGGGAGATTGTCAGAGAATTTGTCGAAAGCGTCATCTGAAGCTTCGGCCTGTATTCGCACGTGCTTACATAAACAGGAAATATCATGGATGCAGTTCACTTCAATGAAGGCTTGTTTCTACAACAGCACCACTTACAGATCATGCAGCGGAATATTCTGTCGCGCCTCGGGGCGGTGCGGTCCCTGGCATTCAGCCATCCCTACGGCCTGATTGAATCGCAGGTTTCCGCGGAGTCGTTGAAAAATCAGATGGTGCGCTTTGATCATCTTCATGCCATTATGCCAAGCGGTACGGAGGTGCGCTTTCCTGAAAACGCGGATATTCCGACGTTAAGCATTAAACAGGCCCTGGAATCACGTACCGGATCCATGACTGTATTTCTGGCGGTTCCGCTGTGGAGTCCGGAACGAGCCAACATCGTAACCGGTGATGCAAAAGACCAGTGGATGGTAAAAAGCATGTACCGGGTCACGGAAATAGAGCAAGCTGACGAAAATACCGGGCAAAATCCGCGCCCCATTGCCGTGCGGCGCATTAACGCGCGATTTCTGGTTGAGGGCGATGACACCACGGATATGGAAGTTCTTCCCGTCCTGCGCGTGGTACGGGGCGTGGGCGAAGAGGTTGGTGCCGTGCGACAGGATCCCAATTTCATTCCCCCATCCATGCTGGTAAAAGGCTCTCCCGTCCTGCGGGACATGCTCCGCGAATTTGCCAATCAGTTGGAAGCCAGCCGGACCGAATTAGCGCTGCAGGTAACGCGCGGCGGCTTCAGTGTTGATACCATGCGCGGGGCGCAATTTGAACAGTGCCTGCGGTTACGCACAATCAGCCGCTCCAGCGCCCGAATTTCCAGCCTGTTGAAAGTCAACAACCTCACACCCTTTGATATGTATCTGGAATTGCGCGAGCTGCTGGCCGAACTCGGTTCCATGTACCCCGATAAAGATCAGCAGTTGGCCGCCCCCGCTTACGATCATGATAAACCCGCGGTCTGCTTCCAGGATCTGACGGATAAAATCCGGGGACTGTTGCGCGGCGCGGTTACGGCGCGGTTTATGAAAGTCGATTTCAAATCGGAACAGAATATGTTTGTCGCCGCGCTTACAGAGGAACAATTCACACAACCCAACGAATATTTTATCGCCGTGCGTTCACGGGAAGACCCCATTGCCCTGGCCAAACTCGTGGAAAATCAGGATCAATTTCAAGTGGCGGCCCCAACCATGGTGGGGAAACGCATTTTTGGCTTAAAACTCCAGGAAGAGCGCTATCCGCCCGTGGAGTTACCGGCCCAGTCGGGACAGCATTATTTCCGTATAAACCGTCAAGACAGTCAGCGCATGTGGGATCGGATTAAAGAAGAAAAGTCCATGGCCATCCGCTGGCTGGGTATGGAAAACAGCGATTTTGCTCTGACTTTGTTTATGACCGTTCCGGGGTGATGGTACAATTTCCCCGGTTGGTCAGGAGTTTTTGGCAGGAACCCGTATCATGACGCTTACAGAACTTACGGAACCTTTTTTTCAATATATCTGTCGGCTTAATCGGTGGGCGCACGGCGGAGGTCTGCTGGATGCCGAAATCGTGCGGGCGGAAATAAAGGGATTACTGGCGGATATGAAGGCCAAAGCGACAGCCGCGGCGGGCCTGGCCGGCCAGTATGAGAAAATGGAACTGTCACTGATTTTCTTCGCTGATTTCATGGTCAAAGAGGGCGGATACAACATTTCCAAAAAATGGAAAGAGCTGGCTTTTGACCGCAACGAACTGGGCGGCGATGAAAAGTTTTTTGATCTGCTGGAAGAAACACTCAAAGATTCCAGCCCGGCCGCCACGGAACGCCTGGGGATATTCTATACCTGTCTGGGACTGGGATTTACCGGCTGGTATTCCGGACAACCGGAATTTTTGCGGAAAAAATCGCGTGAAATTCGGTTGCGGATCGATTCAGGCGCGCAAGACTCCGATTCACGCAAAATTTGTCCGGACAGTTATGAGCACGTCAACACCGCGGATTTGATTGAACCGCCCGGGGTAAAACTCGTTGGAATTGCGGTGGTGCTGGTGGTATGCGTTATCACGCTTCTGATAGCCAATTTCTATCTGTTCCATCGAAGTGTGTCACAATTGAATCAGGCTCTGACGATGATCCTGCACAAATAGCCGGCTCCCGGTCATTGCATACAGGACGTTTGAAACTGAAGGTAAAGCTGCGGGTATAAGATATGAATCCTTTTAATTTTCTCGGCAACCTGTCCCCCAACGGCAAACTGGCCGCAACCGCTGGCGGTACAGCCGGTGTGGTTGGCGCGGGTGCGTTGGCCATTGGCGGGCATTGGCAGTTGTTGCTGCTGCTTGTGTTGCTGGTGATCATTGCGGTTGTTGCATTTGTGATTTTTCGCCTGCTGGTGGGCTGGTGGCAAAAACGCAAGTCGCGTCCCATGGAACAGAGCCTGGCGGGCAACGCCGGAGCGGCACCACAACAGCTCAGCGGAGCTAAAAAGCTGGCGGACCTTGATTCATTGCGCCGGGTTTTTGCCGCGGGTGTGGAAAAATTTCACGCCGCCGGCAAAGACTTGTACTCTCTGCCCTGGTACGCCCTGGTGGGTCAACCGGGATCCGGCAAAACCGAAGCGATTCGCCACTCGGCCATCGGCTTTCCTCCCGGACTGCAGGACCAACTGCAAGGCTCCGGCGGCACGATCAATATGAACTGGTGGTTTACCAATCATGCCATTATTCTTGATACCGCCGGGCGGCTGATGTTTGAGGAAGTCGCACCCGGCAGTACCAGCGAGTGGCAGGAATTTCTCAAACTGCTGCGCACGCATCGCCCCAATTGCCCCATCAACGGCATGTTGCTGGTGATACCGGCGGACAGCCTGCTCAAGGATTCCAGCGAAATCATCGCCCGAAATGCCGGGAAAATCGCCCAGCAACTGGACATGATCCAACGCACGCTGGGCGTGCGATTCCCGGTATTTGTGCTGATTACAAAATCCGATTATCTCACCGGATTCAGTCAGTTTTTTGACGATCTGACCGATCCGCAATTGCAGCATCAGATTATGGGATGGTCCAATCCCGCCGCCCTGGATGAACCTTTTAATATGGATGCGGTGGAAAGCCATCTTCGGCAGGTTCACGACCGGCTTGTGCACCGCCGCGCGCGACTGCTGGCCGATCCGGTCAACACCGAAGATCCATCGCATAATCGCATGGATCAGGTTGATGCGCTTTTCGCCTTTCCCGAAACACTGCTGAAAATTGCCCCGCGCCTGCGGCAATATCTGGAAACGATTTTTGTCGCGGGAGAATGGTCGGCCAAGCCCCTTTTTCTGCGCGGCATTTACTTCACGAGTTCCATGTCCGAAGGCAAGGCTCTGGATGCGGACCTCGCGCAGGCCCTGGGTGTGTCCATCGATGCCTTGCCGGCAAGCGGTGTGTGGCGGCGAGATCGGGCGTACTTCCTCCGTGATCTGTTTTTGCAGAAGGTCTTTAAAGAACGCGGTCTGGTTACCCGGGCCGGCAATGCCATGCAGCAGCAACGGCGCCGCAAGGTGGCCGTTCTGGCCGCCGGATTTGCCGCAGTTATTCTTCTTCTCGCCAGCACGTTTTACGCCTTTTTTGAATTGAAGAACAGTGTCGGAACCCCACGCCAGTATTGGCAGGCCGCCGCCAAAGTATTTACCTCATCAAGTCCGCAGTTCATGGCGATTATCGTGCCGAAGGATAATTCCATCGGTGTGCCACAATATGTCTATCAGGGACATACCAATAAAATTCTGGGCCATTCGCTGGCAAATTTCTATCAACAGGGCTTTGAACTCGTCAGCAAACCGTTGACCGTGCCCTGGATATTCAAACCCGTTTCATTCCTTAGCGGCACCGTTAACGCACAACAGCGTCGGGCGTTTTTGACAATATACGATCAACAGGTCCTTGAGCCGGTCATCCGTGCGGCCGAAGCGCGTCTTGCCGTGGCCCCGCTTTCTGATCAATCCCTGACATTGCCGGAACTCAATAAACGCACCGACGCCCTTTTGGAATTTCTCGCTATCGCGCAAGCCAGCTATCAAATTGGACCGGATTCGGCACTCGGCCGTAAAGCCAGCCTGAAGCATTTCGACGCGCTGCTGGCTTATATTCTCCCTGCCACCGAATTTAAGTCGTATCAAACCTATCAGGGAGATTCCACCAATGCCATACTCGGCAGTCTTTACAATTCCGGCCGCCGATGGCCGCCCAAATCACTGCAATTGATTCAATCAGTGGATTTTGCGGCGGCGATACACCATGGCATGGCCAGTGTGCTTAATGGATGGAACCGTGCGGTAGGAACGGGCAACCAGGCTTTGCAGCGTCTGCTGGCTCTGAAAACAGCATTGCAGAATTATCAGAATTCGGAAACCGCTCTCATGCGCTGGGCTAAGGAATATCAGGCCGGTAACAATGTGCGGGCGGGAAATGCGGCTTATCAAAAAGTCAGCGGATTGCTGACAGCGCTATCCGCATCGGCGCAAAAAATAAGGCTCAATTATTCCGCGCTGGGATCCCATGCCACTTTCGCCGGGGCTTATTTAGCCGATGCCCAGCAGTTGCTGCATCATCGTCAGGAACTTTACAATCGCCTCAAACAGCAGACGGCATGGATTACCGCCGGCAACACCTCGAATGCCAAATCCGGCGCGGCAGGGAATTTCATTTCATCGGTTCTCCTGGGTAAAGCGTCCGTTCCCAAAGGCGTTTTGAAAAAGAGCATGGCTCTGCTGGCTTCGGCGCGTGCTGAATTACTGCATGAAATCGCCGATGAGAAGTCGCCTTTCGGTTCGACCGATCAGTCCCAGGTTGCCGCCATGGATCAGATATTTCTGGCCCGGGCCGGTGCCCACCGACAGGTGAGCCTGCGACAAATCATGTACGCCGCGGTTGACAATCTGATCTCGAATCCCACATCGATAACATCCGTGACCGATGCCAAAGCTTTTTTACTTGCCTTTAATCACCGCTTGCAACGGACCTTGTCCGTTATTAACCATACGGCCGGCACCTTGAAAACCGCGGAGCCAAATGCCGCCGCCGCATACAATCAAGCCGCCACTCAAGCCGCCGTTAAAGCGGTTCAGGCGATTGAGGCATATCGAATCAACGCGATGATTCATCTGTGCGTTTCCCATTCCTTTGCCAATGCCACAGCCATTGAACAGGCTGTGGCGCAGCAGGTCAGCACCGGGCAGGCCGCGGCCGTCGGCAAACCGATGATCTTATTTACTTCTGGAGCAGGCAAACCGTTTGATCCGCGTTTTAACCCGCAGGGAGCCGGAACTTTGCTGGGCGGCTGGTATGAAATTGGACATTTGCTCCGGCAGGCGACGGGCACATCGCAAAGCACCGTTCATATTCTTGGAGCCACGACCCTGCTGGCACAATATCAGTCCTCAGCCGCCGCATGGAATCTGTATCGCCGAGCCTATTTTCAGTATTGGCTTTCCGCCCTGACCGATGGATTGACCATAGCCGTCCCGAACAACAGTTGGAAAACCTATCTGCAGCAATTGCAGGGCGTTCAGGTTGATCAACTGTTTCTGGCGCTGCAAAGCTACGGCAATCGCGTTTCGAAGGCTCTGGCCGCAGTTCCCACTTCCACGGCACAGACACCGGAGGTTGCCTCTGCGCAGGCAAATATCCATACTGGGATCAGTTTATTGAATGTGCCGCTCTTTGCTCGCTCCACCCGCCATCGGCTTAATCGGTGGACGCAATTAAGCGGTAATCCCGATACCGCCCGCAATCAACTGCTGGCTGAAACACCGGACACCCTTTACCATCGTTATATTCTCAGCAACTCGGTAAATCCGAATTTCGCATCACAATATGTCAAGTCCCTGACACTTACCGGCTTGAGAACGCTGGCTCAGAAAAGCCAGCAACAGGCGAACGCCATTCTCGCCGGCATTCAGGCCAAACCGTTCTTTCCTTTGTTTATTTCCGCAACCGCGGATCAGCGTTTCCAGCACCAGTGGTCGCCCGCGGACATCCGTGCGCTATCCAGGCATTTCGAAGCGTTGCCGAAGTCCGTTGTTTCCAGCAATGAGATTCTCACCCCGGACTCGCAGGTCAACCGGCAGCTTCGAATTCTTCAAGGCAATGTGTCGTACTGGCATTTTGGCTATTCACGGCAGACCGTAGCGGCGATTCGCCAGATTCTCGCCGCTATTCTGGGCGTTACCGGCCAGAATCCGCTGCGCTGCAAGCTCCTGATAACCAGAGCCATCAAACAGGATCAGTCGGATAACACCGTCCAGATCATCTGGCCGTATTTAACCATTAACCAGGCCGGTCAGCGCTTGGGAACCGCAAGTTTTCGTTCCCTGGCGGATGATAATCTGGGAACACTGACAATACCCGCAAAATCAGGACAGGTGCTCAAGCTTAATTTCTATGAGACCGATCCCGCCGTCGCCGGAACCAAGCCGTCGCAGAGTCTGGCCTTCACCGGCCCCTGGGCAGCACTGAAACTTCTGGTTCGGTATAACGGCACAACCAGGGACGGCAAGACCTGGCTTGTGCATCTGCACATGCTGGATCAGTTTAAGAAACTGCGTACCATGACACTGGAGATGGTATTCTCCCGTGCGTTGCCGCCGCTGTCGTTGTGGCCGAAGGCGAAAAAATAACAACCATCGCCCCTTGGGCTTTCAGGAGAAGGTGTCCGCTTGGGTCAATTCTTTCAGAAGTTCGCCGCCCGGATTCTATCTGGACCTGCACGGGAACCGATCCTGGCGGTCAGTGTTTTTGGCAAGCACCCCGGATGGGATGACCACATGGATGATGCCGGGCATCAATTTCCCGAAATGCTGACATTCAAACGCATGATTTATGTCGAAGGCATCGGCGGAAATATTGACTCCGGTTCCTGGGCGCATCTGCCGGAGCCAGAGCGGCTGGCGGAATTTAATCATCTGTTGATCTACAGCTTGGACGATTATTACATTCTCGCGTCCATCACCGCATCCCGCGATGGCAAGGGCCGCAGCCTTTATCCGCTGGTTACCGCCGTTCAGGCCCGCGGGTATTCGCTGCCCGATATTGCAGAACACACCGGGCCGCTGCTTCTGACGCTTCAGAACAATGTGATTGCAACCTCATCGGCCGCGGAGGTGCGGGCCGCAGTGCAGACGGCTCAAAAGAGCCTCGACGAATTGACCGGCAGATTGCAGCCCCGCGCCGTAAAGGCGGATCGACTGGTCACCGGTTCGCAGATGCTTCAAATTCTGGCCGCGGAAAACACGGTCCCCGATATAACGGCGCGCATGATCTACAGTTTGCAGAAGGCGGTGCAAAGCTGCGGGCGCGAGGGTGCCAATGGTCGTACGGAAACGGTGCGGGTCCCGATATTTGGACATCCTCCGTGGCTTTCAGCCCGAATCTGGATTGCCTCCCTGCGCGGACTAATTGGTACAGGGTGTCCCTTGATGGCCGTTGAATACCGCCATTCCGCCGCGCCGGGATTAACCGATCTGATCATCGGCCCTCCTGGCCCGGGCCAGCTTTTTTCCCTGCGCGCAAGCACCGCGAGAATTCCTCTCGCCTCGGATATTCCCTTTCAAACCGATGCGGAGTTCCAGCAACGCGTCAAGACTTACTTAACCGAATGCCGCAACCTTGACCAATCAGCCGCCCCGCCTCTGCCAATTTAGACACTTGCAGGAAGCCTGCAATCGTTGATTCTCACAGCAACGCACGGTTATCCACCGATTACGCAGATTACCCAGATTCAGATTGAGTCCCGATCTGCCGATCCTATCGCCAGGCCTGCCCCGGCTCGCCGGGGGATTTCGGCATCCATGCCTCAACATTTGGCATTTAGCATTTGGCATTTGGAATAGGGGTTTCACCACAACGGCACGAGAACAGTATTGGTCAGTAGATTCAGTATTCGTCAGTATATTCAGAAATGGTCAGTATTGGTCAGTATTAATCAGTAGATTCAGTACCTGTCCCATCCGCCGAGAATCGTTGTCCGTTGCTCGTTGTCCGTTGACGCGCCCCCCCCGTATCCGCGTTATCCGCTTAGAGAGTTTACCCCGTGCGCGCCGGGGCGGTCCACCCCTTCCCACCCAAAAGCCAATCCGACTCGCCACGTCCCACCATTGATGACATGGCTCGGCACTCGTCGCTCCGTCGGTTGCGGAGTTGGTGGGTGGCCCATATTATACAATATGTAGGATTCAGTGCCTGTTGGATAAACCGAAGTTGGCAGTTCTGGAGTACATTATGAAACTTTACAGTTATGTTGTCACGCACGACACGGGCTTTGCGCCCAATCCGTTCTGGGGGTACTGCACGCTGGCAACCTGCAAGCCGACGATTCGAAAGAAAGCGGAGATTGGGGATTGGGTGGTTGGCCTTAGCCCCAAAGAACATGGACACAGACTTATCTATGCCATGGAGGTGACCGAAACGCTTTCCTTTGATACATACTTCAATGACCGTCGATTTGCGAAGAAAAGGCCGGATTGCAATGGGAAGACGGGAACGAAATCGCGGCGTGCCATGCGCCGGTGTGGAGACAACATCTACAAGCCACAGGGAAACGGCGCGTACCAACAGCTTCAATCCGGGCATTCGGGCCCCGAGCCGTTTGGGAGGGAGGAGAATCCCAGAACGAAAAAGAAAGACCTGGGCGACCACCCGGATAAGCGTGGCGTCTTAATTTCCAGGAAAGGGCACTTCTATTATTTTGGTGCTGAGGCATTAAAGTTGCCCGACGGCCTGCTGGCCCGTCTGCAGGTGAGGCGCGCCCACAGAGTGTTAGACACGGAAAGCCCCCGCGATAAAATCGACATTAAAAAATTCATCAGTTTTTTACAACGCAAAGCCCCCTCTGGGTACTGCGGCAATCCAACGAAATGGCCTGATGAGAAAGAGCGTTCTGGCGGTCACTGCGCATGAAGCTTATCTTCAGCCGCAAGGGATTTGATTCAGCCTCAGGGGGTGCACCAAGCCCCATTTTTCCTGATGGAGGAATGCTCTCGCTGCCTATTCCCGACAGGCACTCGAATATCCAATACTCCGAAATCAGCTACGGCACAGTAAATGTCGGCCGACTGGTCGAAGAGCTTACGCAAAAGAGTGTGCCTGAGTCGTATTATGCCCACCTTGATCCTGACCTGCGACGTGACAGTTTGCCGCGTGATCCGCGATGGCGTCCCATTTTCGGACAGGCCGGCGCAGCACAGGGCCATCTGAGGAATCAGGGCCTTGCCGCCGGGGATATGTTTTTATTTTTTGGATTGTTCCGTCGAGTTATTCCCAGCGGTACCGGTTACCAATGGGACCCTGAAGCGTTGCCGCGCCATGTGATTTGGGGATGGCTGCAAATCGGCGACATTATGCAAGTCGATTCGGCGGCGTTAGAAAAGGTCCCATGGGCTGAATACCACCCACACTTTCGCCGAGCGTTTGGGAAGAACAATTTCCTGTATGTTTCCCGGCGTTTTTTGGAATGGCCCAACCCGCCCCACGGAATGCCGGGAGCTGGTGTGTTTGCGAACTTCAACCCGGCGCTACAGCTAACATCGCCGGATGCTCGACGCCCCAGCACGTGGCGGCTGCCCCCATTTTTTATGCCGGGGTCTGGCCGCCGACCGTTGAGTTACCATCATTCGTCATCGCGCTGGCGGCGGGTTAATGGCAGTGTTGAGTTGGATGTTGTATCACGGGGGCAGGAGTTTGTGCTTGATTGCGGGGAATATACGGAGGTACCATTGTGGGTAAGCCAAATGTTTCGAGTGGCCCGCAAATAAATTCAGAAACACAACCACTGGCCTTTATCGTCAATAGTGTACACCGGTCAGGCGGGAGAGGCGTTATTGAATCTACGGTCGCGCAGAAATAACGTGATACACCTATGGATGCGGCTGGTGGATCCGAAATAAATACAATGCGGATCTTCCCATTTCTGCGAGTTTTGTACTGTCCGGGGAAAAACGCAATGGCCCCAAGTCGAATGGCGTGCGACAGGAGGTAAGGATACGCAATGTTCGACTGTCAAGTAGAAGCAGACTAAACACCTGGCGCATGTGGAACCAGCCCGTCGCATGCAGCAGCAGAATCGCAATGAGGCGACCGTTCGGAGAGACCGTCATACAGATTGCGGCGCCTGACCGCGACAGAACGGCGCTGCGCATGACACGACCGGTGGAGGAAGATAATTCAATAATCTGAGTGTGTACCTGATGCAGAGAACTGAAGAAAGGGCGCTGAGCAAGCACAAATATACGCCGTCCATTGGGAGAAAACGCACCACCCCATCGGAGAATTGCCTTGGGATCGTGCGCATGAATGTGTACCCGGAGAATGGGAATAACTTTTGGATGAACCGGATGTCCACCCGCGGCAACAAGGCCTCCGCCGCCGATCTTATGCGATGGAACCTGTAAAAGTCGCAGGGTGGTATCTCCGGATATACGACGATCTTTCGGCCCGGGAAAATCCCCCGCCAACGTTAAAGTTGCGAGCCAACCCAGTTCCACACCACGCGGCGAAGCAAAGGGACCCGATGGAGGAAACCGCGGAGCAGCGGATTGCGCTACTTTCCGCCCACTGGCGAGATCAAATAACAATGTGGGATACGAGCCATCGGCCTTACCCAAGCCGGCGGTATCCACATCGCCCGGACGTACCACGCCAAACCACGATCCCTCCGGCGGCACCACAACGCGGCAACCCTCTCCACCCAAGCTCGATCTTACATGAATTAAGTAGCTCGTTGTCGGCCGATCCGACAACCGGAAGGGCCGGCGCGCCATGTGCCAGCACATTACGCGAAAATCTGTTATGCAGTAAGGCCGTAACATCACGACACCTGGTAAACCGATACCAGGGTTTGGAGCAGTTCCCTGCGGGCCACTTGCGGGTCGTGTCGGTGGCTGGATGGTATTCTGGAATATGGTCGCCAGTTTACCATCGTCAACGAACATACCGCCAATCTTCCAGCCACTGGATTTACCGGGGGTAACACCATGAGCAGAGGCACGATGAATCGAATGCTTGAAGTGAGGTCCAAAGGTCTTTTCAAGTACCGCCAGATTAAGAATTTTCTTGACCCGATGCGTGCCAGGCTTCCAGAAAAACAAGTATCTAACGCCCGACGGCAACAATGGATCATTTGCGCCGAAGAGTACACCGTCAGCGTGGGGCACCCATATTGCCGGTGCGCACGGCTGCAGTTCCTTGCCCGAATTGTCCTTGGGCAAACGTACCGTTTGGATAAGACGGACTTGGGCAGAATCACGGTTTAAGCCGGTGCCCGCAATGGCCGATGATAGTCCCGGGAGAATCACCAAGCCGAATAGAATCAACACTCGCGATCTAGAAACTTTATCCATAGCCAATACCCAAAGCTGCTGTCGCAATTGGCGCGTTTCTGCAAATCCAAAGCACGATGATCTCGGGCCGAAGCGATCATGACTGGATAAGCGCGTCAGCCCAGCAGGTATTTTATGGCCGTACTCGGAGGTCAACAACTAAGGGGATCCAAACGGCAAAATGAGAGCAAGTAAATCCCACGTTGAGAATTGCCTGTGAGAGCGGGAGGCCCCGGGGATAAATCCAGTCGTAACAAAACGCTTGGGATCGTGAGCGATGTTTTGCGCATCGCTTTCCGTGAAAACCATTCATTTCCAGTGGGTGATGCGCGGAGATTTTGTAGGATATTGCCGGGGAACTGCCCGTTACTCACTATGACGCAAAAATTTCCATAACCGCAAAATCCTGCCGATCCGGGTTGGCACCATGCAGTACCGATCCGTTCATGCACGGCGGAATCCATCCGATGCCCCCCTGAAATGAAAGTTGATTCGCTCGGGCGCTTCTATCGTTGCCCCCGGTATCTTTCTTGGGAGCCGGCTGGATAAATCTTGATGTTATTATTGCTCAGCGGTGGTTATTATATTTCCTGGGAGGCTACTATATGCACGATCGGCCCGGCATCTGGTTGCGTATTTTTACGATACTAACGTCGCTGGCCATCATTGCGGCTGCGCCCGTCAAGCCGCCGATCCCCATCAGTTATGCCACCACGCGCATCACCGGGCCATTAACCAAAAACGGTCTGGTGGATTATGTCGCGGCGTTCAACCAGCATTTCGGTAAAGGCGTCACTCCAGAGAATAACGCCGCTGTGCCGCTACTGATTCTGTTTCGACCGGGGTCATTCCGCGGCTGGCAATCGAAATTATTCAAAGGGAAAATGGTCACCACCAGCATCCCAGGGTGGGGTGCCATGCGGCGCAAGGCACTGGGAATCACAGCCCATGATCTGACCGGCCCGCGCTTTATTGATTTTCAGACTTTTCGGAAGCATGCCGACCCAGCAGCCGTGTCACAAGCCGCCGGTGACACCGGACATCTATCACCAGCGCCGCGCTATATCCCCGGAAAACTCTATATACATCCCTGGTCGGCGCACAACCATCCCTGGGTTACTGCATGGTTGCAAGTCAATGAAGGTGCATTGGATATAGCACAGGCAGCCTTTTATCGCCCCCGTTTTTTTAATCCGCTGCTCCGAAATTTACGATCAGAACCGATGGCCAACGCAATCGGCTCGGCATGGGGTATATTCGGGGAAATACAAACGGCCTCGGAATATCTGGTTGTTCGCGCCATGCTGGAACTGCACCGCAACGATATTGAGTCCTGTGAAAATGATCTCCTGTCTGCAAATCACGCAGGAATTCTGCTTTCGCAGGAACATATGCTGATGAGTTCCATGACGGCTTGTGCAGCAGCGAGCTTTCCTGCGCAGGCCGATGAAGCCTTGGCTAATTCCGGCAAACTCTCCACCCGGCAGGATTTGGCATATTTGCATAAGTTACAGATGCTTGGCACCATGGCTCCCATTTCCAATGTGCTCGATACGACGGAACGCTGGTGGATTCTTTCGGCATTCCAGAGCGCGGCGGTAACCAATAATCTGGCGATTCTGCCAATACCAATAGTCAAAAACAGATCAGCCGTGACGAATCACTTTTTCTTCGCACCTTAGGGCCGATCCAATAGCCCGGCCCGCCTGCCGAAACGACAGGGTGGCCGGGGTTGGGGTGGTATTTGTTTATGTTTTTTTCTCGCACCG
>JAJZJL010000089.1 GCA_021810145.1 Planctomycetota bacterium | reverse complement strand
AGGCAGAATATGCTGATAAAATCCCAAGCTGCGTTCCAGCAAGGAATGGCGTCCCCATAACGCAAAATGCGCTGCATGCCACCAGTGCATTTCGAGATGAAACTTGCCAAACCATGAATTGCAGGTGAGGCCGGTTTCCGCGGGGGGCAAGTCACCACAGCAATTAATGCGTGTGAGATACTGCGAAAGCACAATGCGCCGTTCGAGTTCTTTCCATCGGGGGTCTTTGCTGGCGGAAAGATCTATCGCCGCGCCCGAACTCCAGAACGCCTTCCACATTTCGCGGGCGGCGACCTGCGTGGCGGCAAAATCGCCGGGCAAATCCTCCACCGGCTTCGGCGACCAGGCTGTTGTGAACTCAAGCGTCTTGTCACCTTTTTGCGGAGAAAGCGTAAAGTCATGCGGCCCGCTCTGGCTTAATTGTCCTTTGCGCCACCACATGGCCGCGTGATACTGCGTGGCATCAAGCACGCAATGAACATTCGCGCGGTGAGACCCTCTGCGTGTGAATTCCGTTTGATAAGCATGGGGGCGATGCCAGTCCGCTCCGTTACCGCCCCATGTGTCGGCCGCGTAGGGAAATGCAATCAGCACTTTAAGCCGTCCGGTGGCAAGCAGAGGCGATTCAATGCGCACCGCAAGTTGATCCAATGTGCCATGGCAGCAGGTCCATACGCGAACCCGCCGACCGCTGAAAGTGAAACTGCTTTCAAGCAGGCCGGTGTAAATATCGAGCTTTTGCAATGGCGACTGTATATCGGCTAACACCGCGGGCCTGCCGTCGGGATGTACAAGTATCAGGCCGATGCGCCCGAGATTAACACGGGTTGTCTGACCGTATAAAAACCCCGCCTCCTGCCGCAGTTGCGGGGTTCGGCCAACCAGCAAATAAGGTACTTCGCGGCCGCAGCAGTTTTTCAGGTCGGTCAGCGGGTACTTGGCATTGGTCCAGAGATGAGGATTTTTGCGCGTGTGCCAGAGCCAATGCGATAAGGTGGAAAGCGGAATGCCGTGGTTGTAATCATCCTGAAATGTCTGCAGGCCCGTGATATCGGCCCCAAAGGCGAAGTTGCCATTTCCCACGGTCAACACGTTGAGCAGACCGGTTGAAGTAAATTCCACATTATGCCGCTGCACCAGCGATTGGCGGTTAATAGCGCCGTCCCGTTTTCCGGTGTCGCCGGCAGCATTTTCCGCGTTGGCCCTGCTGCGATGCGCAACGGTTGCGGCAACCGCCAAGGCCCCTGTTTTTAACAAATCTCGCCGCTTGAAGCGCGATTTTATTTGCGATGAAGGCTCTGGTAGCCGATCCATTAAGATCCTCCGGTTTGGGAACCTGTTACCGAAACGGGGCGGCTCACGCCTGAATAACCGCGTGATGCCGTGTGTCAAAGCACGGGAAGTTGCGGCATGCCGGGCTGCGGCTAGTCAGCAGCAATGCTCCGTCCATACGCAACTCACCATCGCCGACAAGAACGTATCATTATTCTGAATTGCCGTCAAACATGGGCAATCAGCCAAACATTCGACCGGCTGTTTTCTCGGATTTCAACGTCACGGGCGCCACCAACATGGCAGGAGAGTGACAGCATTTCCGGAACCCCCTGTTCCCGTATTCCCGGTTGCAAGCGAAACTGACTATACCATCAGAATTCGTATGGCCCGGGTGACCGCTGGAATCGTTCAGGTGGTGCCATTGATTTACCACGCGTGTGCCTCTAGCATACTGTCTGGTCGCATTGGCGGCGGATTTACTGGTAGTGATGCCGGGTTATTGGCATATTTGGGAGTTTTTGCGTGGATCAGCATTTGGAACAGGAATTTGAAAAGCATTTCGGGAAGTCGTCCGGACCGTTTATTCACAGTCAGGCACCGGGACGCGTTAATCTGATCGGGGAGCACACCGATTATAACGACGGCTTTGTATTTCCGATTGCCATTGACCGGTTTACGTCGATTATCGGCAAGGCTCGCACGGATGCAAAAATCCGCCTTTTCAGCACCACACAAAATCAGATGGCGGAATTTTCAGTGGCTGGTCCGGTTGCCAAAGACGCTCCAAAATGGTCGCTTTATGCCAAAGGGGTTGCCGAGGCTTTGCGGCAACGCGGTCTGGTCAAAACCGGCATGGATGCACTGGTGACCACCACGGTGCCCATTGGCGGCGGGCTTTCATCAAGCGCATCATTTGAAGTGGCAACCGGAATGGCGATTTTGGCGGCAAACGGAAAAACCCTGGACAAGGTGGAACTGGCGCTGGCGGCGCAATGGGCCGAACATAATTACGCCGGCATGCCGTGCGGCATCATGGATCAATTCATCTCGGCCATGGGTGAAAAAGATCATGCCATGCTGCTGGATTGCCGGGATCTCTCCCGGCGGCAGGTGCCAATGAAAGATGCGGATATGCGCATTTTCATTGCCGACACCAATGTGAAGCATGAACTTGTGCAGGGGGAATACCAGGCGCGCCGCAATCAGTGTGAACGGGCGGTGGCAACGTTAAAGAAAAAGTTCCCCACGGTGAAGGCACTGCGCGATGCGGATTTATCGATGCTTGAAAACTGCCGCCTGGAGATGGATCCCACCGTGTTTCGCCGCGGGCGGCATGTAATTTCAGAAAATGCCCGCACGCTGCAATTTGCCGATGCCATGGCCGCGGGCGATTGGAGCACCTGCGGCAAACTGATGTATGCATCGCATACAAGCCTGCGCGATGATTATGGCGTAAGCTGCCCGGAACTCGATGTACTGGTGGAAATTGCCGCTACGGTTAAGGGAGTGTACGGAGCACGCATGACCGGCGGCGGTTTTGGGGGGTCCATTGTGGCGATGGTGCAACGCCAGGCCATCGAAGCCCTGACAGCCGCCATTGACAGCCAATATCCGAAGCGCTGCGGCAAGCAGGCATCCATGTTTGCAACCACGGCGGGAGATGGGGCAAAACTGCTTTAACCGCCTTTCGCATTGGCGTCGGGAACCAAATGAAAGATATTCTCAGCATATTACTTAAGGGACAAAGCCTTACGCAGGAACAGACGCGCAGCGCGTTTGAAGCCATCATGTCCGGTAGTGCGCCGGCGGCACAGGTGGGCGCTTTTCTGGCGCTGCTGGCCGGACGTGATCCGACGGTAGATGAACTGGCGGGCGCGGCATCGGTTATGCGGCAATATGCGGTACGGGTGGTGGCTCCGGAAAATGTGATTGACACCTGCGGCACCGGCGGCGCGGGATCACGAATTTTCAATGTTTCCACAACGGCGGCAATGGTGGCGGCGGCCTGCGGTGTGCCGGTGGCCAAGCATGGTAACAGCGCGGTGACCAGCCGCAGCGGCAGCGCGGATGTATTGAAGCGGCTGGGAGTGCGCGTCGATATTGATCCGGATTTACAGGCCCGATGTATCAAAGAACTGGGGGTATGCTTCTGTTTTGCGCCCAAACACCATCCGGCGATGCGGCATGTGGCGGAAATCAGAAATGCTCTTGGATTCGCCACAATTTTTAATCTCATGGGGCCATTAACCAACCCGGCGGGCGCTCGGCGCCAGCTTGCGGGTGTTCCACGGGCCAGCCTGGTGCGGCCGATGCTGGAGGTGCTGGTGCGGCTGGGGGCGGTGCGGGCGATGGTGGTTTGCGGTACGGATCCGGTGGAGGGAACGCTGTGCGAATTGTCGATTGGCGGCCCCACACGCGTGGCCCTGTTTGACAAGGAAGAAATTAAAACCCTGGAACTGTCCGCAAAAGATGTCGGGCTGCAGACCGCCAGCGCCGATGAGTTGCGGATTGATTCGCCGGAGGCGTCGGCGGCAAAGATACGCGAAATACTTTCCGGGAAAAGCGGCCCGGCGCGGGACATCGTTTTGCTCAACAGTGCCGCCGCGTTGTGGGTGGGCGGCAAAGTGGAATCACTGCGCGAGGGTGTGAAATTATCCGTAGCGGCCATCGATTCCGGCAAAGCCTTACAAACGCTTGAAAGTCTTGCGGAACTGACGCGTTCGCATTCGTGATCAGCCTGGTAGCGCAAACGGCGGCCGGCGGATCAGGGGTGCCCGGGGGGCACTTACGCGTTGGGGAGATTACGCAATATTGGGCCTGCACCGGCCCGCAGTAATTAACGCCATGTCCATTCTACTTCGATGCGCCACCACGGAACTGTTCCAGCAATTTGCTGATCGCTCCCAGCGCCTGTTCCACCACCTCCGGGTTGGGTACCGGCAGTTTCATGTACGACTCTCCGGTGCGTTCATCTCGATGAATAATCGATATCCCGGTAGTCCCGGTTGGCTGCGCACTACCGGTCCGTACCGAGCTTTCGGACACCGAGCGGGACTGTACCGCCAGTTGTTCCAATACATTCAGGCCAACTTGCAGCAGTCCCGCCCAGGGATTGACTGCACTGGAGTTGTCCGCGGCTGCCGCAGGTGCCGATGGTGTGGTGTTGTCCTGTGCCATCGCGCCGAGAGCTTGCGTTGAATCCGTCGGCGAGGCATTGGTCGCGGTGCCGTGCGCCGATGGTGCGGGGGATGGGGCACTCGCTGAGTCGTCCGCTTCTTCCGCCACCGCATCGGGAATGGCGGCGGTAGCCTTTTCCACGGTCTCAATGAATTTCTTCAAGCGCGATCCGCCCAGCATAATCGTGGACTCGCCACGATCCAGCGCGCCGGAGAAAAGAGATTTTTTGAACTGCAAAACCGAAAGCATTCCCTCTTCAATGGTGCCCTTGGCCACAAAATTAATCACCTGCACCGGACGTTTCTGCCCCAGCCGATGTACCCGCCCGATCCGCTGTTCCAGCACCGCCGGGTTCCATGGCAAATCCACATTTACCACCACCGATGCCGCATGTTGCAGATTCAGACCCACGCCGCCCGCATCCGTCGCCAGAAACGCACGGCACTTGCGGTCCTCGCGAAAGCGATCCACCAGATCGCCACGTTCGGCGCTTGGCACGCCTCCGTGGAAAAGCACATGTTCCCATTCCTGCCCGCGCATGCGCCGCACCAGTAACTCATGCATGCGCAACCACTGGCTGAAAATCACAACTTTTTCATCCGGCCGCTCGAAAAGCTCTTCCAGAAGCGTACTTAATTCATCCGCCTTGAAACCGAAATCGCTTTCATGGTCCAGCAGATACGTGCTGTCGCAACTCATGCGCATATTCTGCAGCGCAATCATCAACCGCTGGCGATCCGCTTCCGATAGATAACCGGTGTTCCGCCAGCGATGCACAATCCGGGCCACAACATCACGATTCTCCTCATGGTGACGGGCCTGCTGCGGCGTCATGGGCACGAAAAAGTTTTTATCCAGCCGTTCGGGCAGGTCCTTAAGCACCGCATCTTTCTTGCGCCGAATCAGTATTGGAGCCAATGTCCGCCCAATGGAATCCAACTTCTGATAGCCAACAACCCGTCCGGTCTGCTGATCATGAATCTGGTGTTGATGCAAAAACTGAAACGTCGGCCCCAGCCGATGGCGATCCACAAACTGCACCACCGATACCAGTTCCTCCAGCCGGTTCTCCAGCGGCGTGCCTGTCAAAACAATCGCATACGGTGACTTGATCTGCTTGACACAGCGGGCGGCAATGGTGTTCCAGTTTTTGATCCGCTGCGCTTCATCCAGAATGACCATATCCGGAGCCCAGGCTTCAATGAGGTCCATGTCCCGGCGAATCGTGTCGTAATTGGTAATTTTATAAAATGTGTCCGTGGCAAAGCATTTTTCCCGGCCGGCTCTCATTCCGCCAATGACCTGCGTGGAGCGGTTGACAAATTTTCCAATTTCCCGGGACCATTGATGCTTAAGTGATGTCGGGCAGATAATCAGCACACGCCGCACGCCAAAATGCTTCGCCATGATTTCCACCGCCGCAATGGCCTGAATGGTTTTGCCAAGGCCCATTTCATCGCCGATTAAACAGCGCCCCGCCCGGGCGGCAAACAGCGCCCCTTCGCGCTGATACGGATACAGCGGTACGTTCACAAGCTTTTCCATGGCCGGGCTTTCCGGTCCGCTTGGAAATGCTTTCCGCAGAATTCGCTCCCGCTCGGCGGCATCCCGCTTTTCCGCAATATATTCAAGCGCATCGTCATAACAGCGCAAATCATGCTCAATGGCCGCCGCGGCACCAAGGAACTGATCGAACCGGGCAAATGCCTCCGGGCGCAACGCCCCGGAAGCATCAAAATATTGAGCCGCCAAATCGCGCAGTTTCGCGGGACATTCCGTGCCGGCGCGGAATCGCACTTCCCGCTGTGCGCCATAGCGCAAATACACAGAGCTGTAAGGCGGATTGTATCCCAGCTTCAGCGCCGCTGCCGCCGAGCGATCCTGCCGCAATGTTTGCAGGGTAAATTCAATATGCTTGCAGGTACCCAGTGAGTTGGTGATAAAGTCGGGGCAGGAGCAGAAATTATCCCCCAAGTGCTCCCCGCGAATCGCCACTCGATACACTCCGCCGCTGACGGGATTGGTAATTTCAAAATCGGAAAATACACTCTGTTCACCGAGATTCCGCATGCCGAATTTCTGTTCCTGGCCATACTGCCGCCGCAACGCAATCTGCCAGTCTTCCAGCGACAAATTGGGGGGGCGGTGTGTGCGTGAAAGTTTCACCGGTTGAGCGGACTTGGGTTTACCGCGATTTTTGTTGGCGGCTTTATTAGCGGTATGGGTGGTCATTGTATGGATCCTTATAAATTTCAGGTGCGGCATTTCGCCGGGGTCGAGCGGCAATCCTGCCGCGCCGACGGATTGCTTTTCCGGCAATCCCCAGGAACACCTCCGCCCGCGGTAGGGAATGTTGGCAAAAATCGGACAAGACGTCAACCAACCCAAGCCCGGACTCCCGATAATTCTATTGCAGCTATGCACCATGCACGGGCTGTGCGACGGCGTTTGTGGCAAAGGCACAGCAGGTTCGGGGGTTCTGTGGCGTGCTCGGCGGGCGGAGTTGCGTATGTATGGCCCCCGTATTTATAGCCCCGCGGCCACCGGCTTCATGCGTTCTCTGGGGGAGCCGTAAACAAGGTCTTCACGCGTTCGATGAGCGGCGCGTACCGATTCCAGGCTTCAGGTTCCAGTTTGCGTTGCAACTCCCAGCACGCATTGCCGAATTTTTCGCGCAGTTGATCGATGCAAAGCCGGGCTATTTTGATCTCCTGTCGGGCACGCTCATTCGTGTCGCTGGCAGATGCCGTCACGTTAAGCGATGGGTTCTCTTTCGTTAGCCGCTCCCTCTCGGCTATCTGGCCCGTCAACTGCTCCTGCAGGGAACGGAGGCTGCGCAAGGATTTCTCGATTTGGTCCAGAACTTCCTTGGCGACTTCAGTCTCGTTGGCCATAGCAAAATGCCCGAATGCGTCGATGAAGTCCCTCCCTGCCCGGTAGTAATTCGCCCGTATTTGAGTAACGGCGATCATGGAACCCACGTCAGGTGTGCTTGGGTCGGCGAGAAATTTCCCCATTCCGCCAAGGCTGGTTGAGTTGAGCCATTCCGCCATTTGGCTTTCGGCCTGGTCGATTAATCGCTGTGCCGCTTCCTTGGCCGCCAACCCCTTCGCGTACAGCTTGAGCTGGCTTCGCACGTTTTCAATCTCCTGCCTCAATTCCCGTCTTGCGTTTTCCAGTTCCCTTTTTGACCCCTCCTCCATTTCCTTTTTCGCCTTTACCACCAACTGGGACAATTCCCGTTTGCTTCTTTTCTGCAAGAGATACGGTGCCACAACGCCAAAGGCGAAGGTTATGGTGCCGATCGTTATCGTCACTATCTCCATTCCTCTGGCGCAGAACCATTCGGCCTGGTTGATCGCATGTTGTGCCCAGATTTCGGGAGCCGGGACTGCGGCCAGGAAAACGGTCAAATGGTGGAATGAGACGTCCATTGCGATTACTCCTCTACGGGGACAGAAAGGAACGGCACCAGCGAGTGCGGCAAAAAGCCTACCAGCGAAATCGGCCTATCACAAGCGTTGGGTAAATTTTGAGCGGACGCGCTATTCGACATTCTACGCCGACCACCGCCGATTTCATCAACGCGCAGCTGCCCGTAGGGCGACGCGATTGGGGTTTCTGGTTATCGGCGGTGTTGTGCGAGCGAATTCGGCCCGGAATAAACTGCTTGGCGGTACCGCGCGGTGCGGGTATGATAGGTGCATCATGACCAGTGGAATCAAGCATAGGCTCTGGTTTCGCAGGTGAATCGGATAATCCCCGCCGATGTAGCTCAACGGCAGAGCAACGGTTTTGTAAACCGTAGGTTGCAGGTTCGAATCCCGCCATCGGCTTTTTTTACATCAATTATGGATCGGGCTGAGATTTCCGTTACGGTACGGGAGAAAACGGCCGCGGATTTCCATCACGCGGCTGCATGGGCACCATCCCGTGCGCGGGGCCGGCGTGCGCCGGGCAAAGTTCTGGAGTCCCTGCAGGGGGGCGAGTGCCCCTGCCATCGCCGGCGGCAGGGTGCACATTACGCGCAATGTTGGGGCGGCTTTTGAGCGGTGGCTTTTTTGTGAATTGCAATTATGTATCCCATGGGATACAATGGGTATCATGCCGGAGATACGCCAGACTGAGCAATGCGCCCAATGGTTCGACAGCTTGCGTGACCGGCAGGCAAAGGCTCGCATTAATTATCCGTATCCGGCGGTTGTCGCTCGGAAATCCGGGGGATGCAAGGGCCGTTGGCCAAGGCGTATCGGAATTGCGGATTGATTACGGCCCCGGCTACCGGGTGTACTTTAAGCGGCGCGGCGAGTTGGTGGTAATCCTGCTCGCTGGCGGTGATAAGCGTACGCAGGAGCGTGATATTAAATTGGCGATTGAGTTGGCCCGCGATTTAGGAGATTATCATGGCAAAAACTAAAATCCGCCGCTGGAATCCAGTGGATCATTTCAAAACCGCTGAGGACATGATTGCTTATCTGGATGCGGCGCTGCAGGATGGCGATACCGCCGTGATAACCGCGGCGCTGGGCGACATTGCCCGTGCCAGGGGGATGGCGCGGATAGCGCGCAGCGCGGGCTTGGGGCGAGAGAGTTTGTATAAAGCGCTTTCACCGGACGGACACCCGGAATTCGCCACCGTGCTCAAAGTGATACGGGCATTAGGATTAAAACTCCACGCGGTGGCGTAGGCAACGGTCGGCATTTCGGGTTTAATCTTCGGCCAGCTCATCGGGCCGATGCGCGTGTTAATCTGGCAATCCATCCAGATTGTGGTGTGTGGTGCGGCCGGGGTTGGGCTTGCGGAATTCCCGCTTGTTCTCTCCATTGCCTAAAATTGGCTTGTGATTTTTCCACCGCTTTTTTTTCTTGGCTTGGCCCTTCGGCACAAATCATTGATATTTAACCCACCCTGCCGGGTTTTAAATCGCTTGTGGTCCGCGCGGTTCGTTTTGGCCGTTGGCGGCGCTTTGGTTCGCAATTCCCCTACTTTTATTTTGGGATGGCCAAGCGTCAATCACAGTGATTAAATCCTTGTCCATAAGACCGAAAACCTTCTCCATTTTTGATTCGCATTTCCACCTAATTCCCCCGCGACTGGTTCAGCGCTCTGATCGGCCACTGACATCGCGGATTATGGATTTTGCGGGTACGGTTTTGCAGACCGTAGGTTGCAGGTTCAACTCCCGCCATCGGCTTTTTATTTTAAATCAATTATGGATCGGGCTGGTATTTCCCTTGGGGGACGGTTGGAAAACGGCCGCGGATTTCCATCCCGATTGTAATCGGGAACGCATGGGCGTCGTGATCTGCACTGGGCTTGCGGATAATCGCATGCGCCACATGACCGATAGCGCTGAAACGCCGCCGCACGGGGAGACTCCGTCGATGAATTTTGCTAAAATGGCGAAGTCAGGGCGAAAGCCCAGAGACTTTGATTTGCACGCAGGAGATTCGTGATGCCGATTGGCGTTTTATTTGTGATGGCAACCCCCGTTTGGGCGGCCAAGGATTCAGGCAAGCCCTTCTCTAAAATCGACAGCCGCGAAATATTCATGCGCAGCATTGAACTGTACGCCAATCGCGATCAGGTACAGCAGCGAATCCTCTGCCTGTTGCCGGATGATTTATCGCGCATTCAGCAGAAATATGGGGCGCATCTTGCCTTTCAGGGCGTGGGGACAGCCGCCGGCGGACCGGACTGGTTCGGGGCGGTGCAGCGCGGGCTGGAAAAGCTCAAACCGGAAATTGATACTGTTATAGTACACGATGCGTGCTGCCCGGCGGTTCCGTATACGGTTTTAGATGCGCTGGAAGATGCGCTGGGAAAAACCGGTGCCGCCGCCGCCGTTGTACCTCTTGGCGGGTTAGCGGTTCGCGTACAAGACGGTAAACTGGGGCAACTGGTTGCGGATAAGCGGCTGGAAATTCTGCAATCGCCGCAGATTTTTCGCCGCACTATCCTGGAAGCGGCGTATGCCAGGCGTGGCAGCCTGGGGAAGGATTATGTTGATGATGCAACCCTGGTGAAACTGTGCGGCACGGATGTGACAAGTGTTTCAGGCTGGCGGTTAAATATTCGCATTGATCATGACGAATTGATAAAACTCGGATCCGATGCGATTAAACATTTGCCGCGTCCGCGAAGCAATGCGCCGGTAAGCCCATTTGATGAAGCCCAATGGTAACTGACCATGGCAACGGTATATTTCAAAGGCAGGAATGACGGAATTCAACAAGAGCTTTGAGGTTCCGGTAATCGCATAGTTGTGGAGTTTTATGGCGCGACGCGTCGTGTTTTTAATTACCGATCTGGACCTTGGCGGAATGCCGCTGATTGTTCGGCGCATTGTGCGTGGCCTTAAGGAGTTGGGCCGATGGGAACCCACGGTGGTAAGCATCAAGCATCCGGGCATTGTGGGGCGCTGGATACGTCATGAGGGCGTTGAAGTAATCGGGTTAAATGCCAAGCGTGTCACGGACGTGGAAGCGGTGCGCCGCTGGATCAAAACCGTGCAAAGCGTGAACCCGGCTGTGGTGGTCAGCGTGCTGGTGCACGCCAATGCGCTGGCAACATTGGCGGCCCCGTTCGCCGGACCACGCATTTATTTTCAATCCATCCACACCATTCAACCGGAACCAAAATGGCACTGGCAACTGCAGGGGCTGATATCGCGCCACTGCCATGGCATGATTACTCCATCCCAGGCCGTGCTGGATCGGGTCAGCCGGTTTGGGCGTTTTCATAGCGGTTATGTGATTCCCTTTGGATTGGATTACGATACCTTCGCCCTGGCCGAGCCAATACCGGTGGCGGAACGACCATGGCCGGCAAATGCAAAGGCGGTGGGCTACATTGGTCGGTTTGATCCGGTCAAGCGGCTGGATCTGCTGGTAAGCGAGTTTGCGGAACTGCTGCTGCGGGATTACCGCCGCTGGGGTCATTTGCATCTGGCATTAATCGGCTACGGAACGGAAGAGAAACCGTTGCGGGCATTGGCGGCCAAACTGGGTGTGCAATCGCATGTGGCGTTTCCCGGAGCGACCGCCGAGCCGGCACGATGGTACAAGGCGCTGGAGGCCCTTTGCATGCCATCCACCGTTGAAGGGTTCGGCATGAATATCATTGAAGCGATGGCCTGCGGCACGCCGGTTGCGGTATATCGGAGTCCGGCGGTGCAGGAAATTGTAACCGACCGGGAAACCGGACTGCTGATTAATCCGGATATCAAGGGTTCCATGGCGGACGGCATTGCCCTGCTGTCCGAAAACAAGGCGCTGGCGGATAAGATTCGCCGACAGGCCCAGGCCATGGTGGCCGACCGCTACAGCGCCCAGCGCATGGTTGAAGGTTATCAGCGGGTGCTGGATCAGGCCATGGCAGCGGAAAGCCGCAGTCTGGCTTAATATCATGGATGCGGCTAAACTGAGTTGGTGTTAAAGGCTATCAGGAGAAGATTAAGATGGGTCGTATCATTGCACCGTTCAAACCTACCCGCTCGGCAAGTCCCTGGCATGATGTGGATCCGGGCAGCGGAATGTTACCTTCCGTGTTTCACGCCATCATTGAAATTCCACTGGGTGCATCAAATAAATATGAAATGGACAAATCCACGGGACTGCTGAAGCTTGACCGCGTGCTGCATTCGGCGGTTTATTATCCGGCCAATTACGGCTTTATACCGCAGACCATGGCTGATGACGGCGACCCGCTTGATGTTCTGGTACTGGGTGCCGAGCCTGTTTATCCGCTGACCATTGTCGAGGCCCGCGCCATCGGCCTGATGACCATGAAAGATCAGAATGAAATCGATCATAAAGTCATTTCGGTGCACGTTAACGACCCGGAATACAGCAGCTACAGCGATGTGCACCAGCTCCCGCCGCATAAGCTTTCGGTATTGAAGCGCTTTTTTGAAGATTACAAATCATTGGAAAACAAGCGTGTGGTGGTGGATGATGTTTTGCCGGCGGAATACGCATTTCCGGTTATAGAACAATCGCTGATGATTTACAAGAAATGGCGCGCCGGTGAAGACGTCAGCCGCATGTTGCATGTGGCGTAAATGGGGCGGCTTGACACTCCGCGGCTTTGTGAATTCATCACGAGTGAAGCGCGAACAGCAGCGGCACCGCCGAGCCTGCGGAAATGGGAAGTCGGCCAGATTGCAAAGTGCTGAAGCGGCCACGCGTACCGATTGGGGACATGCGTCAAGTCCGAACATTCAGGAAAGCTTATCCCGATAAAACGGCGGATTAATTGAACCAGCGAAGCCGCCCGAAGGGGCCGAGCCAAAGTTGTCGGCCTGCGGTGCTTTGTACTGGACCTGGATTGACCAGTCGTATTGCGGCTGATAAATCCCCCTCCGGAACACCCGGCGGTGAGGTATAGCCAGCCGAAAGAGTTGTTGTGGCCAGCAAGGGGCAGCGGCGGGGCATCCGCTTTTCTACCGCATTGGCTCACTTTTTGGCACGATCCGTGCCGGAATCTGTGGGCGGGCTTGCGTGAGCAACGGCAAGCGCGTCGCAAATGGTAATATTGACCCTGCCGGTAAACTTTCCGTTTGGTGCCTGAGAAAGTGAAGCGCTCCACAGGAGCCTGTTCAAGTGCTTTTTACTAAATGTCAGGCCTGTGCTCAAAAATTGGCGGAGTGTCACGTTTTTGATATTGAATCGATGTTTAACTCTTAGCGGTTTAAGATTTGGAAAGTAGGGAATGGTGTGTTGTCCACTTGTGATATAGTAAAAGCGTGCCTTCGGGATCAGCCTCTGTATGATGTGGGATTCCACATCCTCAATGCTCATCGTTCCGTGAAATGAGAGTTTCTGGTTCAGAGGATTCTGTTTCCATGCAGTCGCCGTCGCCATTGCAATGTGAACGATCCGACGGTTGAGATGGTCCCGCCAGACTCGCAATTCGGGGAAACGTTTACGAAGGGAGGAAATCATCCGTCGGAGCGTCAGTTGCCCGGTTGCCATGGGAAGGCGGAGGTTGGCCAAGCCCTTATATGGAGCCTTTCCATGCGGCACGACATCCTCCAATGTGTAATGGAATCCCCGGCGTATATGCACCTCGTCAAGATATTCTGTAAGCCAGACCAATTGGCCCGGCTTTGGAGGCGGCACTAACTCTGCGGCACGTGCCTGAGGTGCGGATCCCAATGCCCAAACAGCAAGGTATATGACCATTGCGACAGTTGCGGCAACCCGACGTTGGCGGCCCGCATATTTTACATCAGAACTCATAGCAATTTCTCCTGGTTCCGTTCAAGGCCATGTAACCGTGAGTGTACCGTTGCTGTAACTAACCGTTCTGTTTGTTATGCTCGGATTAAGCTTGAATCCGGCAATTTGTACCGTTGGATCGGATGGCGTTGATTGCGGACTGGCGATCTCATAATGTTGCGTACCGGTCGGCCAGGCCAGCGCCTGTTGGCTGCCAATGGGATATTCCTTTCCACCGTCACCTTCAAATCCCACATGGTCCGGATAGCTACCGTTTTCGATCTTTACGTTGATGGGCACGAACGTGGTGCCGGACTGCTCATCTACGATTTGACCATTATACAAACTGCTCAATGACTTGCCGAGTTGTTCCACGCCCGGAATGGTCTGGGCGACCTCGACAAGGGTACCTAATAACACGTCGCCACTTTGCACCCGCTGCCAAGCAGGCACACTGCTTGCCGAGAGATCCACATTTTGTGGCGTCACCGCAACACCGGGGTTCGGCGAGAATGCGCTGCTGAAGCTGATGTACTCCGCCGTGATCCGTGCGTCCGAAAAATGGCAGCGCCTGGAGGTCACGAACTTTGAGCGGGAAATGCTGGGGCATCTTCGCCAGGAATTGAACGATGAATTCAAACGCCGTCATCAGCGAACCGTGACGGCCGCACCTTCATCTTTTTCCAGCAAGGTTGGGACTTGACCATTGCAAGTCGTATATGACAGAGTGCCCCCGACATTGGCATCAGCCTGGGCGGAGGCTCCAACTTTTGCACAAATTAGTCTGCCCTCCTAATATTGCGATACACCCTATAACCTGAGCGGCAACCGAATCCGGCGAGATAGAAAATATTCCGAGAATTACTGTGCTTCACTTGTTATCCTTTTTTGGCTGTGCGGTGGCTGGTACAAACTGAGGCGTTGCACAGAGGTTGATGTCCACGCGTCCGGTATATTTCCTATTGCCAGTCACATAGACATCAGCCTGCCAGAGTTCCAAGTCTCCGGCATTCCCACCATGGTACCGCATCCCTGTGGTGAGAAAGCGACGCAGGCTGTCACCCTTCACATTGAAACGGGTGGCTACCTCAAGCGGTGTCACATCCGACGCGACCCCGTCGCCACCATATGTACCAGGTTGGTACACGGAGTAAATGAAATGAGTGCTTGGAATCAAAAATTTCAATACCCTCTTCTCAAGTTCTAAAAAACTCATGGTTCCATGAAATGTCAATTTCTTATTCAATGGATATTTAGACCAGTGGAGTACGCGACGGTTTGCGAGATGTACCACGCTCTTGTTCACCGCATCTTGCCATATTTTCACGTTGGGGAGTTGCGGTTGCAAGAAACGCACAATCTGCCCGATTGCTGCGTTGGCAGGAGGTGGAATAACCCTCATACTCCCCATACCGTAGGAAAAGTCGCGCCGCCCCGGTCGATAGATATCCTCCCATGTCCAATGGAACTTTTTCTGGTCGCAAAGATAGTAAAATAATAAAGTCTTTTTTCCCACGGCCGGTTTTGAGTCCGCTCGCAACCGGCTTGGGCTTGCCGAACCAATCGCAATCGCGAAAATAGTGGCCAGCGGCAGCAGTCTGGTGGTGGGTATTTTTAGCATGATAACAATATCTCCTTACTTCTGTTTCCCGGCTCGTCACGGCCACGTAATCGTGAGCATTCCGTCGGCGTAGCTGACACTCCTATTAACAATACCCGGGTTCAACTTAAACCCGGCGACCTCGGCAAGGGTACCTAATAACACGTCGCCACTTGGCACAGCCGGCTTCGCTGGTGGCGCGCTGCGAAGCGGCACGCCGTAGACCATGATATCAACCCGACCGGTGGGCTTGCCGCTTTTCAGATAGTAATCTGCCCGCCACAGGACGAAAGGTGGTTGCCGCCCCCCTATATCGTAGGCCACACCGGTCGTGAGGAATTGTCGTAGCGTCATCCGTTTGACGTCGAAGCGGCGGGGGGTGTCGTAGGCCCTCTCCTCGGCCGGTGTGAGGCCGATGTAGGAGATGAAGACTCCGGCCCGCACATTACCGAGGCACGCCACAGTGACGTGCGGAAACTTCTTTTGGATAATCTGTGTGGTTACTTGCTTCAGACTCATCGTACCGTGGAATGTCAGCCGCTGATTCAGCGGATTGGCCTTCCATTTGAGCGCCTTTGTATACACGATATGGATGATGTGACTATTGAGTTTATCACGCCAGACCGTACAGGCAGGCAGTTTGGCTCGCAGGAAGCTCACAGCCGCGTTAATTGTCTTGAAACCCTGCGGTGGTGCGGCTGGCAGCGTACCGATGTACGTGCCTGTTTCAGTGGAGTAGGCATCCTCCATGGCGAAGACGCAGTGGTGCTTTTGGGCAAATTCGGTCCAGGTGTCACTCGATCCGGGTTTGTCTGCCGCCCATGATGGCGATTCCTGCAAAAATGCTCCGCCCAAAAAAGTGATAAATACTACCAAAAACATGAGATTAATTTTGAGCATGGCGTCATGTCTCCTTTCTAGCTTCGAAATGGTCCTACTGTGGCCACGTGACCGTAAGCGCCGGTGTTGGTCTGTATACATTGAACGTCGTTTTCACAGGGGACGTGGAACCGCCATGTGGATCCGTTCCGGTCAATTTCACATCCTCGTCCTCTGTGCTACCGCTGTCGGTGTCCATCCAGTAATAATATAAGTTGGCGTAAGTGAGTTGTGCCGGGGTTATGGGAATAACCACGCCCTGCTGGTCGTCGGCCTCGTACGCGTAGATGATGGAACCGCCTACATCCCACTGCAGCGTCATATCGCTGGGACTATATTCGGCGGTCACCCCAATATACTCCCCAACACAAACGTCCTGTGTTTGGTTATCTACGGTGTTACCCCCATATTCAATATGCAGTACATAGCTCGTCAAATCCTCTGGCCCGGCGTTGGCGCTTCCGGTCCAGTATTGGTTGGTTTTGGTGTCCGTCACGGTTACTCCGCAGGAAGCTGAAATCTGCCAATAGCCCGCTACCAGCGGGGTGAACGTCAGCGTCGCACTCGAGCTTGTCGGGGGTTGTCCCGATGCACCGGGAGGCTGAATAAGTCAGTATAGCTGCCCGATGGTGCCGAGCCAAAGGTGTCGGCTTGAAGCGCCTTGTATTGAACGGAGATCGTCCAGTCGTATTCCGTGGATAAATCTCCTCAGGCGACACCCGTCGGTGGCGTGTAGCTTGCCGAGAGGCTCGAAGTGGCGGGGCTTTTGAATTTGACGGGATTCGGCGAAGGCGCACCCATGTTCGCCGTCACTGTCAACAGCACACCCCTGGGACGACCTTCGCTTCGACCACTCGTGTTATTTTACCGCTCCCTTCGGCTGCGCTGCGGGCAAGGTTGAGGCTGGCGAAGCCAGCATCGTAATCTCGATCCTTCCGGTGAGTTTTCCATGTTTCGTCAAATAGTAGCACTGCCAGAAGGTTCCTCCGAAGTGCTGCGGATCCAACCGGTAGACAAGTCCAGTGGTCAGCAATTGCCGGAGGGTTTCCCCCTTAACATCGAAGTGGAGTGGCTTTTTGTAGGGCTTAAGATCCGGAGCGTATGGTAGCAGGATTGCACCTGAGGTGAATGGATCATAGTAAAAATGTAGTTTGGGAAATCGCCTAATAAGAATCTTTGAGGCTAAGTGCATAAAACTCATGGTACCATGGAATGTTAATTTCTGATTCAAAGGGTTGGATTTCCACATCAGCGCTTTCGTGTAAACAATATGAATGACGTGGCGATTTACCCTATCCCGCCAAACGGTGTAGCCGGGGAGATGCGCGCTTAGGAATTTCACAGCAGACTGTATGGTCAAATGATTGGGAGAAGGAGGCAGGTGAATCTTTGCCAAGCCCACATCCCCCGCAACTTTACCATTTACCGTCGCCACATGATCTTCTCCGAGGACGACACAGTGATCTTGGGTGGCAAGACGCCCCCAGATATCGCTGGCGCTGGTGGAGGCATAGCCAGTTCCGGGGATCAGTCCAATCAAACCGACTCTGCAAAGCCCCGCCAAGCGGATCAACCATTTGTGTTCATGCATGCCTTTTCTCCTTGTCATAGGTTCCTTATGGCTTATGGCCAAGTGATGATCAGAGTCCCGTTGTTGTAACTGACGGACCGATTTGTGATTCCCGGATTTAACGTAAATCCTGCGACCTGTACCTGCCAGTCAACAGAATTAGGTCCTGAATTCGGAATAGCTAGTGGAGCAGCATTTGGCCAATTTCGGGCTTCTTGGCTCGCCGCGAGACACGGATTCGGATCTTGCGGCGTGGAAAACGCTTTCACTCCAAGCCCGACGGGGTCACTGTAATACCCATTCTCAATCTTCTGGTTGATTGGCAGGAAAGAACCGCTGCCATTTTCCTGAACCTCCTGTCCGTTGTAGATGCTGCTGAGGGTATCACCAAATTGATCAATCACCTTAATTTTCTGAATGGTTCCGGCCCACGTCACCAACTCGACCTGTCCGGCCCCCAGACCCCACCAGGCTGGTGTGGTCGTGCCGCTCAGAACTTTGTTAGTGCCTGCCACCGCGCCGTTGAACGTCGGATGCGGCGTACCGATGGCTGCGGGAATTTTGATGATTACCATAGCGGTGCCAAGCACGGTGGTTCCATCTTTTGCTTCCATCTCGACGTCTCCGTTCGGCATACTCTTCGCTGTTCCTGTTTTGCCATAAAGATTAAACGTGATTTGTCCCGTTGATGCGTTCACTTGGGGATTTTGTTTAACACCTGCGGAGCCGGAGCCCCCGGAAAGTGTTACAAAATTGTCGATGTTTACTTTCTGAACAAGATCCTTAGGCGTCACGGTTGCCGTTCCAGGCACGTAAATCGAATCTGGATCAGTTTTACTGGTGCCGGTCACAAATCGGCTTGGCGAGAAGGTTACTGTTGCGCTCGTCAAGTTCGGCGGTCCGGCGCTGCCGGTGGGGCCTGCGTTGCCGGTGCCGATCCAGCCCAGGCTGGGGTTTTTTGAATCCGAGACGGCCACTTCACAACTCACTGAAACCTCCCAATAGCCTGCCCGGTATGGGGTGAACGTCAACGGTATCGACGCCTTCGACGGCAGGGGTTTCGGGGTGTACTCACAATTTGTCGGCCCCGGCGCACCGGCGCTGCTGAACGGCCCATTCGCCGTTGATGAGTATAACACCGTCAGGGGCCATATGTAATTGCCGGAAAGCGCCGTTTTCTCCGTTGCCGCGGGGAGCCGGGGCGTTTCAGCTTTTCTGGTGCTGTTGTATCCACTGCGGGGATGGCAGGGCGTAGGGGCGGAATTTTTCCATTACGCCCTGTTCTTCACTGCATGACAACGCGCGG
>JAJZJL010000088.1 GCA_021810145.1 Planctomycetota bacterium | reverse complement strand
GATTGGTCCGGGTAACCGGGCATGGCCGGGCCATCCGCCAGACGGTATTTCCATGCACCCAGCGCCGGCGCTTTTACCGACTCCGCCGCCGCCGGAATTTTGATGGCCGCAGCACGCAGCACCACCGGTCGCGACGAACCGGCAAAGTATACTTTCGCTAAGGGCACATGAGCGCTCCAAGGTGATTGCGTATGCAACACAATGTGCCCATGCCGATCGGATACTGATCCCGTATAATCCGGTCCGCATACCAGCGCAGGTTGACCGCCGATCGGAAGATACCAGGTGTGATGCATGGTTTGGCGGCTTTCCACGAATATCCGAAGGATTTTCTTTCCGGCTTTTATGATGTAAATATCAGGGCCGCGCGCCGGCACTTTTACGCGGAGAGTCAGGTCAGATGAATGTGGCTCCGGGTGTGTAAAGGCCCGGGATTTATCATTGATTACCGCATGCACAGCCAGGCGAAACAACACCGGGGAATCTGGCGGACCATAACATACCAGTGACGTGGTGGCAGCCTGCCGGAAAATGCCGAAGATCCGAGCACAGCTTAATCGCAGTGTAAAAGTCTTATTGATATCAAACGCTGAAATAACCGGAAAGAGATGGCCACCGGCTATGGTCTGTGTACAGCTTCCAGGCAACGCCACACGTACGGGCATATAGAACAGATTCTGGAAATACGTGATATCGCCGTTGGGACTCTTGCGTTCAAAGACGCGAACACCCTGCGGAACAGTCCATCGCACGTGCCGCACATTGATGCTGGTTTCAAGTATGCGCTGAAAACTACGCGCAAAATAGTTCGCGGTTTTGTAAATATAATACAGTGGCCGCAAATCACCGGCTTGTCCGATCGGGGCACAAAAATCATAACTCGGCCCAACCGGGCCGTTCACGTCATACGATGGCGTGGTTCCTCCCACTGCCAGGTAAGCATCGTAACCATTTCCCCCATATGCAATGACCTGCCACATGGCCTGATGGGTAAGCCGGCTTAACCACGGTGGATGAGTGCGGTATAAATTAAACCATCCGGTGTGCATTTCGGTTGTCAGCCAGGGGCAGGTGCGATCGCGTGTACTCCATGGACCCGCTCCGGCTGCGTTGGTTCCATGGTGCATACCGCTGAAAAACATCGGCACGTCCAGGCCCATGGCACGAGCCTTGGTATAGAGAAATTTGTAATACCCATTGGGTATGACATTGCCCCAGCCCTGCGAATCTTCATTTTCCAACTGTACCATGATCACCGCTCCGCCATGATTGATCTGATTGGCGGCAACAATCGGCAGGAGTTTGTTAAAATAGCTGTTGACGGCATCTAAAAACGGTTTATCGGCTTCCCGTACGGCGATACCAGGAATAAAACGCAGCCAGACGGGCCATCCCCCCTGACTCCATTCGCCATCACAATAAGGCCCTACGCGGAGAATTGCATAAAGGCCGAGTTTATGCACCAGTGCCAGAAATGCCGCCAAATTGTGACGTCCCTTGAAATCACATTTCCCCTCACGCGGTTCCTGATAACTCCAGAATATATAGGTCTCAACGGTGTTAAATCCGGCACGTTTCATTTTCAACAGCCGGTCGGCCCATAAGGCACGGGGAACCCGCGCGTAATGCATGCTGCCGGAGGCAATAAAAGTGCGCCGGCCATTAATGACGAATCCTTTTCCATCAAAATGGATATAAGGCCTTGCGACCGCCGTTGCTGGAAACATTCCAACATCTTCCGGTCCGAACGCGGCAACAGGATAAACCGAAGCCAGAAAGATGGACATGAGTATCAGGATGGGTAGGTGGAAGTTTCCGCGGAAATGCGGCAACATCGACCGACAGCAGAATTTATAGCGCATCGGCAAGAACAAACCTCCAAGGCGCTCCACATGAGCCTTCCGGTTGCCGGTACCCGTAATGATTTGCATTACGGGTAATTTTCGAACACGCTGCTGATCATTATTACCCTGAAGACCGTAATGTGACAAGTCGCCGACATGCGGAGTGATCTATTACCAGATGCACGCCTGCGGGAGAATGGCCGTGTTCATCGAAAATCACCAGCGAATTGACACCGGCTTTCAACCAGCACGAGGGAATATACAAGCCCATAGGCATGACCGGATCCACATAGCGCCCCAGATTGTGGCCATTGATCCACATATATCCGCCACCAAGACCCGTCCATGCGGCACGCAGCACGAGATGCAGGTCTGATTGATCGGGCTGGTAGTTGAACGTCGTGCGGTAAAAGGCGGGAACGCCGGGAGCGGTGGCAAACGGCTTCCATCCTTTGACGGGATCAGCTCGGCCGATGCCGCCGTGCATGCGCCAGTTTTCAATTAATCCTCCCTGGGGCAACGCCGGGGTTTGAAATAATTGACTGATAACTACCGGCCCCACGTTGATCGCTTTGGATTCCGCATTCTGCATTAATATGCCCAAAGTATTCGGCGCACTTTTATTCCAGCCGCCGCCGAGCACAACATGCAGCCGGCCATTGACAGGACTCAGCAGGGTCACACGATGACCATTAAGAAAAACCGCGGACTGTGCGGGCAAATGCTGGAAGTTCAAGACCAATCGTGCAGCTGTGATGGCGGAAAAGCTCGCATGAACCCATTGCGTTGCCGGCGGACAAATAAGTTGACCGTGCTCCAGAGCTGATTTTTTCCAAGTCGGCTTGATTTTTCCTGTGCCAATCGCGGCAAGCGCCTGAGCATAGGGCAGTTTGAGTGCGGCGGTCGACCAGGCATGAAGCTTCACGGCTGCAACATGCGACACACTCAAATGCACATCACCCCATAAACCACGGGCATTGACCCGATTATACGGACCGATCCAGCCCCAATTTTTCGGTCGGCCTTCATCCACGGTGAAAATGGCCAGTGTATTGGCCCCCTGATGCAACCTGATATTCAAGCTGCGCGGTGATCCGGTGTCTATCAGCTTTCCGTTAACAAAAAATTCGCCGTAATTCTTAATTGGATTCATGGTCATGGTATATCGGCCTGAAGATGCGGCGATAAGGGTCGTGCGGTACCATTCATAAGCACCTGGGTAATCATCCGCCCCCATGGGCTTGGGACGACGGACCGACAGCCATTTTTTATCATCAAAGTTTACCTGCGCCGGCACCGAAGCCGTACGCACCTGCCACGATTGCAGGGACGGCGCTGCGGCGGTGGAAAAATGAGTTATTGATGATGTGGCTGCACCGGTGAAGGTTATCGGGGTGCGGGATGGTCCAAATACCACGGCGGATTGTAGATCGTTGCCGGGGCGATCGCGTGTTTGCATGGTAAAACCACCGGCCCCATGATCAATTTCACCGATATATTGCGGCCCGTAAACCACCCATGGCGTATGAGCATAATGGATAAACCAGGTGCGACGGGCCGCAGAGAGATTTTCCGCAAGGACCCGCAGCGTTTGCGAGCCGCTTTTAAGCGTGAAGATCTGTGGCGGCCCGGCGGCATATTTCACGCTTAATGACAGCGTGTCGGGTTTACCGGGAAGTTTTTGAAATCCGGCCGGCGCACTTCCGGAGAACGGCAGGGACGCATGCACCTGCAGCAGCCCCTGAGAACCGGAAGGCCCAAACATGACCAGCGTGGTGTAACGACCTTGCCGCTGAAAACCTAACGTGCGACCATAAAGGCGGCGGATGGTAAAAGTTTTATTGATCGGGTAGTTCAACACAACAGGAATGACAGCGTTAGGATCGACCGTCAGAGGCACACCGCCGCGGGGAGTGGTTTGCAGCGGCGTGTTATTGAAGTTGCTGAGAAACACCAGAGTGCCAAATGGACTCTTACGGGCATACACTGCAGCGCGTGGCGCAAAGCCACGGTATTGCGCTGTGGCGTTGTCGCTGTCTTCAAGAATACGTTGAAAAGATCGCGCGAAATCATTTGCCGCTTTATAGGTGTAATATAAGGGCCGGAGGTCTCCACCTTGACCGACGGGCGCTCCAAAATCATAGCTCGCCCGAACCGTTGAGCAATTCCAATGCGAAAAGCTTGTCCCCCCCACGGCCATATACGCGTTGTAACCATTTCCGCCATAGGCAATGACCCGCCACATTGCAACATGGGTCAGCTTGGCCGGGCCAAACCAGCCACCGTTAGCCTGTGGCGCAGTGCCATATTGCGTGAACCATCCGGTCCACATTTCCGTGGTGAACCATGGTGATATACGTGTTTTGCTGCTCCAGGGTGCAATGCCGGCAGGACTGAAACCATGATGCATACCGCTGAAAAATACGGGTACTTCGATACCCTGCTGCCGGGCTTTATGGAACATAAATTTGTAATACTTATTGGGCAGTACCGCCCCCCATCCCTGGGGGTCTTCGTTTTCCATCTGCATCATTATCACCGGGCCGCCATGATTAATTTGATTTGCGGCGACCATGGGGAGCAACTTATCAAAATATTTTCCCAATTGTCTGATGAACGGCTTGTTGTATTCCCGAATGGCCAGATTGGGAATAAAGCGCAGCCATACAGGAAATCCACCGCTATCCCACTCGCCGCAATCATAGGGTCCCACGCGCAAAATGGCGTAAAAGCCCATTTTTTTTACCAGTGTTAAAAACGCCTGTAAATTATGCCGTCCTTTAAAATTGTACTGCCCTTTGCGCGGTTCTTGAAAATTCCAGTAGATATATGTTTCCACACAATTAAAGCCGGCACGTTTCATTTTCAAAAGCCGATTGGCCCACAATGCCCGCGGAACCCGCGCGTACTGCATACTGCCCGATGCGACAAAAACCCGTTTACCGTCAATGATAAAGCCCTTGCCGTCAAAGTTGATAAACGGCCTGGCGGCAGGCAGCGGTGGAAACATGCCAGCAATCGCACCATGCGTGGAAAAGCTCAGTACACATGCCAGCAAGCCGATCATCAACGCCGGTGAAAGTACGCCAGGAGGTAAACAGGCGAGCCACTTATTTATAGACTTCATATCACTCATGTATCGCAGCCGAAATCCTAAAACGCCGATATCTGTTATACCAACGTGCCAAAGACCTCAATGTTGCGATACTGGAAAAATATCCATCCGTGATGCCCCGCAGCAGCAGACTATAACCGCTCCGGAGGAAACGCATACGCATGCAATCCGGCAGGACACCCGGGGGCCGAAAATATTAAGTAAGTTCCCGATTGCGGAACAATGCCACGGCAATACTCAATGCCGCTCCGATGTACATTAAACCATATGCCGACGCCATGCTGACATAACCCATAACCTGACCCAAGGTAGGCGCATCGGCTCCCTGATAATGACCGGGCATTGAAATAGGCCGGTAGATCAATGCCTGATTGATATCAAAATTCGTCAGGTACGGCAGAAAATAACTGCCGCCATCGACGAGTGTTTGCCATGGTGCCCCAAGGTGCAAAAGCGGTGTGAAGCGGGTGAGATTGGCTCCGATATACAGCACCACGATCACGGTCATATTCAAGGCCAGACTGTACCGGGTCGCAATGGCGGTGCTGATGGCGGCCAGTGTGGCCAATTCCATAAATTGCAGCACAAACGCCGGTATCAACGCAATAATTGCCATGTCATTGGCCCAATATAATGCCTGCTGCCCGGCATAGGAGGCCACAGATAAATCAATACGCTGATCGGAAAAATACCGCAGCCAGGCACAGGCGGCTGCCGCGATGGTGCATATTGCCATGGTGACGAACATCAGGCAGGCGATGCCCAGATATTTACCGATGATGACCTGCCACCGCGCTACCGGTTTGCTCATCAGCGTAAGCATGGTGCGGTTTTCGATTTCCTCATCAATAACCTTAGCCGTGGCGAAGACCATAATGATTAAAATGAACATCAGCACAAATGACATTGCCACATCACGGTACATCTTGGTGTCTTCACCAAAGGTGTTAAATGGTACAAATGCGGTAATGACAATCGCGGCTATGCACATGGCAAAGACGATTAGCGTAAAGGGTTGATACAGCGCCTCATGGTAGGTCACCTGCGTTATAGCCCCGATGCGGCTCAGGTTAACAAGCGGCAAAATGATATATTCAACAAGCCCCCAGATACCCGCCGCCGCGGTTAATGAGCCACAGAGCACCAGAAAGAACCGCAGATTGTTGGCTTCCGTGGCGGTCCAATTGGCATAATTGGATGCAACGCCACCGTTATTCTTTCCGGCATGGCCGGCATAATTCACTGCTATTTCCGCCTGAGTTACCACATGTGAATGCCAGACTGCCACCACCAGTGTCAGCGCGATGAGAATGGCCATTACTATAATGTACGCCTTGGTTAGTCTTGTCACACAATCCTCTTTAACTTTGTCAGCGAAACCTGAACAACAATCCAGATATTACCATATTATTCGCACCGATGGGAGCAACCCCTGCAGCGGCTCGGTTCGTCGCGTCATGTTTGCGATGTATCCGGCGAACCGGCTTTGAATATCCTGCAGGAGGTTTTCTATGTCCTCCATCGGTCCTTCAAGGACTAATTCGACTGCCCCATCGGGCATGTTGCACACCGTGCCATGCAGATTATACGGCTTTGCCAGCTCGACGGTTGTCTGCCGAAATCCAACGCCTTGCACGCGTCCGGAAAACAGCACGACTTGGCGCACAACTTTTAATGTCCTGCTCATACTTTGCAATATTACCAAAACCCGACAAATGCCGCATGTCTTATCCCGCCGCTTTAACCGATAAACGCAATGCGCCCGGAGATTGTCGGAGATGTCGTTGAAACACCACGGAAAGGTGGGTTGAGGATGAAAACCCGGCGGCATAAGCGATGCGCTTAATGGGCAGTTGGGTATTGCGGAGCATGAGTTCCGCCCGGGCAAGGCGACATGCGGTTAATTCCTGCTGTACTGTTTTTCCCAAGGTTTTGCGGAAGTGGCGTTCAAGTGTGCGGGTGCTCACACCCATCTGCCTTGCGATAACCTGCACCGACAAATCCCGGTGACTGTGATTCCAGATCAGTTCCAACGCTGCGCGCAACATTGGATCAGAGGTCCAGACTGGCTCCCGGGTGGCAGCGCCGGCAGCCGGTTGTCTGGCGTCTGATCGCGAAGCAGCCAGCAAATCGGCCAGAAAAGCCAGCGCCGAAAGGGATGCCGCACCGGGATTTCCTGGAGACGCAATGGATTGATGCACAATGTCTTCAAGTTTGCGCCCGGGCAGTTGATCATGCAGACCACGGAAAAGAGCCGACATTGGAGAAAGAATACTCGCCTGCTGCCAGAAATGTGGTAGCTGGCCATTAAAGGAAATCCAGTAAGCGGTCCAACCCGTTCTGGGATCAGGGCGATAGCGATGCCAGATATCCGGCATCAGCACCATAAGCGTTCCAGAAGCAATACGAACGCGACCAATTTCACGAGATTGAAATTCCCCTTCACCGGCGACTAAATAAACCAACTGATATTCCGGCAAAATTCGACCGGCATTCCAGGTGAACTGATACATCTCCGGATGGTTCGCCAAAGGGTAATTCTGCCTCGGCGCAATGCGTTCCACGCCGGCTCCGGTGAGGTAGAATCCGGTTGCGATGGCGGCGTCATTGACCGGGAAGTAACAGCAATGTGTGTCGCTTTTAATGACACTATCTTTACTTTTGTTCGGCACATATCACCATTTAACCACATTATTTGAGACTTTTCCGAATGCACGCGTGTCGTAAATTCGATATTAATGCTTCTTGCGGTAATTTGGAAGCGGGTCGTACAATATTCTTTTACGTTTCGGTATCCGGCTTGAGGAGTTAGTCCATGCGAATCGTTAGATTACACCTGCGCACACTGGCCAGGGTCTTGTGGGTGTTTCCGCTGGCCATCATCACGATACCAGGAAAAGCCACCGCCGGGTCTGCGTCCATATCACCAAGCTGGTCTGATGTCATACGTACTTCTCCCACCACACCCACGCTGCAGGTGGTGGTCAACCCCATGCTGCGGCCTGAATCCCCCATCAGTCATCGGGCTTTTCAGGCGCTGCACCGGCTTGGGGCCAATGATGTTCGTTTCGTGCCGTGGCTGCCTTATCCGCAATTGGCGGTTGCGGAACTTAAGCCGCCAGGTAATGGCAAGACTTTCTGGAATTTCAAACTTATTGATCCCATGGTTCAAAATTTTATGCGGGCCACCTCGGGCCACCCGGTGATTATGAATTTCAGCACGATTCCCGAATGGCTGTACCGCACCGCAAAACCGGTTGACTGGCCAGCCAATCCGAATCAGGTTTTCTGGAGTTATGAAGGCGGCACGCACCTGCGCAAAGGCGGCTTAAAAAAGGTTGCTGATTATTATGCCCGTCTCGTAAGCTGGTACACCAGAGGCGGCTTGCGAGACGAATATGGTCATTGGCACCGGTCCGGTTATCACTATCACTTCGCGTGGTGGGAAGTGCTTAATGAGGTCGATTTTGAACATCACATGAATGTGCAAACCTACACCCGGATGTATGACGCCATAACCGCCGCCATTCATAAGGTTTCACCCCAAACCAGATTCGTGGGCCTGGCTCTGGCGGCCCCATCCAATGACCTGGCTTGGTTCAAGTACTTCCTTAACCCCCGCAATCACGCACCAGGAACGCCGCTTAATATGATTTCCTATCATTTTTACGCCACCCCGACGCCGAAAGACAAACCCGCATCTTGGCCGCATATTTTCTTTTCCCAAGCCAAAGGCTTTCTGAACACGGTTCGGAAGATTCAAGCCATTCGCCGCAAACTCTCGCCGCAAACCCAAACGGACATTGACGAAATTGGATCGATCCTTCCATTTGACACGGCCCCAAAATTGGTACGGCCCATTCCGAACATGTATTGGAATCTAAGCGGTGCCATGTATGCGTATCTGTTTGCGCACCTGGCCCGACAAGGCATTCAAATTGCCGGGGAAAGCCAATTGATCGGTTATCCCAGTCAGTTCCCAAGCGTATCAATGGTGAATTGGAACACGGGTGTGCCCAACGCGCGGTTTCGCGTGCTGGAGTTGCTGCACGATAATTTCGGTCCTGGAGACCGTATAATTGCCACAAATGATCACACGCCCGGCATATTCGCGCAGGCGTTTATCACACCTGCCGGGGTTAGAAAAATTCTGTTGATCAACAAGCGTAATGATGTCATCCCGGTCAACATTCCGAAAGTCAGGGGAGCGATCGAACATTGGGTGGATCAACGTACCGCCGAGCGCCCCCCGGCAAGGCGGACGCTGGCCCATAACCGGCTGAAACTCCGGGGGCTGGCCGTTGCCGTTATAACGTTGAAAAAAGCACAGTAACCCTGATATGCCACGCGACACAGCGGCATTAAAAACAACCGGGATAAACCGGCGACCATGATTGAAACGTCACCACGCACGACAACGTAAACCGAGGGTATCAGATCATGAATGAATTGAATCGGCGAGACTTTATCGGTCAAATTGCGCTCACGGCGGCCGGCGCAGTGATGTTGCAATCCGCCGGTCCCGCCACGGCGGCAGTCAGGCGGGATACGCACGGGAAACCAGCGTCGGTGGAGGAACTGGCCAAGCAATTCGCGGTACCGCCGTTTGATTGCGGCCCGTGGGTCTATTGGTTTTGGCTGGATGTCAATGTGACACGTGCGGGTATTACCGCCGATCTGGAAGCAATGAGGGCGGTGGGAATCGCCGGCGCTCTGATTATGGATGTCAATCAGGGCACGCCACCGAGTTTCAATGGGGCCAGGTTTGGCGATTCGAAATGGTATGAGCTGTTCACCTTTGCATGCTCTGAAGCCAGCCGGCTTGGAATGCACATAAACATGACCAATGACGCGGGCTGGTGCGGCAGCGGCGGACCATGGGTAACACCGGAACTTTCCATGCAACGTGTTGTCTGGACCAGCACCCTTGTTTCCGGCGGAAAACCGGTTGACACACATTTGCCGCAACCGCATGCCAATTTGGACTTTTACCGAGATATTGCCGTATTGGCATTTCCCACACCAGCCGGCAGCTACACCATCGCCGATCTGAATAATCAATCGGACGTTACCGCGCGGGATGATATTTCCACGCGGATCCAGTGGCCGACACTTCCGGCGGACGAGCTTGTGGCCACCAGATCGGTGCTGGATATTTCCCCTCACATGGATTCTAACGGTCAATTACAGTGGGACCCGCCGGCCGGCAAATGGACGGTTTTGCGATTCGGCCACACCACCACGGGTGTCAAGAATCATCCGGCTCCCGCGGGCGGGTTGGGGCTTGAAACGGATAAACTCAGTCGTGCGGCGACATTGTTTCAGTTTGATTCACTTATGGCGAAGATCATCAAGCAGATTGGTCCGCTGGCCGGGCCGACGCTTGTATCAACACATATTGACAGTTGGGAAACGGGATCACAAAATTGGACACCTACATTCCGCAATGATTTCAAGCGTCTGCGGGGTTATGATTTACTGACCTATCTGCCGGTATTCGCCGGACAGGTCGTAGAAAGCCTGGAAGTATCGCAACGGTTTTTATGGGATCTGCGAGCGACGATCGGGGATCTGCTGGCGGAAAATTACGCCGGTACCATGCGCGACTTAGCCGCAAAATATGGTCTGCGTTTATCCATTGAGGGATATTCCGGCGAACCGGCCAATGATGTACGTTATGGCGGTCAGGCGACCGAGCCGATGTCTGAATGCTGGTCATGGGCACGATTTGGAGCCAGTTCAACGGTTACCGAAATGTCATCCGCCGGACATGTTTATGGCCGCAACATCATCGGCCAGGAGACCTTTACCGCCAATAGTGACGAAAAATGGCAGGGACATCCGGCGGTGGTAAAAGATATTGGAGACTGGACATTTTGCGAAGGAATCAACCGCTTTGTTTTTCACCGCTACGCCATGCAACCCTGGACGAATCCACATTACGCACCTGGTATGTCCATGGGACCATGGGGTCTGCATTACGAACGCACGCAAACCTGGTGGCACTTGACTAGGCCGTGGCATGAATACGTTGCCCGCTGTTGCTTTCTTTTGCGGCAAGGGCATTTTGTGGCCGATGTGTGTTACATGCAACCCGAAGGATCACCGCAATCTTTCAAATCGCCCGACAATGGCCCCGGCAACCCGCCGCGCCGTCCCGGCTACAACTATGACGGATGCCCGGCGGAAGCGGTATTGAATCGCATGGAATATAAAAATGGGATGCTGACGCTTCCAGGCGCAATGAAATACCGCGTTCTGGTGTTACCAGATTCTCCGACGATGACACCGCAGTTGTTGCGAAAAATTCAAACGCTGGTCCACGCGGGAGCTACGGTCATCGGGCCACGACCGCAAAAATCGCCGAGCCTCGCAGATTTCCCGCGGTGCGACCGGGAGGTGGAAGCGCTGACCGAAGATTTATGGGGCAAGGGGAGGATTATCACTGGAAAATCAGCCGCTGAGGTGCTGGCCGCAAAAGGTATAAAACCTGATTTTCAATGCGATCAACCCCTCGTGCGGTGGATCCACCGGCGCACCGCCGATGCGGATATTTACTTTGTCGCCAATGGTGAGGTTTCGGGGACTTTGCCGTACTCCGGCGTTCCGCTGCTGGCACATTGCGCGTTTCGTACCACCGGCGTTGAACCGGAATTCTGGTATCCGGAAACCGGGCGTATTGCTCCGGTTCCCGCTTACAGTGAATCCGGCGGCTTAACTCATATTCCTGTTACTCTCCAATCCAAGGAAAGTCGATTTGTCATATTTCGCCAGGGCAAGTCGAGTCGGAGCCGGCCGGTTATCCGAAGTATCAGCCGTGACGGAAAAATAATTCTTGCCGCCGCCAGCCATTCGCGGTCGTCGGGACCATTGAATATAAACATTCTCAGCGCTTCGTACGGGGTTCCGGAAAATATAAACCGTGACAGACGTGACACTGCGATCGTACAGAAACTGGTGGACAACGGGCACTTCCATTTTCCGGTAGTCAAGATGGCTCAACTCGGAGGTGATCCAAATCCCGGCGTGGTCAAAACGCTGGATATTCACTATACAGCTAATGGCGAGAAACACCGCATACAGGCACACGACGGACAGGAAGTGCGGTTCCCACACCCGGCCGGATCGCATATCCGGATAATATCGGTTACCTATGGCCTTCCCCGCCATACAAAAAATGTGACGCACCTGGTACAGACACTGGTTAAGCAAGGAACCACCAGTTTTCCGGTTGTCAAAATCGCCGCAATCGGTGGAGACCCGGATCTGGACCAGATTAAGACTCTCGATATTCACTGCGTGGTTAATGGTCATCCCGCACATCACCAATATCGTGATGGTGATTGGGTGTCCTTTGCCGCAATGAACCAGCCGGCACTTCCAGCGCTTTCCCTGGAAGCAAATAATGCGGGACCAGTCGCTGCTGTTATCACCAGGCCCGGTCGATACGATTGTGCATTGGCCTCCGGTCGGCACGTCACAATCAGCGTGCCGCAGATTCCGCCGTCAACTGCTATTAATGGGCCTTGGAGCGTGCGGTTTCCTGACGGTTGGGGTGCTCCCAATCAGATAGTCATGAATAAACTCATTGCCTTGAATAAGCATCCCGATTCCGGGGTGCGCTATTTTTCCGGCACAGCGAAGTATCAGACTGAATTTCATTTCCCGGCGAACATGCTGGCAGCGGATCGGCGGATTTACCTGAACTTGGGGCAAGTTGCGGTTATGGCGCAAGTCCGTTTGAACAACCGCAATATGGGTATATTATGGAAGCCCCCATTCAGCATTGATGTCACCGCGGTGCTGCAACCTGGCCGCAACCATCTGGTTATAGAGGTTACCAATTTATGGATTAACCGGATGATTGGTGACCAGCAATTGCCGGAAGATTCTGATCGTTCCCCGGCCGGAAACTTAATCCGATGGCCCCAGTGGCTGCTGGACGGCAAGCCCAGCCCCACCGGGCGATTGACTTTTACCACCTGGCAGCTTTGGAACAAATACGACACGCTGGCGGACTCCGGATTGATCGGCCCGGTGACATTACAGACCGCTATTACAAAGGATATTACGGCATAAATGAATACCTTGCGTTCCATTACGAATCATCAACACCGTTTAAAAGTCGGTCTGTTCGGTATTGGCCTGGAGGCATATTGGCCGCAGTTTTCCGGGCTTAAGCAACGCCTGGAAGGATATCTGGGCGTGGTGGAAAATAAACTGAAACGCACGGATATCGATATTATCAATCTCGGCCTGATCGATACACCGGAGAAAGCTCTTCATGCCGGGCACCAATTTCGCGAAGCCGATGTCGATCTGATATTTTTATTTGTCAGCACCTATGCCTTATCCTCCACGGTTTTACCGGTGGTGCGTCGCGCAAAAGTGCCGGTGATTATTCTTAATCTTTCTCCGGCTGCGGCCATCAATTATGGCTCGTTCAACGCCCTGCGCGATCGCACAGCCATGACTGGCGAATGGCTGGCCTGGTGTCAGGCCTGCCCCGTGCCGGAGTTAGCCAATGTGTTTAATCGATGCGGCATTGCATTTCATCAGATTACCGGCGTGCTGGAAGGTGACCCCGAAGTATGGAGTCAGGTGGATCAATGGCTTTGTGCCGCGCGCGTGGCCTATGTGATGGAACATAACCGCCTGGGTGTGATGGGACATTATTACAGCGGCATGCTGGACATTTACAGTGATCTCACGCAGCAATGCGCCAGCTTTGGCGGCCATATTGAAATTGTGGAAGTCGATGAACTTGCGGTTCTAAGGGCGGAGGTTTCCCCGGAAGAAATCGCCCGGCGCGTGCACTACTTCCACGAAGTCTTTGATGTACAAAGCGATTGCCCTGGGGAAGAACTGGATCGGGCCGCGCGCACCAGCCTGGCGCTGGATCAACTGGTGGAAAAACATCAGCTTGGCGCGCTGGCCTATTACTATATGGGCACAGGTAATGCGGCCAACGCGGATGCCATGAGTTCCATTATTCTTGGAAACTCGCTTTTAACCGCCCGGGGCATCCCCGTGGCCGGAGAGATGGAAATAAAAAACGCGCAGGCCATGAAAATCATGGATGCTTTGGACGCAGGCGGTTCGTTTACCGAATTTTACGCCATGGATTACAAACATGATGTGGTTCTAATGGGTCATGACGGTCCCGGCCATATCGCAATCGCCGAGGGCAAGACCAAAGTGCGGCCATTGCAGGTGTACCACGGTAAAGTTGGCAGCGGATTGTCCGTGGAAATGTCGGTCAGGCATGGCCCGGTTACACTGCTTTCCGTCGTGCAGACAGGAGCGGGGAAATTGAAACTTCTTACAGCTCAGGGCGAATCAGTACCCGGACCGATACTGGAAATCGGCAATACCAACAGCCGTTACCGCTTCAGCATTGGTGCCAAAAACTTTCTAGAAGCATGGAATGCCCATGGACCGGCCCACCATTGTGCCGTCGGCATCGGGCATATGGCTGATAAAATCGACAAGCTCGGCAAATTACTGGGGCTCGAAACCAGTCAAGTCTGTTGAATTTGACTTGCTCACTTCCCGGCACGACGATACTGTAGACATTTATTGAGGAAAATGCCACAGCCACGCGGAACCAATACAGCGCGGAAAAAAGGGATTTAAATGGAGACGTAGCGCAACCGACAAACAGTCTACGGCAGCGCTTCCGGCATGCATTTGGGTCCTTCAGTCAGTGAGGCAGGTCTTTTATGCGGCAATCCATACTCACCGGTCTGGTGATAACGGCGGCAGCGCTTTGCGGCGTCGTATTGTTTGTAATCCTGTTGACGGTTTTGAATCGCAACTCCGCGGTTTCCACCAACGCCGTCAGCGTTGCACCTGTGGTACATCACGGAAATTCCAACCCCTCCATTGGAATGGATCGCTTAGCTCAATCCGTACCGCCTGTGCCGGGAACAAAACCGGTTGCTCTGGCCAACGAGCTTTCCCCACCAGAAACGATTACCGGCCGGCAGCACCTGCCCCGGTTGCTGCCCGGCGTACAGGCACCAATGACAATTACGTCCATTGCGCATGTGCGGGCGCATTCATCATGGATCACCGCCTTAACCATCGATCCGCATGGCCGCTGGTGGATCGGTACCGAGGGTCAGGGCGTTTCATGTTACGATCCGAACGCAAAGAGTGGAGATCGTTGGCAACGATATAACAACCAACAATTCGCCCCCAATAACGTATATGCTCTGGCATGCGATGGAATGGGCCGAATCTGGGCCGGCAGTTTGCGGCACGGGGTTTGTGTATATAACGGCAAGAAATGGAGAGATTATGATCTCATTGCCGGGCAGGGCTATGGCCGCTCCGGCGGCGCAGGATATGACCGGTTGAATCCGGAAACACCTGGTGCGCATTGGCAGACTGTCAATAATGCCGATGCGTATACAACTTCACGTGCCGGGCCACTGGGGCAGCGCGTGTTCGGCATTGCGATATCACCCATTGACGGTGACGTCTGGATTGCCACCGCCAAGGGTTTGACCCGCTATCGCGTACATCAAAACATCTGGCAATATTACACGCGAGCCAATGGCCTGCCGGCCAATCAGGTTTCATGCCTTGCCTTCGCGCCTGATGGCACACTGTTCGTCGGCCTGCAATGTAACGGCCTCGCGGTGGCTTCACCAAAACATGATTATAAAACATGGACACACATCCGCGGACCTGTGACACCGCCAAGTGCGGCATGGGGAGCAGGTCTGCCGGATGATCGCGTCAACGCTCTGGCGGTGGTGCCGCGCGGCTTTCAGCATGGCCGGCCGGCCTACCGCGTATACGCCGGAACCGAATCCGGACTGGCCTACGGTGAAGACAACGGCCGGCTCTGGCAGTTTATCCGGGGGCGCAACTGTATTCTGAAGGTAAAGGGACAGTGGCATGTTCCACCGCACTGGAAAGCGCCGTCATCGGCGGTGAGAAGCCATCTACTGCTGACGGATTATGTCACTGCACTGGCCACAGATTGCGATGGCAATATATGGGTAGGCCATCGCACCGGCGGATTTGAAATATTGAATCAGCACAATGAACGGATATTTCCGGGGGCCGATTCCGCCGCAAATTCCATAGCACATGATTTTATTGCGTCCATGGCCGCGCTGCCAAATGGTGGAATGCTCGTGGGCGGTTATGAATCCGGTTTGTTTCAGGTAAAAGTAAAGTTACCACCCGGTGCCGTGGCTCCATTTAAGCCAATGCCGCCGCCAGATGTTGCACCACCGCTTCCAGCCGGTGCCCGTGCTCCGACCACTGCCGCTCTCAAACGCATGATAGCAGCGGTGAAAGCCGGGCAGGGCCCTGCGCTGCAAGCCGCCAGCCTGGGTGCGGATTGGCGCACCGAGGGAGACTGGCTGGGTCATTACGGCGTGGCGTATGCCAAGTTGTGCGATGGCGGCCCGAATTTCCAGACCGGACAGGATCAGTTCTTCGGTACATCAGGCTACGCCCGGATCCAACAGGAAGCGTCGCCGCACATGCTGCAATCCGGCGACATGCGATATTATGTAGCGCGGTATCATTCTCAATCGCGCCGCACACTTTATGATCCCGACATGGGCCAGCGCGTTGAAGGTGAGTGGAATGACGACGGCCAGGATTATCCCCGGTTCTTTCAAGGTCCAGATATGTGGCTGGCGGTGACTATTCCCAAGGGGCTGTATCGCCTGTCCTTTTATTTCCACAATAAGGACGGCGAATCCGGCTTCAATATGGTCCGTGATTATGTTGTCCAGGTGTTTGCCCGGGGGCTTCCGCCGGCTCTTGCATGGCAAACCGACCGCCCGCTGGCACAAAGTCGAATTAAACAGTTCTGGGGTGGCATGTACACCACATTTTTACTTAAGGGGCCGGGGATTTTTCCTGTGCGATTGGCCCGTAATGGCAGCTTGAATATGGCCGTTGCTGGAATGTTTCTTGATCCACTTAACGCGCCGGCAAACAATAATGGCTATACCAACACCAACGGTTTGCCGCCAAGCACATACCGACCACCCACACCGGTTCTGAATGCCACCGTCGCCAGGAGTGCCGCCAATGTGCTGTGGCACCTGCTGAATCAACGCAACGCGTACAGCAAAGCCGATATCTATCGGCAATGGCCGGATCGTATTATGGCATACCGTTATGCGCAGGCACACGGATATCCGCCGGTACTGCTGGCACGATGGCGATGGAAATTATGCATTTGGCTGCCACCGGATCGGCAGGCTTTTGATGATATGATGCTGGACACGCAAGCCCCGACTCCACCAGCCGGCCTGAAATAATCGTCTGGTTTTGCGGCACCTGAACGATCAGTCAACACAAGGGTTTATTACTGCCATGACGCGACAATCAATCAAAATATCGTTTACAGAGATTTGTCCACTTTTATACCGTCTCAGTGCCATGGTCGCATTTTTGGGCTTCATGCTCGCGCCGCTTCACCGGACAAATGCTTCTTTTTTTCCCCCGCAGCCCAATGCTGACAAGTTTATCAATTTTGATGGGCGCGGTTTCATGATCAACGGCAAACGGGTATTTCTGGCGTCCGGCTCCATGCATTATCAGCGGGTGCCGCGTGCGCTGTGGAAAAATCGCCTGCTGAAAATGAAACGTGACGGTTTTAACTGCGTACAAACCTACATTTTCTGGAGCTACCAGGAACCGCGTGAAGGGCAATTTAATTTTCATGGCCGGAGAAATCTTGCGGCTTTTCTTCATCTGGTTAAGAAAATGGGATTCTATGCGGTTTTACGGGTTGGTCCCTACAGCAACGGAGAATGGAACAGCGGCGGCCTGCCGATCTGGCTCAAATTCATTCCCGGTTTGAACATCCGACAAAGCGATCCGCCATTTCTTCACGCCGTTGGCGCATATTTCAACAAACTCCTGCCCATTGTTGCCGCCAATGAAATTAACCACGGTGGACCGGTGATTATGGTTCAACTGGAAAATGAAGACGCCGCCGGCTGGGGTGCGGTTCTGCCCAATCGGTATTACCAATATCTGTATCACAAAGCCCTTACGCTGGGTATTGATGTGCCAATGTTCTTCAGCGGCCAACACCACGGAGCCAGCCCGGCAGGTGTGGGGCCATGGGTTACGCAGGGCCGCACCAGTCCCTGGTACACCACGGAGATGTGGTGCGGATGGTATACCGATTATCGCCATCGCGCGGCCGGACAACATGTATTAACTTATCAAGCGCCATGGCATGTCATTGGCTACGGCGGCAACGGTTATGATGTGTATCTGGCTGTGGGTGGCACCACACCATCTCATTTCTATGACAACATCAATAAAGCCAGTTATGATTTTGCCGCTCCCATCGGCCAGGGCGGAGACCTGCGACCGCTTTACTACCATTACAAATTCACCAACGATTTTGCCCGCTCGTTTCAGAAGATTCTCGAAGCCAGTATGAATGTGGGTTTGTATGTATCCCACTTGCCGCCGGGTATGCGCTCATTCTGCCGCGTAAGTCCGTATGGGCGAATTGATTTCTTCCAAAATCTCACCATGCGCCCGGTCATCTGCACACCTCCCGACGGCTGTCCCATGGTTATTGCACCGCAACATCTCTTTCCGATGGTGAGCAAATTTTCATTGAATCGATATTTCACTCTGCAGCATGGCTGTGCGCGAATTCTGCGAATCGTGCATCAGGGAAGCGTTACCAGCGTCATTACGTATGGCCCGCCACATTCACCGATTCTTCTGCGCCTGAATCAAAAGGCACCCGGCCCGGTGATCGCATCACCGGCATTCCGTGAATCCGGAATTTTTACCCATCAATACACGCTCCATACCGATATCCCGGCGCACGGAATAAAGATCTACACCCTGCGTGTACATCAGCGGACGTTACGAATCTTCACCGTGCGTCGTGGCCTGGCCCGCCGTACCTGGTTTTTGCACGAAGCGGGAAAACGCGTGATTGTGTTTGGCCCGCGGTATGCCGGCCGTCTGCTGCGTCAGAACCACAGGTTACTTTTACAAACAGTGGATCCATTAAACCAGAGTTTAGCCGTTAAAAACAAATAAAACCCTTGCATAGCAAGGGTTTTATTCAGTTTGTCACTTCCCGCTACTGTGAACACCCCAGTAGGTCAAAGGCCCGACTCTGCAAGG
>JAJZJL010000004.1 GCA_021810145.1 Planctomycetota bacterium | reverse complement strand
GAACCGAACGAGTACTTAAACGCTGACCATGTTTATTGATAAACAATGGCGCATTGGGCGAATCCTGCGCCATAATGAGTTTCCTCTGATCGATGTACTTGGTCAGAGCATTAACGGCGGTCTGTCCAACCGGACTGACACGCTCTTTTTTGCCTTTACCGCGCACTTTGATCACACCGGCGGCGACATCAAGATCATCAATATTCAATCCGACCAGTTCGCTTACGCGCAAACCGGAGGAATAAATCACTTCCAGCATGGCTTTATCGCGCGATCCAAGCAGATCGGTATCGTCCGGGGTTTGCAGCAGGCGCGTTACCTGTTCTTCGGTCATGAATTTCGGCAGACGTTTGTCCAGTTTCGGCGTGCGGATACTGAGCATCGGATTATTACCGGTCAGCCCCCGCTTATTGAGGTATTTGAAAAAGCTCCGAAGCGTGGCAAGTTTCCGCGCAACAGTGGCTTTGGAATAGTTATGCTCGCGCATATGCTGAAGATAACGCCGAACGTCTTCAGCGCCCGCATTGAGCAGAAGTTCCTGAATCTGCTGCGGAGGCGGTTCTTCAGGATGGTTCGCCTGTTTGTTCTGCATTTCACGTGAAAGATTCACCGCCGCATTACCGGACGCCGGCTGGGATAACAGAACACTGGCCGGTATATCCTGCACGCCGGCGAGAAAGAGTCCGAATTGTCGCAGGTCGGCACCGTAGCATTTACTGGTATAGGTGGAGAAATGGCGCTCAAACTGGAGATAATTCAGGAATTCCTGCACCTGCTGTGGCAAAGTAAGCGTGTCCATAATTTTCTACTGCTCCAAAAGTCGTCAGCGCGTGGTCCATATCATCCTGGTATGGCTTCTTTCGCAGCTTTCGACCGCAATGTTAACCTTATCTTGAGCCTCATCCGTTCGGCTCAACGTCCCCACAATCACTTCCGCGGAGGTATCAGCCTCCCCGCGACGTATCACAGCCTCATGTCGGCTGGGCTGCACAGAGGCCCGACAGCCCCTGATCGCGGATCGGTTGTCAACCGCATCCATGGTTGTTTATCGGCAATAATGAGCCAAGGGATGAGATACAATTCACAATGTTGATAGTGGAATTCTGGATATGGGACGCAAAAAGCAAAAAAGCGCAAATATTCCGTTATTCCGTGACCGAGCCGCCCGAATACAGACTCCTCTGAAGTGGTTTGAGCCTTGAAGGAGCAGTCGTGATGCGCATGCAAATTTTATTCTTTTGCGAAAAACAGTTCGGCTTACACAGTCTGCGCACCGGGTGATCTTACTTCCCGGGAACCTCACCCGGAAGCGATGTGGAATATTCCAGCGAACCGCTGCCGACGTTTTTTCCTTTTTGCGTTGCCGCAGTCGCAAGATTCATGGTGCTGCGGCTGGGACGGGGTTCATTGAGCGATGCAAACATCGCGCGGTTACGATTAGCCATTCTTTCAAGCCGGAAGGTGGCATTTAGTTCACCGCTGTTACACATGGTATACAACATGGTAACCAGCCTTTGGTAGGAAATTGCAATATAGGGTTCCTTTGGGTTGAATTTTGGCGAAAAGGGATCTGGTGCGGTGGCCAGTGCCGAAATAATAGCAGGCAACTGCGGTTTACAACTCAATTCCACAACCTTGTGGGTCAATGGATCTCGGAAATAAAGCATAACCGGATAACTGGATTTCCCGCTGGCGGCATGGGCCGCATGGAGAGGATAATTAACAGTTAAAGCACCGTGCGGGCTGATATACAATGTTCCGGGAACCAGCACGGGCACATGGCCGATAACAGCGATTTGTGGAACACGATGCGAGGTAGCATATATCAGGGAAGAGGCATCCGCGGGCAAAACATTCATAAGAAATCGACCAATGAAAGGCTGCCGATACAGATGGGAAGAATGAAGATCAGCCAGTCCTCGATAAGCCAGGATTTTTAATTCCGTATCATTGGTGTGCAGCAGTTTAGAATAGGCCAGCGTAGCATTCACACGATCACCGCATCGGGCCAGGTCCCGTATGGCTCGGCGCTGGAAGGGGCTTTTGGAATCGGTGGCATATTTGGCCAGCACGGGAATGGCATCTTCATCACCAATAAAGCTTCCCGCCAGTACGCTGAAGAACCGTACAGCGGACTGGGGGGAATTATAGTGCAGGCGTAAAATGGGAATAATGGGCCGGCCAAGCTGCTCCAGAGCCAGTGCGATTTGGTCATCCGGAGCATTGGGATCACGCAGAGCCTTAATAAGTACTGCCGCCTGGGAAGCAGCAAATCCCGGCATATTGCGTTGCAGATAAAGCGACATGACCCGACGGACAAATCGTGCGGGATGACGCCGATATTTTCGTGGAACCCGCAGGCGGATCATCATATCGTTTTCCGCCGTTGCGATGGGAGGATATCCCCCAAAACGCTCATTAATAATACGCTCCACCAGGGCGCTGATACGGTACGACGGGCTGTAAAGCTCAAGCATAACCGGCAGGCTGCGGGTGACAATTCCACCCCCGAGAACACGCCCGTTGCGGATAATATCAGCCGGCTTTTTCAAAGCGCCACTGACATTAAAAGGATTGCAGAAAACCGGCCCCATGCCACGGGCAATCGCAGTGGTCTGGACAATTTTACGAATATGGGTGCGCAACGGAACGGGCCAAAGCAGGCCATTTTCCAAATTGGTTGTGGCGGTTCCGGAAAGTGCGGTGACGTAAAGATCAAAATGCGTTCCGGCGGTTGCCATGGCGGGGATGGCCCCTTCAACAAATACCGCCGCGATCTGCCGGGAACTCAAGATACGGTTGGGGTCATACTGCTGAGTTCCACGGCTTAGATATCCCGCGCCGTTTTTCAGCAGGCGATTGGCGAGAATATTGCGAATGCCCGGAGGCATTTCACCGCTGCCGGTATTCGGCAGGCCGGCAACAACTCCCCAGCCCCGCACAATGATCGGACTTGAATAGGCCAATGCGGCAACAGACCGAATGGTTCCGCGCAGGGCGGGATAAATCGAAGGCTTGAGGTGCATGTCCTGCAGAGAAATCGGTGGTCGCGCCGGCCGCTGCGGCTGATCCGAACACGCCGCAAGGGCGAGGATCATAAGCCCACTGAGAACTGCTGTCGCGGCAACTTTTTTTCGTTTCATTGATTTCAACATTTTCAGCACCATTGCAGGCTCATCAACCCGGCGTAATGCGCGTGAGCCAATAATTGTTAGCATAACCCCGCATCGATGGGAACGCCAAGAAAAATTCATCGATAATTGTTAAACTGAATCGGAATTTCCGGAGGTTTGGCCCGCAGGTCCGCCATCACCGCCTGCAGATCATCTTTTTTTGCGCCGCTGACGCGCAAAGATTCACCTTGGATACTGGCGTTAACCTTTAACCCCAGATCCTTGATCCGCTTTTGCAGCGCCTTGGCCGTTTCACGATCAATTCCGCTTTTAAGTTTAATTTTCTGCCGAACGGTTTTGTGCGTTGCCGCTTCCAGTTTTTGTCTGTCCAGACTTCGGGCATCAACTCCGCGCTTGACCATTTTGGAGATCAGGACCTGAATCACGGCATCAAGCTGGGTTTCATCATCCGCGGTTACGGTGATGAGCTTTTCTTTTTTATCCAGTTCTGAAACGGCGGCTGCGGTGCCACGGAAATCGAAACGCGTGGCAATTTCCTTTTGCGCCTGTACAACCGCATTGTCAAGTTCCTGAAGGTTGACTTCATTGACGATATCAAATGATGAATCGGCTGCCATAATGGACTCCTTAACTATTGACTTCCGGAATGCGTTACCCGGAAATCCAACTGGAATTTAATACTACCATCCGCGGTATTTAATCATATCCGACGAAACGGATTTACGGTGTAAAAATCGGTACATCGGTCCGATGACCGCGGCAATGACCAGCGTCCAGATGACCGCGAGCAGAACATACTTGGCCCACTCCGGATCTTTAGGCACGGCAACCAAGCCGGCATCAGCGCTATGCATTGGCGCGATTGCCGCGGACACCGGGCTGGCCCATGCTGTAAACGCCGCCGCAAGAATAAACATCGTCAGCATGATTGCCGGTCCGCAGGCAATACCGCCAAATCGAAAAAACCGGACAGGTGGAAACCTGATCATGCGATGACCTTGTTAAGAGGATAACTGATAAGGCCCGTCGCTCCGGCCCGCTTAAGCAGCGGTATAATCTCGCGTTCCATTTTTTCTTCGATTATCACTTCTACGGCGATCCAGGAACCATCCGCCAGAGCCGAGATTGTAGGCGATTTTTCAGCTGGAAGTATTTTCAGAACGGCTTCCAGCTTTTCCTTGGGCGCATTGAGTTTCAGCCCAATTTTTTCCCTCGCGTTAATCGCCCCCTGCAGCAACAGCGCAATATTTTCAATTTTTTCTCGCTTGACAGGCTCCTGCCAGGCAGTGTGATTGGCAATCAACCGGGTGGTGCTGGTGAGAAGCGTATCAATAATGCGGAGGTTATTGGCACGAATCGACGAACCGGTTTCGGTGATATCGACAATCGCATCGAGCAGCCGTGCTTTTACTTCCGTTGCCCCCCAACTGAATTCAACACGCACGGGAATGTTGCGATCGTGAAAATATTGTCTGGTAACGTTGACCAGTTCCGTTGCAATAACGCCGTCGCGAAGGTCTTCCGGCCCCTTCACGCTGGATTCCTGCGGAACGGCGAGCACCCAACGGGCCGGCCGGCTCGTGGCTTTGCTGTAGACCAGTTCTGCAACTTCGTGTACGTCGGACTTGTTTTCCTTAATCCAGTCGGAACCGGTGAGGCCGACATCAATGACGTTTTCTTCAACGTAGCGGGACATTTCCTGCGCACGAAAGAGAACGACTTCGATGGCCGGGTCATCAATTGAAGGAAAATAGCTGCGATCATTAATTGAAATCCGCCAGCCGGCTTTGGCAAAAAGATCAACGGTGGCATTTTCCAGTGAACCCTTGGGAATACCCAAACGGAGAACATTGGGTGATGGTTTTAACATGTATAACTCCAGATCAATCAGGAAGAGGTTGTATGATGTAGATGTCCCTGTCAGTATCAGGTAATGATCTACTTACCTTTGTTGGCATGGTGCTTGCCTTTGCCCGAATGTTTGACTGTATGGCCTGCGGATTTAGCTGATGCCGCCTTGGCTGGCGCATGATTGGCGGCCGGTGCCTCAACTGGCGGCTTGGCCGGAGGAGTCGTAGTCGAGGCATTGACCGCGGGCGGTGCCAGCATGGGAGAAGGAATTTTCGCGGCCTTGGGCCAGACCCGGGGTGCCCAATCATCAATTTCCTTGCGGACGCCATGATGAAATTTCAACATATCCGCGGCACGGATGTGCTTTTCAAGAATATGCTGCATTTCCGGCAGGCTGATTTCGGCGGGGAAGCAATCTTTGCTGATCAGCCAAAGTTGCAGCTTTGTATCAACGGGCGCGGCGGCAACATCAAAACATTCCAGAGCCACAACCGCTTCAACGTATGGATTCATACCGGCAAGCGTCTGCAGATATTTGCGAATATCGGCTTTTTTCATGCCATGCAGGCCATCAAGACTCATCTGATGTTCCCGGTCGAAAATGGATTGAAGTGTGCGATGGAGCATGGCACAACGAGCTTCGGCAAATGGGTAGCGCACGCCCAACGCGGCGGCCAGCTCAATTGCGGGTGTGACACGCAGTTCGTTGAAATCAACAACGGAACTCATGATGCGCGCCTCGGCGGCGAGCAATCGGTTGGAATCACAATCGAATTCCAGAAATGCCCGGACAAGGCGAGCCAGAGGCTCAAGCTTTTCGTGATGTCCGGACGGCGCGGCCTTGATCAGCCGCTTGATAATCTTGTTCAGCGTGTCCTGGTTGGGACCCGATTTATTCATGGGAACCTCATCATCAAGTGTTACGATCGGGAGTTTCATCGGAGGGGATTTCCGGCCCGCCGATGGTGTTACCATGCTCATTATGTACCGCCGAATCCAGAGCCTTGAGCACTTCGGCCTGGCGTTTTAATGATTCATCAAGCTCGAACGACAGTCGCGGGGCATATCGGATATTCATACCGTTGGCAACGTGCTTTTGAATCACGCCGCGCGCGGAAATCAGTCCGCTCATGACCGTCGATTCCGATCGATCTGATAAAATACTGACATAAACGCGGGCTTCGCGCAGATCCGGCGATACTTTAACGCGCGTAACGCTAAGCAATCCGCTGATACGCGGATCGGATAGCTCCCGCAATATCGCTTCACTGACCAGACGGCGAACCTGGGATTCAATTTTCTGCTGTCTGATACTCATCGGATCAATTTCCGCTTCGCCATGTACGAATATTGCGTCTCCAAGCGGGCCACACGAACCCACACTGAATTGAACGCCAAACCCCGGAGGGTATTACAACGTTCGGGCAACATCCACGGTCTTATACGCTTCAAGCCGATCTCCGATTTTAATATCGTCGTATCCGACCAGCTTAAGACCGCATTCCAACCCGCCGCGAACTTCGCGCACATCATCCTTGAAACGCTTGAGCGATTCCAAAGCGAGATTTTCCACCACCACCACGCCATCACGAATCAGGCGATATTTATTGCTGCGATGCAGGATGCCATCGGTAACCATGCAGCCGGCAATATTGCCCAGACGGCCAACTCGAATCACCTGCCGAATTTCCGCATGCCCCATCGATTGCTCCTGCTGCTCAGGAGATAACATGCCACCCAGCGCCTTGCGAATGTCATCGGTAATTTCATAAATCACCCGATACAGCCGTATTTCAACCCGCAATTGTTCGGCAAGTTTGCGAGCCGATTCATCGGGCACCACTGAGAAACCCACTATAATGGCACCGGAAGCATCCGCCAGAAGCACATCACTTTCGGTTATACCGCCCACGGCGGCATGAAGCAGTTTAACCTGCACCTCATCGGAAAGTTCTTCGGTCATGGTCTTTTTCAAGACATCCACGGATCCCTGCACGTCGGCCTTGAGAATCATATTGAGTTCTCTGACTTTATCGCGCTTGATGGTATCAAAGAGATTATCCAACGTGACTTTATGCCGACGCGCGATCTCATTTTCACGATCCATCTGCGCACGCTGCTGCGCAATGGCTTTGGCCTGCGCCGGATCATCGACAACGTACATCGAATCACCGCCGACGGGAACATTGTCCAGCCCGATGACTTCCACCGGCATTGCCGGGCCGGCCTCGGTTATGCTGTGCCCCTTATCATCAAGCAATTGACGCACCCGGCCGGAGGACGGACCGCAAACGATGGAATCGCCGACCCGCAATGTGCCGTTGCGCACGATAACCCGTGCCACGACACCGCGCAGCGGATCCATAAAGGCTTCAACCACCGAACCGCGTGCCGGCATATCGGTTGCGGCTTTTAATTCACGCAATGTAGCGACGTAATCGAGATATTCGATCAATTCCTTGACGCCTGAACCCGTAACCGCGCTGGTACGGACCACTTCAACATCGCCGCCCCATTCCGCCGGATTGAGTCCCTGCTCAGCGAGTTGCCCCAATACCCGGTTGGCATTGGCTTCAGGCTTATCAATTTTATTCAATGCCACAACGATCGGCACATTGGCTGCTTTGGCATGGCTGATGGACTCAACCGTCTGCGGCATCACGCCATCATCCGCCGCCACAACCAAGACCACAACGTCGGTGACATTGGCACCGCGGGCCCGCATGGCCGTAAAGGCCTGGTGTCCCGGCGTATCAAGGAACGTAACGCGTTTGGCCTTGCCGTCCGAACCGGTAATAGTAACGGTATAGGCACCGATATGCTGTGTGATACCGCCAGCCTCACCCGCGGCGACGTTACTGGAACGAATCTTATCCAGCAGACTGGTCTTTCCATGATCGACATGGCCCAGTACCGTAACGATTGGCGGCCGGGGCGATTTTTCAGCAGCCAGTTCCTTTTCCGCATACTGCCGTTCAAGGGCGGCAAACAGCGATTCTTTTTCTTTGATCAGCAGTTCAACACCATAATCCAGCGCCAGCAATTGTGCGGCGGCCACATCAATGGGCTGATTAACGGTCACCATCGTGCCCTGCTCCATGAGCTTTTTAAGCAGGTCACCGGCTTTGACACCCAGCAATTCCGAAAGTTCCCGCGCCGTTACCGGTGGCGTCACGGAAATGGAACTGGGTCGCTGATATTCAACATGAGCGCTCTGCTCACGCTGCTGTGATTTATTCAAGGCTCGCCGATGGGCGCGAAGTTTTCCGCCGGTTGCGGAGGCCAGACGCTCGGCACGGTCAACGAGATCCGCATCGGTCCAATATCCGGCGGCAAGTTCCGACCCGGCATCGGCACTACGGCCAAACGCATTACGGGCATTTCGCCCACCCTTGCGTCGCGGTGAATGCCCTTCTTCTTCATCGGGATTGCGTTCGGTTTGATGCCGCCCCTTGTTGCGTCCGGAGAATCCGCCGCTTGATGGCTGACGATCCATCATGGGGCCGGATGATGGACCCGGTGCCGGGCGTGGACGCGGACGCGGAGCGGAAACCGGCTCCGGCGCTTCAACACGTACGACTTTAGGCCCCTGCAACTGCGCCGGGGTCGGTACATTGCGCGGCCCTACCGGTGTAACGACAGGTTTGGCTACCACATTGGGAATCCCGCGCGGCACGACTTTCACCACCGGCTTGACTGGCTTAACCGGGACTACCGGGGCCACAGGAGCCGCTGGAATTCCAGCCGCAGGCACCACCGGAGCGGCGGGCGGCACCGGCACGGCTACAGCCGCGCCACCCGATACTTCCGGCGACGGTTGTTTTGCTGTGGTTTCGGTTTCGGATTTCTCCGGTTCCCGGGTCTTATGGGTATCGGGGGCAACGGTTTTAGCCTGATCGGATTCGCGGGCGGGCCGCTGAGATTCCGGCTCTAAAATATCCGTTCCAGTTGGGCTACCGCCCGCTGTGGAAACTTCGGTGGCTTCTTCGGCCAAAGGCTGGTCGGACTGCTCCGCCGTTTTGACCGCAACACCGCCGTCTGCCGCCGTTTGCTCGACAACAGCAGTTTCGGCTGATGCGGCCGCTTTGCGCCCGCGACGCCCCGGCTTGCGAGCGGTGCCATCGGTTGACTTGGGCCGACCCACGCGCGTCTTTTTCACTTTTTCGACATCGACATGGGCGGTACGTTCAACTGCGGTGGTTGGGGAAGTGGCGCTGAACCATTCCCGAATAGTGGCGGCAAGACCGACGCTGACCACACTGAGGTGGCTGTCAATCTTGGGAACACCTTCCGCTTCACATTTGGCAATGATAGCTTTGCTGTCAACGCCAAGTTCGCGTGCAATCTGGAATACTTTCTGTGGTCGCAATGAAAACTCCCGTAAAGCCGAACGCCGGACGACCTTTACAGCCATCCTGGGCCGCGCTGGCGTCTAGTTAATTCGACGACGCCGGTTCCGTCGGTTCCGACGCATCCACTGCCGGCGCATCGGTTGGCGCGGTTTCGGCATGAGCCGTCGGTTCAATAGGTTCTGCCGCAGTCTCTGACTCCGATTGACCAGAAGTTGCATCACCCTCGGCGGGTAACGCCTCTTGATTGGCCGCATTGGCGTCCGCAATCTTCCGAGCCTTTTCTTCTTCCTCAATACGCTTGCCGGCTTCGCGGCCAACTTCAATAACTTTTCGGGCAAGTTCTTCGGAAAGCTCCAGTTCTTTCACCAGCGGCTCAAAACCGACTTCCTGAAGATCGCGCAGGTCAATAATACCCAGCGCCACAAGACGATCAATAAATTTATCATCCACGCCTTCAATGGTTCGCATGGCTTTTTCAAGATCATCCAACCCTTTGCTGTATTCGGTTGGCGTGAGAATATCGATATCCCAGCCGGTCAGGCGGGCGGCCAGACGGACGTTTTGTCCGCGTTTACCGATGGCCAGAGAAAGCTGCGTTTCATTGACCACAACCGTAGCGCGGCCAAGTTCAAAATTCAGGGAAATTTCGACGATTTCCGCCGGCTTTAATGAATTGGTGATCAATACCTGCGACGACTCATTCCAGCGAACGATGTCAATTTTTTCGCCACCAAGTTCATCAACAATATTTTTAATGCGGCTGCCGCGAACACCCACACACGCACCAACACAGTCAACTTTGGTATCAATGGATGATACGGCAATCTTGGTTCGGTAGCCGGCCTCGCGCGCCAGGGCTTTCACTTCAATAATTTTTTCCTGAACCTCGGGAACTTCCAATTCGAAGAGCCGGCGAATGAAATCCGGGTGCGATCTGGATAATACAATTTTGACGTGGTTGCCAACATCGCGTACTTCCAGAACCAGGCAACGTATACGTTCGCCCACATGATGGGTTTCACCCGGAATTTGTTCACTTTTGGGCAGGAACCCTTCGCAGCGTCCCAAATTTACGGATAATGCAGTTCCTTCGGCCCGGGCCACGGTACCGGTGATAATCTGCCCCTGCCGATCGGCAAATTCTTCAAGAATGCTGCCGCGCTCATCTTCACGAATTTTCTGTATCAGAACCTGCTTTGCGGTTTGTGCGGCGATACGGCCAAATTCGCGGTAGTCAATGAGCGTGCCATTTTTATTGACTTGGATGTCACCGGTCATGCGGTCAATCGTACAGGCCACATCCTCCGCCTCGCCGTAAAACTTGCGCGCTGCGGAATGCAGGGACATCTCAATATCATTGAAAATCGATTCCTTCTCAATATTTTTATCGCGAGCGATGGAATCTACAATTCTAAGCAGTTCCTGATTCATACTGACTGTGACCTCAATTTATGCGAAATTCGGGCCGTTCTGGCGTTGCTCGTACGGAACTCAACGTACCAACACTCAGCGCGGCAAAACATCGCCGGTTTAAAGCGATCTCCGGCTGTACCTCAGCTGTAAACAGCGCCGTCACACCATCTCCGGTGTGATCTAAATCAAGGTTCAAGACACATTTGAAATGTCAACCTTGCAGACCCACCATCATGGTGAACTGCAGCCGGGTACACCGCAGCAGCGGGAGGTTGTAATCCTCACGCTGCAACATAATTCAGCTCAATAGCATGCATAACGCTACGCACCTGAATAAACTACCGGCCTCCAGCACGGAAACGCCACTCGTCCCGAATCTGGAACTGCATATTATAACCCATAGCGAAAATTACACAAATATTGACAACCGCGGATTAAAACGTTATCACGCCTTTGATACTGCGGTGCGTACCGCTGCCCCGTACAGGAGACGCTTTTAAATGGATTTATCCAATGGTGACGTTCCAACACTCTGGCGGCATCCCGCCCCCATATATTTCGATTCAAAGTGGCCGCGTTGGGCCAAATTTCTGGTGGTATTGATTGCAATCGCCATTGCATTCGTCATTGACAAGCCCGTGGGGCAATGGGCGATTGGAAATCCGATCAAATTTAAATCGGATATCAACCTCGAAATGTTAATGCTCATGCAGTGGGGGCAATGGACATGCTCCGTGCTGGTGATTATCGCGGTGGCACTTTTAGACAAACAAGGGCGGAAAAAGGCCATTGCTTTAGCGGTGGGTTGCCTTTGCGCTGTGGCAATGTGCTATCTGATTAAGGGACTCTGCGGTAGAGCCAGGCCTTGGGTACTTACGCAGGGCAAGTACGGCTTTTTCGGCCCCGCGTATGGCTTTTCTTCAGCGACCTACCAATCCTTCCCCAGCGCGCATACCAGCGGTGCATTCGCTCTGGCGGCGGGGCTTTCCTGGTTTTATCCGCGCGGACGGGCATTGTTTTATGGATTGGCTCTGGATGTCGCATTCCAACGGGTCATCCGGCATGATCATTACCCGTCGGATGTCATCGCCGGCGGTTTACTGGCGGTGACCATTGTGCGAAGTGTACTGACATGGAGTTGGCCGGGGCGCTTTATTGCGGTATTGCCCAAACCCTGGCAGCAGTGGATTTTTACGGATAATCAAATGGATCGATAATTCCCGATTTTAAATGTCTCTGCGATGGAAATAAAAAAAAAGGGGGCGACCCGAACGGATCGCCCCCTCTGATTTTTATAACACCATTACCGATGTTTTACTTGATAAACAGCATTTCCCGATAGGTCGGCAGCGGCCAGAGATCATCGGAAACAATTGTTTCCAAGTGATCACCCGCTTGGCGCACAGCATTCATTGCCGGAATCAATTTATCCAGAGAATGCTTGGCGTGGGAAAGCGTATCGCCGGCAGCATGGTGCTCGGACTGACGTGTAAGCGCCTCGGTTTTCTTCTGCATATCACTGATGGAAGCAGAGAGATCGGCGAGCATTTTTTCCTGTTCAGCCAAAGATGCCGCCGGAACACCGGCCGACTTGGCGGCACCGATGGATTTTGCAACATTTTTCTGATATTCCATCGCCGCGGGAATAATCATGGTCTTGGCGATCACCGTGGTCATCTGCACTTCGATGTTGATCGTCTTGATGTATTTTTCAAGATAGATTTCATAGCGGCTGTGTACTTCGCGCTCCGTAAGCACCTTGTACTTACCGAAAAGCTCGATGGCTTCTTTGGAAATCAGATGAGGAACCGCGTCAACCGTGGTTTTCAAATTCGGCAGACCACGCTTTTCGGCTTCTTTATGCCATTCTTCCGAATAGCCATTACCGTTAAAAATCACGCCCTTGTTCTCTTTGATAACCGCGGCGAGAAGTTCCTGAACGGACTTGTTGAAATCCTTGCCGGCCTTGTGGTCGGCTTCAAGTTTTCCGGCAAGATAATCCAGTGATTCCGCGACGATGGTATTGAGAACCGTGTTGGGCGTGGCAATGGACTGACCGGAAGATACCGCCCGGAACTCAAATTTATTACCGGTAAACGCGAATGGCGAGGTGCGGTTCCGATCTCCGGCATCGCGCGGGAGCTTGGGAAGTACCGTCACGCCAACTTCCATGTGGCCGCCTTTTTTGGTGCTCTTGGCGCCACCGGCTTCGATCTGCGTGATGATATCCTGCAATTGGTCACCAAGATATATGGAGATAATCGCCGGCGGAGCTTCATTGGCACCCAAACGATGGTCATTGCCGGCCGAGGCAATTGCTACCCGCAGCAATGCGGCATGTTTATTTACCGCCCGGATGACCGCGGCACAAAATACCAGGAACTGGGCATTTTCATGCGGTGTTTCGCCAGGGTTCAGAAGGTTTTCACCGGTATCGGTGGCCATGGACCAGTTGTTGTGTTTACCGGAACCGTTGACCCCCGCAAACGGTTTTTCATGAAGCAGACACGCCAGGCCATATTTTTCAGCCACGCGACGGAGCGTTTCCATCGTGAGCATCTGATGATCATGCGCAAGGTTGCTGTTTTCATAAATCGGAGCAATTTCATATTGCGCCGGAGCCACTTCATTATGGCGGGTTTTGACCGGCACGCCGAGTTTGTAAAGTTCCTGCTCGACTTCCAGCATGCAGGCCAGAACACGTTCTGGAATGCTGCCAAAATAATGGTCTTCCATTTCCTGGCCCTTGGGTGGCTTGGCACCGAAGAGCGTACGACCGGCATTAATAAGATCGGGACGGGCGAAATAGAAATTGCGATCAATCAGGAAATATTCCTGTTCCGGACCGACAGTGGTGAACACCTTGGTGGCGGTATGATTGCCGAAAAGTTTCAAAACGCGCATTGCCTGATTTGAAAGAGCTTCCATGGATCGCAGCAGCGGCGTTTTTTCATCCAGCGCTTCACCGGTCCAGGATACAAACGCGGTTGGAATGACCAAAGCTGTACCGTTGGGATTTTCGAGAATGTATGCCGGGCTGGTCGGATCCCATGCGGTGTAACCGCGGGCTTCAAACGTGGCGCGGATACCGCCGGACGGGAAGGATGAAGCGTCCGGTTCACCTTGCACCAGTTCTTTGCCGGAGAATTCAAGCAGCGCCCCGCCGTCTTCGGTTGGCGCAACAAAGCTGTCATGCTTCTCAGCGGTAACGCCGGTAAGCGGATGAAAAATATGGGTATAGTGCGTAGCGCCTTTCTCAACGGCCCAATCGCGCATGGCAGCCGCGACAACGTCCGCAATCGATGGATCAAGAGCCAGGCCTTTTTTAATCGTCTGCTGCAGCTTTTTAAATACCGGCTTGGGTAGTCGAGTCCTCTGAACCTCTTCATTAAATACATTGCTGGCGAAAATTTCCTTGACGTTCTTGTCCTTAAAATTGACGCGTGGAGGAACGGTCCTGAAATTGGTTAATGCGACAACCGCCGCACGACGAGCATTGGATGCACCCATAACTGTTAGACTCCTGTAAAAAAGTGACTCACGATTATCCGCCGGTAAATACAAAGCGGCTCCTTCCGGGAAAGGCGGAGATTTTACCCGACACCGCATATCTGGCAAATACAATCAATCAGGATTTCAGAAACAAACCGTGAAATGCACCCGTTTTAAGACATTTCCGATCCGTCGGCTTAATTGCAGGGATTCAACACCCTCCAATCGCACTTTCCCCGATACCCTGAATGCAAAATTTCGCAACAAGCGATATTTTACAAGTCCTAATGCTGATAAAAGCATCAGAATTTCCGTCCGCACGATTATAATGCAAGCGGCATGCCGATGGTCAAATTGGTGTTTTATTTTTATTTCGTTGCTTAATTTTAATGCAAATAAAAATTTGCCCGCTTATCGCCGCCGCTTTTTTAGGCAAGACGTTTTTTTAATAGCGATCAATCCGACTCGCTGCCCGCATGGCGCGGAAGCCACATAGCCAACACCGACCTATGACTTTCGATCCAGTGCGGCTTCGGCGGCAACACGCATAATGGCCAATGGGGCCGATTGGCCGGTGAACCCTTCGAACTGCACCACCGCCTGGCGTAAAAGCATTTCCAATCCTTCAATGGTTTTGGCCCCCCTTTCCGCCGCAGCCTGCAAAAAGCGGGTTCGCCTCGGATTATAAACCGTATCAAAAACCACCATGGAGGAATCAATTGCGCTGATATTATCAACAGGAATCGCTTTTACGTCAGGGCTCATGCCGGCTGGGGTACAATTGATAACCACATGGCAATGCGTGTTCCCAAATTCATCGAGCTGTGCTGCGGAAACACTTCCGGTTTTGCCGTTAAATTCGTGGGCCAGTTCCTGCGCCCTTTTCAGAGTCCGGTTGTAAATAATTACGGTCGAACCTAATGTCGCCAGGCCCGCGACAATGGCTCTGGCCGCACCACCGGCCCCGAGCACGGCTACGCGCTTATGAGCCAGATCGGTCAAACTCCAGTTCGTGCCGGCACGCAAGGCTTCAATTGCTCCACTCCAATCGGAATTGGTTCCCCGGATTGGCCCCTGTTGCGGAAAATAAAGCGTATTAATTACACCAATGCGAGCTGAGGTGTCATCCAGCAGACCGCTTTGGCTTTGCAGATATCGCACCGCATTGGCCTTATGCGGAATTGTGACACTTAGTCCACGAAGATTAAAATCCCGCAGTTCGCGCATGGCGGTTACGATAGTGCGAAAGGCCTCATAGTCCGGTTCAATTGGCAAAGGCACATACACGCCGGGAAAATCAATGGAACCAAAGCCGGCATTATGGATCACCGGACTGATGGAGTGCGCTACGGGCCAACCGACCACGCCATAAACCGGCCAATCGCGCTGCTGATGCTTGAATCGACAGGTGTGAATTAATTCAAGAATTGTCGGCTGCCCCGGAGCTGTGGTTGCACCGCCTGCTGGAACCGCAAAGGTGAATGCCGCATTATATTTTGCGGCCAGAATTCTCGTTATCATCCCGGCTTCACCCATGGCAATAATCACCAGGGATTGCCGGATTGCTTTTGGTAACTCGCGGTACAAACGCAGCGCTTCCAATGCATCGGTAAGATTCCGGGCTTTGTAGGCCGCTTTAACAATTCGTACCGGTGCTGTTGCGGCCATGTCCAGCAGTCGTTGATGTAAATCGGTCGGCCGCGAAAGAAAATCATGATTTGAGAGAATCAATTTTGTTTTTTTTTCAGCCGGATCATCCGTCGCCGCCAGCAGCGGCAAAATTTCCCCGGCAAATTCCGGATTCTTCCGCCATGTGTCATATTCAATATCGACATAATCGGGGCACAAGCCGCAGGCGTGCCTGATGAGTTGCAACCGCTCGGATTCGGTCCCCGCAAACGATCCCCCCTCAGCCTTGGCGCGAATGGTCAGAATAACCGGTTTGCATCGCACCTCGGGCCGGGTAAGAATCTGCTCGACAACTTCGCGCCTTGCCTCATCGCAGCGCAGTTCAAGCATATCCGCGCCTTGGGTAATAGCGGCCTGAAGCACCGGCAAGGCGGTTTCAACCGAACGGACAAACACCGGCGCAACAATACTGGTCATTTCTTTGCCTTCTTTTTTGCAGTTGACCTCTTGACGCCCATGCGCTTTTGCGCCGCTTTCGGAGCGGTTGCCTCAACGGGAGCAAGGACGGGATCTTCTCCACGTTCCAGCGCTTGCAGGATTTCCAGATTAATTAAATCCCACGGCCGCCCGTCGGGTGCCATTTCCTTGGGAGTTTCCATAATCTTGGGAATTTCCCTGAAGGCTCGATTTTGACACACATATTTAAACACCGCCAGGCCAATCATGCCGCGTCCGATGTGAGCATGACGATCCACTCTTGATCCCAGCGGCTTGCGGCTGTCGTTAAGGTGCATGACCCGCAAGCGTTCCAAACCGATGATACGGTCAAATTCCTCAAAACTTTGCGCGGCTCCATCCGGCGTGGATACGTCGTACCCCGCGGCAAAAATATGGCAGGTGTCCAGACAAACGCCCAGGCGGTTCGTGTTGCGGATGCCGGCCAAGATGTCGCGCAACTGCTCAAACCGCCACCCCAGTGATGTGCCCTGCCCGGCGGTGGTCTCCAGACAGATCGTTGTCGTACCGTGCCGATCAAGCTCCAGCACCTGTCGCAACGAAGCCACAATCCGCGAAATTCCCTCCGGTTCTCCGGCTCCCCCGTGCGCACCGGTGTGCGTGACAAGATATTGAATACCCAAGGCGTGGCACCGCTTTAATTCCAATGCAAAACTCCGGATGCTTTTCTGCCGCAACTCTTCATTGCCGGCAGCCAGGTTGGTCAAATACGAATCGTGCGCTACAACGCATGGGAATCCGGCCTGGATTACCTGATCACGAAATTGCCGGATCACCTCCGGCAACAACGGCGGCGACGCCCATTGCTGCTGATTGCGCGTGAATATCTGCACTGTCTGCAGACCTTCGTTTTGTGCCTCCACAACCGCCTTGTACAATCCGCCGGCGACCGATAAGTGCGATCCAAACATTTTCAGCCTGCCGCCTTATCAAATACGCCCACCCATTCCATGAATTTGTCACTGATCTGCCGCACCGCCTGACCACGATCGATTTTGCCCGCGCGAAGATCAACGATTGACTGCAAAAAGCTGGAACGCCCCACCGCAAAGCCGATAAATCCGGGGACGGCTGCCGCGGTTGTTAACCATTTGATGACCTGAGCCTCATTTTCTCCGCGCCCGAGAATAATACATCCGACCTTCTCGCGCCCGCCGCGGCGGGCAGCCGCCGCGACCAGCCGGCAGTCCTCGGCGCGATCCAATCCTTCAATTTTCCAAACGTCCGGCTCCACACCCGCATTCTGGAGTTCTTCAATCGCCTGCTTCATCAAAGCGGGGCGGAGTTTAAGGTCATATGCATGAACATCTCCGCCCACCTGCTGAAGTTGCGATTTTTCCGCGGGAACAAGAAGTTCAAACATGAAAAGCCTTTTGGATGACGCAAGATAATCGGAAAGCCTTTTCAAACGACTGGTTTGCAATGCATTCATGGCTGGATCACCCTGAGGATTGTATCGAACCAGCACTTTGGCGAATGTCGGATTAAATTTTTCAATATGCTCGGCAAATGCGTCGCCATATTCAAAATCAAAGTCATGGCGACCACTTTTTTCGGTGGATAAACATACGATATACCCGTGGTCACGCGCTTCCTGAAGAATTGCGGAACCATATTCTTCATCCACAAGAAGGCCGGCATTTTCTCTGGGCACACCGGCTTCAATGGCGGCTTTGAAACCGCCGTAAATAACCGCTTTGCTTTGGGCAATATCATCAATCTGCGCTGCGGTCATCGGCTCTTTGTAGCCAAACACCTCCGAGCCATACGAGTGCCGATGATCGAAGGGTAAAATATACAGGCGCTTGTCGTAACCACCAATCATGGCATATCTCCTTTGCGTATGACTTCAGATATTCATGCCGCGTCAGGCCCTTTCGCGGCGATAGCGGCGCATCAATGCGTTGGTGGAACTGTCATGGTTCAGGCCGGAATCATCGGAAGCGGCCAGTTCGGAGGCAATTTTTTTTGCCAGAACTTTACCAAGTTCCACGCCCCATTGGTCAAAAGAATCAATGGAAAATATAACGCCCTGCGTGAAGACCGAGTGTTCATAAAGCGCCACCAAAGCACCCAGAATTTCCGGTGTTAACTGATGAGCCAAAATGACATTGCTTGGACGATTTCCGTCAAAGGTTCGGTGCGGCACGAGCCATTCCGGAGTGCCTTCCTGACGAACCTGCTCTTCGGTTTTTCCAAAAGCCAGCGCCTCCGCCTGTGCAAAGACATTGGCCATCAGAAGATTATGATGATTTCCCAGTGGATTCAAAGATTTGGCAAATCCGATGAAATCACAGGGAATCAACTTGGTACCCTGATGGATCAATTGATAGAACGAATGTTGCCCATTGGTGCCCGGCTCGCCCCAGAAAATCGGTCCGGTTTCATAATCCACCCGATGGCCAGAAACCGTGACGCTCTTGCCATTGGATTCCATGGTAAGTTGCTGCAGATAAGCCGGAAAACGTTTGAGATACTGATCATAGGGCAATACGGCCACCGTCTGTGCGCCGAAGAAGTTGTTGTACCAGATTGAAAGAAGGCCCATGATAACGGGCATATTGCGCTCCAGCGGCGCGGTTCGGAAATGCGTATCCATCGCATGAAATCCCGAGAGCATTCTTGAAAAATTCTCAGGTCCCACGGCCAGCATGGTGGATAAGCCAATGGCGGAATCCATCGAATATCTTCCGCCAACCCAATCCCAGAAGCCAAACATATTGGCGGTATCGATCCCGAACGCGGAGACCTCCTTGGCATTGGTAGACACGGCCACAAAATGTTTGGCTGTATGCGCAGGCTGCTTGGCCGCCGCCAATAACCAATCCCGGGCGGTGTGGGCGTTGGTCATGGTTTCCAATGTGGTGAATGTTTTCGACGAGATAATAAACAGGGTTTCATCCGGCGAGAGATCATGCGTAGCCTCGGCAAAATCCGTACCGTCAATATTGGAGACAAAGCGAAAAATCATTTCACGCCGGGAATAATGCCGCAAGGCCTCATAAGCCATCACCGGTCCCAGATCCGATCCGCCAATGCCAATATTGACAACGTTGCGAATGGGTTTGCCCGTGAAGCCCTTCCACTCACCCGAGCGCACCCGGCTGGCAAACGCAGCCATGCGATCCAGCACCTCATGGACATCGGGCACAACATTATGTCCATCGACATTGCAGGTGTCCGTCCGCGCCGACCGCAGAGCCACATGCAGCACCGAACGATTTTCGGTGATATTAATTTTTTCGCCCGAGAACATTGCGGCAATATGCTCCTGCACGCCGGATTGCCGGGCCAGTTCAAAAAGCAGCGCCATGGTCTCATCGGTGATCCGGTTTTTGGAATAATCCAGAAACAGACCCGCCGCATCCACACTGAAGCGTTCCGATCGTTTCGGGTCAGTTGCGAATAAATCCCGAAGATGCAGACCGCTGGCGCTTTCAAAATGCTTCGTCAGCGATTGAAATGCGGGACGGCTGGTCAAACGGGTTGCCATTTTTGTTTCAACGGTCGGTGGGACTGGTGCGGACATCTTTGTCTCCATCAAAAGTTACGTTGTCAAATTCACGATGCCGTTGCCGCAAGCTCGGAACTCTTTCGGCCAACAACCGCCAGCAGATCATTCCATGATTTCACGAACGATTCCGCTCCTTCCTTTTGAAGTTGCGCTCCAAGTTTGTCAACGGTAAAGCCGGCTTGGGCTGTCTGCTGAAGGATCGCCTCGGCGGCGGTTACATCCGTGTTCATAACCGGCCCGACTTTGCCGTGATCGGCAAACGCCAGAAGCGTTTCCTCCGGCATGGTATTAACCGTATCGGGTGCCGCCAGAGCTGTGATATAAAACGTATCGGGCGCCGCAGGATCTTTGGTTCCTGTACTGGCCCAAAGCAATCGCTGCGGCATGGCTCCGGCGGCGATGAGTTTATTCCAGCGTTCGCTGGATACCAGATCGCGATACGCCTTATACGTTTTATATGCGACCGCAACACCCAGTTTGTTACGCAGCGAATCAGGAACCTTGCCCATGATCGCCTTGTCCCACCGGCTGATAAATACCGATGCCACGGATGCCACACGGGGATCAAGCTTGGCCGCGATACGCCGCAGAATGCCGCGCGTATAGGCATCGGCGGCCGCCAGATATTGCTCGGGGGAGAACAGCAGCGTGACATTCACCGGTATGCCGCTGAAGATGGCTTCTTCAATGGCCGGAAGCCCTTCATTTGTGCCGGGAATTTTAATAAACAAATTGGGACGTCCGGCCCGGTGGAACAGCTCTTTCGCCGCGGCAAGCGTATTGGCGGTGTCATACGCCAGAAGCGGAGAAACCTCCAACGATACAAAACCATCGACACCCCGCGTCTGCTCATGAACGGGACGAAATAAATCCGCGGCATGTTGCAGATCGTCAATGGCCAGATTGAAGAAAATTGCCTCCGGGGACGTGGTACCCGCGTCATGGAGAGAACGAATCGCGGTGTCATAATAATCGGATTTACTGATGGCATGATCAAAAATAGTCGGGTTACTGGTAAGGCCCGTAACGGACAACTCGCCGATGTATCGCTTCAGCGTTCCGCTGGTAAGCAGCTTTCGCGTGATATTATCAAGCCATAAACTCTGTCCCAGGTTATGCAGCTCGCCTGTGGGTAATGTTTTGTTGTCAGTGTTCATGTTTCACCTTTTTAAAAAGCCGAGTGTTATTCCAGCCGCACCGGCGGTTTGAATGCACATCGGCGACTCAATGATGCCCCCGATTTTTATATTCTAACACTGCGCGAATTCCAGGGAAACGTTCCACTTCCAGCCGTCCGGTCCGGCGGGAAAGCGGTGCCTGGATTGTCAGACAATGTGACAACTCACGCATCGGGATTGACTCCTTCATCGCGCGGATCACGCCAGATTACGCCATCGGCAAGCAGAGACTGGGCCTCTGCCGGCCCCCAGGTGCCCGGCGTGTAGGAATGAACCGGCGTGGCGTTGCCCAGTATCGGGTCTACGATCCGCCAGGCTTCCTCAACCTGATCTTCCCGGGCGAAAAAGTCCGCTTTTCCACCGGCGGCGTCCAGCAGAAGCCGCTCATACGGTTCCATTTCATCATGCGGATGCCGTTGGGCAATAAGTTCCACACTGGTTCCCTCAAGCGCCTCGCCGATTTTTTTTACCCGCACACCCATGGCCAGAATGACTTCAGGGCTTACCCGGAAGCGCAGATGATTGCTGCGACCGATACTGGCCTCGCGAAAAACGTGCTGGGGCGGCTTTTTGAAGTCCACAACAATTTCCGTGCAGGAAACCGGCAGACACTTGCCGACACGAATATAAAATGGCACACCCGCCCAGCGCCAGGAATCAATCCACAAGCGAGCGGCGGCGAATGTTTCAACGGTTGAATCCCCAGCCACACCTTTTTCATCACGATAGCCCGCAAACTGTCCGCGCACAACATCTTCCGGCGACAGCGTGCGCACCAGTGTCAACGCCTTGGCTCGTTCATCGCGTATCGGCTCACCTTCACCGGCGGGCGGTTCCATCGCCAGGCATGCAACAAGCTGCATGATATGATTCTGCAGCACATCACGAATGGCACCCGCTTCTTCATAAAAACTTCCGCGGCCCTGCACGCCGATGTTCTCCGCCATCGTGATCTGCACGGAGGCCACATAATTGCGATTCCACAGCGGCTCAAGTACCGCATTGGCAAAACGGGAATACAAAAGGCTTTGCACCGGCTCTTTGCCGAGATAATGATCGATGCGAAAAATTGCCTCTTCCGGAAAATATTTGCTCAGCGTGCTGTTAAGCGTACGCGCGGAATCCAAACTTCGCCCGAAGGGCTTTTCCACAATTATCCGGGCACCGATATTGCACTGGGATTTCGCCAGGCCTTCCCCCACCGTTGCAAACATACTCGGCGGAATCGCCAGATAGTGCATGGGATGCTTCGCGCCGTTGAGCGCCTGGCGCAACGACTGAAAGGTTTCGGCATTCCGGTAATCGCCATCCACATATTTAAGCAGAGAAAAGAGCTTGTTTAACAATGCCGGATCAGCGCCCCCGCCGTGCTCATCCAGACTTGCTTTGGCACGGGCCTTAAACTGATCCAGATTCCATCCCTGCCTGGCGACGCCGATGACAGGCATATTCAATCGTCCGTGCCGGATCATGGATTGCAAGGACGGGAAAATTTTCTTGTACGCCAGATCCCCGGTTGCCCCGAAAAACACCAGCGCGTCCGCTTGATCAACCAATGCCATTCTCCTTATTTCAAAGTCCGCCCCCCCCCAATCCGCGCGTGATCGCTAACTTCCACTTCCACCTTTCTCCAGATGTCCTCCGAATTCATACCGCATGGCGGATAACAGTCGATCGGCGAATTCCGCCTCTCCACGCGAGCTGAATCGCTCATACAGCGCGGCGCTAAGCACCGGAGCGGGTACGGATTCGTCTATCGCCGCACTGATGGTCCAGCGTCCCTCACCGGAGTCGGAAACGTGGCCGGCGAACTTATCCATGGTTGGGTCTTTGGCCAGCGCGATGGCCGTTAAATCCAGGAGCCAGGATCCGATTACCGAACCGCGCCGCCACACTTCGGCCACGTCCGGCAAATTCAGATCATATTGATAATATTCCGGATTGCTTAACGGTGTGGTTTCCGCATCCACGTTTTGTTTATCTTTTCCGGCGTTGGCATGTTTAAGAATGTTAAGTCCCTCCGCGTACGCCGCCATGATGCCGTATTCGATCCCGTTATGCACCATTTTTACAAAATGTCCCGCCCCATGCGGACCACAATGCAAGTAGCCGTTTTCCGCCGGACTTACCGGCTTGTTTTCCCGTCCCGGCGTGCGTGGAGCTGATTTTACACCGGGTGCCAGAGTGGCCAGCAGCGGATCGATATGTTTGACAATGTCCGGCTCGCCGCCCACCATCATGCAGTAACCGCGTTCCAGTCCCCACACGCCACCGGAGGTTCCGATATCAACATAATGAATATGTCGATCTTTTAATTGCTTAGCCCGGCGGATATCGTCATGGTAATAGGAATTGCCGCCATCGATAACAATGTCGCCTGAATCGAGCAAAGGCGACAACTTGTCCAGGGTGCCATCCACCACACCCGCGGGCACCATCATCCAGATGACACGCGGCTGGCTCATTTTCCTGACGCAGTCTTCCATCGTTTTTGCGCCGATCGCCCCTTTGGCTTGCAGGTCATCGACATTTTTGGCATTTACATCATACACCACACACCGGTGCCCCCCCGCCATGAGCCGCTGTACCATATTGGCCCCCATGCGCCCTAACCCGATCATACCCATTTCCATGTTGGATCTCCTTTTTAACAAATATGGCGCGCCCACGGCACATTCAGCAGCCGTTTGACCGATCTTAAAAATTCTGTTGCTATCCCGCCAATGTTTTGAGAATATATTTTTCTACCGCAATGGCAAATCCTTCTTCCTCATTTGATCTGGTCACTCTCCGCGCCGCCCGTTGAACTTCTGTGCCGGCGTTGCCCATCGCAATGGATAAACCGCTATGGGCGAACATCAGCACATCGTTGGGCATATCGCCGATTGTGGCGATGCGGGACGTCGGAACCTGCAATTCCCGAGCCAGACGCAGTGCCACACCACCTTTGTTGGCATCCGGATGCGTGACATCAAGATAATAAGGCTGCGAACGCGTGGCGGAGACATGATCACCGAACTGCTCCTGCGTGTCGGACTCGGCGCGGGCCACTGCGGCAAAATCATCGCTGACGCCGACAATTTTCACCACGTTATCCAGCAGGCCGTCAAAATTTTTAACCACTTGAGGTTTGAATTTTACCGTCCAGGCTTCCCGGTCAACATGCGAGCCATGTTCACTGAGAGCGAACCAGTCATTGCCACGGTACACCCAGACTTCCAGCTTATGATCAGTGAGGCCTTTTACCACTTGAACCGCGACATCCGCCGGCAGGACCCTCTGATCAATAATGGTTAAATCCGGCATGACAACCAGCCCGCCATTGAAAGCGGATATCGGCGTGGTGATATTCAGCGGTTCGATGAGCATCTGCATTCCCAGCGGCGGCCGGCCGCTGGTAATGGCAAATTTAATTCCCGCCTTCTTTAAACGCGCTACCGCCTCAATGGACCGAGGCGTCAATACTTTATCGCGGGTTACCAATGTGCCATCAACATCGGCAATCAGCAATTCAATTGCGTTCGATTTTCCACCGTTGCCCGTCTGCATATTCACCAGCTTTCTTGTGCGCCGAACCGAAACCATCGGTCTTGCCGTGTGTCCCGCCCACCCACATGAAGCATACTAGGACGTTCAAAGGTGATATGCAAGTTGACATCATGTTATTTAACGGCGCGTGGTTCATCAGCAGCGCTCAGCGATGACCGGATTGGCCAGAATTCCGATTTTTTCTATTTCAACTTCCATGTGATCGCCGGGCTTAAGCCAGATCGGCGGTTGCCGTGCCATACCCACACCCTCGGGCGTGCCGGTGAGAATGACGGTTCCCGGAAGCAACGTCGTGGATCCGGAAAGGAATTCGATAATTTTCTCAACGGAAAAAATCATATCGGAAGTATTGGATCTTTGCAGCGTCTGACCATTGACGCGCAATTGAATGTTGAGCTTATTGGGATCCCCAATTTCATCCGGTGTTACCAGCACCGGCCCGAGCGGACAAAACGTGTCAAAGCTCTTTCCACGGCACCATTGCGATCCGCCCCACTGACGCTGCCAATCACGCGCGGAGACATCATTGGCGGCCGTAAAGCCCATTACATAATTCAGCGCCTCGGCGGCAGGCACATTTTTGGCCCTGCGGCCAATGACAATCGCCAATTCACATTCGTAATCCACCTGTTGACTGGCCAAATGGCCAGGTAATTCCACCGGATCACCGGGGTTCTGAACGGCGGCCGGATTTTTCAGAAAAAGCACCGGAAAATCGGGAATTTTAGCATTGGTTTCCGCGGCATGCTTGCGATAATTCAAACCGATGCACAGAATGGCCGCAGGCTCCACCGGTGCAAGCAATTTCGCAATTGCCACTCGACGCCCGCTGACCGTGTAAGGCCCCGATCCATCACCGCTAACGAGATGGGCCTGTCGATCGCCATCGGGAATCCCCAAATGCGTCTGCCCCTGTGCATCAAGAAATCGAATAAGCCGCATGAGTTTACCCGCGATTATGCCGTCAACGGTTCCACATTCACCCAGGCCCGCTTCCGCCAGCTTTCCATACCCTTTTCAGCCAGTTGTACGCCTTTGGCACCTTCCAAAAGTGTCCATGGGAATTCATCTCCGCGCACGATGTGCTTGAGGAACATCTCCCATTGAATTTTAAATGCATTATCAAAGGACTGCTGTGCGGGCACTTCACTCCAGGCGTCAAAATGATTCAGCGGGCTGTCGATGTCCGGGTTCCATACCGCCCGTGGCGTCCCATTGAGCTGTTGCAGAACACAATTTCGCAATGTCGCCACCGCCGACCCTTGCGTGCCGTCAACCTGCAAGGTCAGCAGATCATCCCGCCGAACGCGCACCGTCCAGGAACTGTTCATCTGGCAAATCACGCCGTTGGGCAACTCAAACGTTGCGTATGCCGCGTCGTCGGCAGTACAGGTATACGGTTTACCGTTTTCATCGTAACGGGTTTTCAGATGCGTCGCCCCCAGGCAGGAAACCGCCTGAACGCCGCCGAATAGATTATCCAGCAAATAGCGCCAATGGCACAGCATATCAAGAATAATCCCGCCCCCATCTTCTTTCCGGTAATTCCAGCTTGGCCGCTGCGCAGCGATGGTGCCGCCATCAAACACCCAATATCCAAATTCACCACGAACCGAAAGAATTTCACCAAAAAATCCGGTTTTGATAAGCTGCTGCAATTTCAGCATGCCGGGAAGAAACAACTTGTCCTGCACCACACCGTTCTTCACGCCGGCACGTTTCGCCAGACGATACAATTCCAGAGCATCGGCTGATGTTACCGCGACGGGCTTTTCACAATAAACGCTTTTGCCGGCCGCAATGGCCTGCTTAACCGCCATAGCCCGGCGATCGGTTGTTTGGGCATCAAAATAAACGCCATAGTTTTTGTCCGCCATCACTTTATCCAATTCGGTGGAAATGGCTTTTATTCCGGTAGCCGCGGAGAGTTGCTCGAGCTTGGATTTATTTCGCCCGACCAGAACCGGATCCGGCATGATCATTTCATCATCATTAAGTTTCACGCCCCCTTGTTTGATAATAGCTGCTATTGAACGATACAGGTGTTGATTGGTACCCATGCGTCCCGTGACGCCATTCATGATAATTCCAACCCGATGAATTTTCATAGTTCCATGCTTCCTTTAAATAAACGAATGAAAAATTATAACGCAAATTATAAATCACGCGACTGTCTTTAAGGGATAATGTGTTGTATCGAAGTGGAAAATGCCAGCTTATCCGCCGGCATCGCCTTGCGACCTGTGTCGGCCGCCATATATTCCCCCGCCCCGCATTGCCCGAATTACCGGTGGATAAATCCACCGGCTAACATGGGGCGCGCGTGCAAAATCGTGACATCTGGCCGTCGGGTTCGGCACTGTTGGCCGGCGTTCCGGGCGGTTCTGGACGCACACGCTTCCACCAGTACTCATCGGCCGCATCCGCTTCGGTTCAAAATGAGATTTATATTCCGGTACAACAGCAGAAAATAAGCGATCCTTGACCGCTTTGACACCGGCAGGTAATCTATAAATCAGCTGCCGAAGATAATTTCGTAAGGACTGTGTGGATCAATCGTGGCCGGGGCAACGAGTCGAACATAGTGATGGAATCGATTTGATTCTCTTTGGGCCGACGAAATCGTATTATCGTATTTTTTTTACAGGAGTTCTCTTCAATGACAGCGAATACTGAAAATACAACGGGCGGCACATGCGCAAGTTCCACACTGGCGACGGGACTTGGTACCCTGCTGGTACGGATAATGATGGGCATTATCTTCATTTATTACAGCGGTCAATTTTTATTTGGGATATTCGGCGGACAGGGCATGCACGCGTTTATACAGATGCTCTCCTCGGACCACCTGCCGGTTCTCCCCACGGATGTCTGGGCGTACGCCGCCGGAATTACTCAATTTTTCGGCGGGATATTGATTATCGTCGGACTCCTGTCCCGCGTGGTAAGTATATTTCTGATCCTTAACTTGATCGGAATTATCTGTGTTTCCCACGCCGGTGGATTCGGATCGATTGATTTCCAACTGGCGTTGATTGCCATTTCCGGACTGATTCTCATCAGCGGGCCGGGAATGCTTTCGATCGACGCATTGATCTTCTGCAAAAAGCGGAAAAAATAATCGCGGCTCTATCCGTGGAGAAAGCTGCGGAGCTTATAACAATCAGGGACGAAGGTATCATTTTGGCTGCCAAACAAAAAAGGCCGGCGGATAGATCTATCCGCCGGCCTTTTGCTTTTGCTGTCCCGCATTGTTTATTTTTTATCAAATGCATGCCGCATGTAGTTGATGACGTTCCAACGCTGTTTACGGCTCAATGAATCACGAAAACTCGGCATTGGACTGTGCCCATGGGTAATTTTCCAGAATATTGCTCCATCCGTCTGCGCCCAGAATGATGCCTTGGTGAAATTCGCCGGATGCGGGTTGAGAAACGCTCCGGTAGGCCCATCCCCTTTGCCGTCGGCCCCATGGCACGCTTCACAATTCTGTGAAAAGATTGCCTGCCCGGCTTGAATCGAAGCGGCCGACATGGGAATGGGATTTTTCTTCTTCCATGCCGAATGCGGAGCGTTCCAACTCGATAACTCCACCGGTGTACCAGCCGTGGGAATCACCGTCTTCCCGCTACCGGCCAAAAGAGCGGCACCGATAACAACCACCACAGCTTTTGATACATTTAACAGCATCGATTGAGTCTCCAGTTTCTCTTACCATCATACCATCTGCCAACGCTTCATGCGTTGGATCGTTTACAATGGTCATACTATCGCGACTGGCACAACATCGTTCAAGGTATCGACAATTCACTTTTTCTCATGCCCGGCCGTTGCGACCGCAACGATCAACCAATTTTTCATCAGTAAAATCAATATGATTATGCACGTTCATAGGTGAAAATCTTATACCCCCTTGGATAAATCCCTACAAGCGGTTGAGAATAATTCCTTACATGCCGTCGCGGATAAGTCCCGATTTTTTTTATTTCCGAGTTTTACGATGATACGCACATAAATAACGCGGAAGCGTTCGTGGCAAGATGTTGCGACTTGTGAAATGTTTCACGATCATCTCCCGAATGCTCGATACAAATGCCGCGGAAAACGATTAGTAAGAAAGGACACAGTTGCGATGAATCGGATACGTATGATGTTAGCAGTTGGCGGTTTAACCAGCATAGTCGGTGTGTCACTGGCGGCGGGCTTGAATGTGAATTCAATCCGGAAGCAACTTGACCGTGTGGATTCGTGGCGCGCACCGGCCTCGGCTGCCTCCAAAGCCAACCCGGTCCCCATTACCGCCGCTTCCATCCATGCTGGCAGCAGTCTGTTTGCGGCCAACTGCGAAGCCTGCCATGGATCCAACGGAACGGGCGATGGACCGACAGGAGCGTTTTTAAGCCCGCACCCGGCGAATCTGACCACCGCATCCTTCTGGTCGCAGGGAGAAGGGGCGATCTTCTGGAAAATCACGCATGGGCACAGTCCAATGCCCAGCTTTCGCGACGCCTTAAGCCGCAAACAACGCTGGGAAGTAATTGATTATCTGAAAAAGCAATTTGATAAAAACTAAGGCCAAGTGAAATTTAATTGACAAGAAGCACGGCAAGTATTAAAAAAATACAGCGGGCAGATGATACAAGGGACGGCCGAAGGGCCTGGAATCAATTTCTTTACGGTGTTTCGGCACGCGTGTGCCGAGCCGAGTTTGGGTGTGCGTTTAAGGAAAGGATTGTGCCATGACACAAAAGCGCAGGGTTCTTATCAGTATGGCGGCAGCGCTGGCGATCATGCCGGCGGCGGCAGCTTGGGCTGATCCGGCGGGCGGCGGAGCCGACTACCAGAAGCTGGAACACAAATACCAGCAACTTCAGGAGCAGATGGCCACTATGGCCAAACAGATGTCGGCGATGCAGAAGCAGCAGGCGGCTCTTAAGGCCAGTCAGGCCAAGGCCGCCACCACTGATACCGCCGCCATTGATCGGGAAGTCAAACGGCTGTACCGGCGGGTCATGAAAGACAGCCAAAAAATCTCGAATCTCGAACCCGGCAATATTCAGGTGCTCATCGCGGGGGATGTGAATTTCCAGTTCCAGCATGTCGATGGTTCGGCGTCCACCTTTTATGCCGATTCCAGCCCCATGATTCAAGTGCGTGTGGATAAGAATATTTTCATTAACACCGCATTCGATTTCTACACCAGCGCCGGCGCGGCCGGTGGCAGTGCCGCGGACATCGGAGCGGCAAATATCAACTATGAACTCAATAATTACGTCACCCTTGGTGGCGGTCTGGTTACCAGCCCCATTGGTGGAATTGTCGGACAATACAATCCAGCCCCGTGGAATCGCTGGCTGGTCGATGGATCGCTGGAAGGCGCTCTATTGCCGCCCAACGAACTGGGCGTATGGACCCGCGGCGGGCTGCCCGCACCGGACAATATGGGCTACCTGACCTATTTCCTGTTTGTCAGTAATGGCCCGGTCCTGGCCACGACTCATGATATCAATGGTGCCAGTTACAACAATCTGGGATTCGGCAATTGGAACCCCGCGGCCCAGAACGGCAAAACCGTTGGCGGCCGATTCAGCTATCTTCCCATTCCGAATATTGAACTTGGTTATTCATTTGAATGGTCCAGGCCCAGTGCCGATGGTTCAATCACCACCACCAATTCTCTGATCAATGCCGTCGATATTAATACGTATTACGTTAATAAGAAAATTGACGGATTGTTCCGCTTCCGCGGCGGATGGACATGGGATCAGGTCGGCCAGGGCATTGATTCCACCGGCGCATTTTCACTCGGCGGCATGTCCAACGGCGGCCAGTTGGAAGTCGCATATCAGCCCAGTCTCTGCGGTATAAAATACCTCGATAAGATGATGGCCGCTTTCCGATATGATCGCATTGACGGCCCCGCAGCGGCGAATTTCTCCAATGGTGCGTCACATGAGCAGCGCTACAGCATCGGTCTGGATTACTGGCTGCACTCCAATGCCGTACTGAAATTCGAGTATGAATTTGACAATCTCTCGAATGGATTGCACGGCAACGATGCGATGTATGTTCAATTTGCTGTTGGTATCTAAATTACCTTTTGGCATCTTACTTGAGGAGTTATTCAATGAATTTGATGAAATATAAAATCACCAGGTCCATAACCATAACCGCCGCGGCAATGGGATTGGTTGTAATGGCGGGCTGCGCCAGCAACAAATCAACCAAATCGTCGTCCGCCGCCGCAAAACCGGCCGTGTGGCCACTGACGATTAAAGACCCCGCGGCCAACGAGTCCGGCGCTCAGATATGGGCGGAAAACTGCATGCGATGTCATCAATTGCGTTCTCCGTCGCAATATACGCCCGCACAATGGGGCATTATTGTGCAATACATGCGGCTACGCGCCGGCCTTACCGGCACACAGGCCAAAAAGGTGTTGGCGTTTTTACAAAGTGCCAGCGCCCACTGATGGACTTGCTCTCTCTCTTCCCAACGATGCGGCCTGGCTGCCGAAGACCCGTCTTCGGCGGCCAGCCGTTGGGAGGGCATTTACCGGTAACGGACGTATTTCAAGATGGTCCGTTACGCGAGGGCATTAGAAAGGACTGCTAAAATGGCTGCCACGCTGCGTTCATTCTTTCACAGATTCCGCACTCTGCGTGCCGATCGCCGCAGGAACCGACAATTCACGCGGAGTCATTTTTCTACCGCTGATACTGCTGGGAATAATTTTGCGCGTCGGCAGATCTTCCAGAGCCGTGCGGCGACCATGACCGGGTCTGAAGGCATGGCGCAGGGCGTTATACTTGGCGTCGTTGATCATCCGGACACGCGCTTTTTCCATAAGATCATCAACACCGACCAGCCGCCCCTCCACCAGGATGGACGCGTAATCGTCGAGCTGGTCAGTGAATACATCAATCTCGAAACAGACCTGATTGTTAACAGCGAGAATGTCGGCCTTGCGTCCGGTCATCGGCACACGGAGATAAATGATATTGTCGATGCGACAGAAGGGAAGCGGAATGGCGTAGGGACGCCCCTGCAGATCAGCCATGGCCAGGCGGCCAATGAGGCTGCGGTCCAGGAGATTGAAGATTTCCGTTTCGGTCATGGTAATCATGTGTAACTCCGGTTAAAATACAATAACTGGATGCGAATATCAATATTGTAATAAAACATTGATATTCGTCAAGATTAAGGAGCTTGCATTATGGTCAGTAAAGACACAATCCAGATGCGGGCCGGAGCCTCAACCGCCCGTCCGGATTATACCGCCCAGGACTTCCCGCATTCACCGCTGGTGACATTCTATGAAGTTACCCGCGCCTGCAATCTGCTGTGCCGCCACTGCCGCGCCGAAGCCCAGCCGCACAGAGACCCCCATGAACTGGACTCCGCGGCGTCTTTGGCGCTGATTAACAATCTGGCCGAATTTCCCAAGCCACCGCTGCTGGTGCTCACCGGCGGCGATCCGATCAAGCGGCACGATATATTTCAGATTGTGCATCATGCCGTGACCTCGGGTCTGAAAACCGCCATGACCCCGTCGGCCACAAAGCTCGTGACCACCAATGCCATCCATCGACTGAAAAAAGCCGGCCTGCACCGCCTGGCCGTAAGCCTCGATGCGGCTGATGCCCCCACCCATGATGGGTTCCGGCGGGTTCCCGGTAGTTTTCAGCGGACGCTTGAAATCATTGCCGATGCCGCAGCGTGCGATCTGCCGTTGCAGGTCAACACCACGATCGCCAGACACAACTTTCATCAGATCGACGCCATCGCGGAAGTGCTGGCGGCATTTCCCATTGTGCTCTGGTCGGTCTTTTTTCTGGTCCCCACCGGCCGGGCATTGGCGGATCAACGCATTACGGCGGATGAATTTGAAACCGCCTTTGAAAAGCTTTTTCAGCAGAGCCGCCGCCAGAAATATGCCATCAAAACCACCGAAGCCCCCCACTATCGCCGATTTGTTATTGAAAAAATGAAACAAGACGCCGGCAGCGCTTCGCCCCGGCCGGTGATTCCCAATATCGTGGGCACCAATGACGGCCGCGGCGTGATGTTCATCAGCCACGTCGGTGAAATATTTCCCAGCGGCTTTCTGCCGGTGGAATGCGGAAGATTTCCAAGGGATTCGGTTGTTCATACCTATCAATTCGCACCGCTGTTTGTCGCTTTGCGGGATCCCGACAAACTTAAGGGCAAGTGTGGAGCCTGCCGGTATCGGGACATCTGCGGTGGAAGTCGGGCACGCTCGTACGGTCTTACCGGCGATCCGCTGGCCGCGGAGCCTGATTGTGCGTATGGGGCAAGTTACTATCAGCAGGAAATCTCAAACAGGAGTCTACCATTATGTTCAGCGTAACGAATTTACTGTGTGATCATCAGGCTGGAAATGAACGTCTCCGTTATGGTCACCGCAATGCGCACGGCGAAGCGGAATCCACTCCCCGTCCGGTGGTGGTCTGGGCGGTGACGAAATCGTGCAATCTCCATTGTGTGCACTGCTACGCCTCCGCCACCAATGCTCCGGCCCCCAATGAGCTTACTCATGACGAAGGCATTGCTTTGCTTGACGATCTGGCCGCATTTAAAGTTCCAGCGGTACTTTTCAGCGGCGGTGAGCCGTTGAGCCGCCCGGACATTCTTCCATTGATTCGCCATGCCCGGTCACTGGGCCTGGCCTGCACGCTATCAACCAATGGCCTGCTGATTGACGACAAAATGGCGGACAACCTCGCCGAGTCCGGATTAAAATACGCCGGCATCAGCATCGACGGCATTGAAAGCAGGCATGATAAACTCCGCGGCAAAACGGGAGCGTTCCGAAGCACGCTGGCGGCCATTGAGCGTTGCCGCAAACGTGGCATTAAAGTCGGTGTGCGTTTCACGGTTCATGGTCTGAATGTTGACGACCTTGATGCCATATTTGATATCTGTGTAGCCAGTAATGTTCAACGGCTTTGCGTATACCATCTGGCGTATGCCGGGCGCGCTGACAATATGCAAAAAGTTGATCTATCTCCCGGGCAAATCCGCAAAGTCGTGGATCGCATTTTTGAGAAAAGCCAGGAACTGCACCGGCAGGGCACCGAATTGGAAGTATTGACGGTGGATAACCACGCGGACGCCGCGTATCTGCTGCTGCAGTTGGAAAAAACGGATCCGCAGTTGTATGAGAAAGTCCGCAAGCGGCTGGAAGGCACCGGGGGCAACCGCTCCGGGTGCAATATTGCATCGGTTGATCCCATGGGGAACGTTCATTACGACCAGTTTACATGGCATTACAACTGCGGCAATGTCCGCGAACAGCCCTTCAGTAAAATCTGGACCGATGCAACCGATCCGCGACTGGCCATTCTGCGCAATCGCAAGGAACATCTTCCGTCCCGCTGCCAGTCATGCCGATTCCTTTCTGTCTGCAACGGAAATCTCCGCACCCGCGCGGAAGCGGCCACCGGAGACTGGCTGGGCTTTGATCCGGCTTGTTATCTCGACGACGCGGAAATCGGAATCACCAGTGGAGCTGCCACTTAATGGAATCACCGTTCAAAATTATTCAAGGCGGAATGGGCGTTGGAGTATCAAACTGGGTTCTTGCACAATCTGTAGCCCGACAAGGTCAGCTTGGGGTCATTTCCGGAACTGGAATCGCTGCCGTACTGGCGCGGCGATTACAGTCCGGTGACGTGGACGGTCACTTCCGGCGAGCCTTCGATGCGTTCCCATATCAAAATATCGCACAGCGCGTATGGAATCGCTATTTTGTTCCCGGCGGTGTCAAAACCAAAACGCCCTTTAAGTTAACCCCCATGCCGATGATCCGTTTCAGCCGCGCATTGGAAGAATTAACGGTTCTGGCGGCCTTTGCCGAGGTTTTTCTCGCCAAAGACGGCCATTCGGGTCCGATCGGAATAAATCTGCTTGAAAAGGTACAGCCGCCGACGATTCCCACGCTTTTTGGTGCAATGCTCGCGGGTGTGGACTATGTGCTCATGGGGGCCGGCATTCCACGGTTTATTCCTGGAGTGCTTGATGCCCTGGCACGCGGGGAGTCCGCGAGCCTGAAAGTCGATGTTGAAGGTTCCGAATCCGGCGAAAGCTTTGTATGCCAGTTTAATCCCGCCGATTTTATCGCACGCAACGGCGATCCGGTTCAAGCCGCAGCGCCGCTGTTAAAGCGTCCCAGTTTTTTTGCGATTGTCTCCTCCGCAACTCTCGCGTTGACTCTGGCTCGGAAGTCCAATGGCCGCATTGACGGTTTTATTGTTGAAACCTCTGCCGCCGGCGGACACAATGCACCGCCGCGCGGTCCGATGCAACTCAGTGCCAACGGCGAACCGGTCTACGGGCCGCGTGATGCCGCTGATCTGGTAAAAATTGCGGAGATTGGCCTGCCGTTCTACCTCGCGGGTGGCTTTGCCACGTCGGCACAACTGGATTGGGCACTTGGGCAGGGCGCAGCTGGAATCCAAGTCGGCACCGCCTTTGCTTTTTGCCGGGAATCCGGAATCCGTGACGACTTGAAACAACAGGTGCTTGCGACCGTTGCGTCTGGACAAGCGACGGTATTTACCGATCCACAGGCCTCGCCCACCGGCTTTCCGTTTAAAGTCGTGGCGCTGCCGGAAACCATGTCCGATCCGGGAAAATATCTGCAGCGGGAACGCAAATGCGATCTTGGCTATCTGCGGAAAATTTATAAACGCCCCGATGGAACCCCCGGATATCGCTGCGCCGCTGAACCCGTTGCCGATTATGTGGCGAAAGGTGGTCGTGAAGAAGACACAATTGGTCGAAAATGTCTCTGCAATGCGCTGTTTGCAACCATCGGACTCGGCCAGATTGATGCCCAGGGTACACCCGAAACCGCTATTGTTACCGCCGGTGATGATGTCGTGAATATCAAGCAATATCTGCAGCCGGGGCAAAGATCCTATTCATCCGCAGATGTCCTGAATCAAATTCTTAGCCGGTAATATATTGACCATCCAGCTCATTGGGCTGCCCCTGAACGCTCCTGCCAAGAGCCAGGATGCAAACGGTAATCGGCCGCACCAAAAGCACCAGCGATTGATCAACACCACTGCGCAATGCCGGTTCCGGAAACACCTCTGTGCAAACTTCTTGACACAGGCCCAAAATCCCCATAACCTACAAATTAGATCAGATTAAAGGAGATTTATATGGCTAGGCTTTTTTCCGACATCACCAAGACCATCGGCAATACCCCCTTGGTACGTATTAACCGTCTGGTTCCGGCTGGACAGGGCATCGTTTATGCCAAGTGTGAATTTTTTAATCCACTGGCGAGCGTCAAAGACCGTATCGGTGCCGCCATGATTGAAGCCGCTGAAAAAGCGGGCCAAATCAATAAAAACACCCATATCATGGAAGCCACCAGCGGCAATACGGGTATTGCTTTGGCATTTGTCTGTGCAGCCAAGGGTTATAAGCTTACGCTTTACATGCCGGAAAGCATGTCCCTGGAACGCCGCAAACTGTTGCGAATCATGGGTGCCAATCTGGTACTTACCCCCGCCGCGGAAGGTATGCCCGGAGCCATCCGCCGCTGCAATGAAGCCGCCGCGGAAGACAAAAATGCCATCATCGCCAAACAGTTTGAAAATCCAGCCAATGTTGACATTCATCAGAAAACCACCGCCGAAGAAATCTGGAACGATACCGACGGCAAGGTTGATTGCCTCGTATCAGCGGTGGGTACCGGGGGAACAATTAGCGGCGTTGCCAGCGTGATCAAAAAGCGCAATCCAAAATTCAAAGCCATCGCTGTTGAACCTACTGGTTCGCCGGTTATTACACAATGTAAGGCGGGCCAGCCATTAAAGCCCGGCCCGCACAAAATTCAGGGAGCGGGTGCCGGCTTTATCCCGAAAAATCTGCATGTTGATCTTGTGGATGAAGTCATTCAGGTTACCAATGAAGACGCCTTTGAATGGGCTCGCCGCCTGGCACGGGAAGAGGGCATCCTGGCGGGTATCAGTTCCGGGGCAAATATGTGGGCCGCGGCTCAGGTGGCTGCCCGCCCGGAGATGAAAGATAAAATTATTGTAGCGATTATGTGCTCAACGGGTGAGCGTTACATCAGTACCGCGATGTATGAAGGGTTGGATGCCTGAGGTAACACCGCAGGCGTACCACCACCCCGGGCATTACCTGCTGGCGGAAATCGAACCGCGTTAACATGAACGATGATCCGCGAGGGTACAAAAACAAACGGGCAACTGCATGGTCAGTTGATTGCGCGCCCGGCCGACGGCACCATTGAGGACATAAGCGAATGTCTGGACGGAACCGGCAGCTATAAAATTCATAATTATTATGATGAATGGATGGACGATATTCCCCTTCGCCACAGTAAACCACATGGTTCGGCAAGGCGGCAGGTAACGCGGGAAGCTCGTTGAAATCCGCCACGATGCCGATGGTCGGTGTGAAGCCGCAACGCAGCCATAAGGGAGCGCCGGTTACCAGTTCCACGCCCCCTGGCGCGCATTAATTGTGTTGCGGCGGGCATCTTCCGCTTCGCGGAAATGCTTTTGGACTTCCAGTATTTCCGCCTCCCTATCCAGAAACGCCTGCACCACGCGCGGGCCGAATTGTTTTCCGGACTCGCTGCGAATCACGCCACAGGCGTGCTCGTGACTCTGCGCCGCTTTGTACACGCGACGTGAAGTAATCGCATCATACACATCCGCCAAAGCCATGATGCGCCCGGCCCATGGAATCTGTTCGCCGGCCAGGCCGCGCGGATAGCCATGGCCATCATAGCGCTCATGATGGGTTGCGGCGATGTCCCGGGCCATTTCCAGAAAGGCCGCCTCCGGGTAGCTCTGCAATACTTCATTGAGCGTTGCGGCACCAATGGCGGCATGTCGCTTCATGACTTCATATTCATCGGGTGTAAGCTTGCCGGGTTTGAGAAGAATAGCATCTGGAATGGCCACTTTTCCAATATCATGCAGAGGACTGGTGTCATAAAGCATCTGCACAAAATCGGCATTGATAACCTGCGCCAGTTCCGGTCTTTTGGCGAGTTGCTCGGCGATAAGTTTCACATAATTGCGCGTTCGCTCCAGGTGCAGTCCGGTTTCCTGATCCCGCGATTCCGCCAGTCGCGCCAGCGCAAAAATGGTCACATCACGCGTTTCCAGCGATAACGCCCGTTCACCGGCTTTGATGCGCGCGATGAGTTCCCCGGTATCGAATGGTTTGGTCATAAAATCATCGGATCCCGCCGCAATACCCTCCGCCACATCGACCGGATCGTCGCGCGAACTTAACATTATAACATACACATATCTACTTAACTTTCGTTGTCGAATTGCCCGGCATAACTGAATGCCATCCATCGAATCCATCATCCAGTCGGTAATGACCATACGAATCGGAGATTGCGACAACATATCAATCGCCGTGGCTCCGCTGGTGGTTGTGACAACATCATGGCCAAAACGGACCAGTGCGGACCGGATCATCTCCAGCGCGATGGGATCATCATCGACCGCGAGAATTTTCATACCGTTATGCTCCTTATTCCGATGCGGATTTACCGGACGATGTCTTTCGCTGTGCCAGATAGTCTATACATCGGTTCATTTCCATTTGTACCTTTTGCCACGCGGCGGCGGCGCGAATGGTATCCCGATGATCGTGGCAGATAAACTCAAGGTCTTTGGCCGCCAGGCGCAGCGCCTCGGCAAACAGACAGGCCGCCGTGCCTTTAATGGCGTGCGCAGCACGCCGCGCCGCATCCCAATTCAGGGCATTAATGTGTTCATTGAGTGTGGCAATCTGCTGCTTTCCCTGTCCGATAAACTGCCCCAACACCCGCTCCACCATGGCTTTATCGGCGGAAAAATAATCCTCCAGCCGCTTCAGATCAAAAGGCTCACATTCTGATGTGGCCTCTCCGGGAGCGGCATGCACGTCCTGCGCGAATTCAGGCGAAGACGCCTTGGCCGCCTGACCGATTCCAGGGTTTTCAATCAGTGACTCAATAACCGAAACCAATTGCCTGCGATCCAGCGGTTTGGTTAGAAAAGCATCCATGCCCGCTTCCATCGAGTTTTGACGATCCAATCCCGTAACATTCGCCGTCAGGGCAATAATGGCAATGCGCCCCCGGTTAATGCCACCGGATGTCCCACCGACCGCTTCCAGTTCACGAATTTTTCTTGCCGCTTCAAAGCCATCCATTACCGGCATCAGGCAATCCATCAGCACCAGCGCATAGGTTTCTTTCCGCAGGGCATTGATACATTCCTGCCCGTTGGCAACAACATCGCATTGTAATTCCAACCCTGCAAGAACCTCACGGATAACAAACTGGTTAATTTCATTGTCTTCCGCAACCAGAACCTTGAGTCCCTGGTAGCCCGCGGGCAACTGAATTTTTGCCTGAGCCTTAGGCGACGGCACACTGGGCATTTCGCCGCTAGCGGATACCAGCCGCATGAGCAAATCATACAACTGAGACTGCCGAACCGGTTTGCCCAGTACTCCTCCAAGCCCGAATTCGCGCTGGACAGCCCCGCTGATGTGCATATCCGCCCGCGCCAGTGCCACGATAGACGGTGCCCGTACCACAGCCTGCGCATGAACCAGTCTGGCAATCTCCAGGGCATTGAGTTCCGGCGGCTGATGCTCCACAAACAGCACATCAAAAGGATGACCGCTGTTCGTCCGCAGCAACTCGAGACACGCATCGACCGATGCAACTGTCTGCACGTTAATATTCCAATACTGCAATTGATGCTGCAGTTTATCCCGCCTGACGGCGCTGGCCATTAGCAGTAATACGCGCTGCCGTCGCAACACTTCGGGAATCGCGTCCGCATTGAGCCAGACCGGTTTCCGACGCTCCAGCGGAACCGCAAACCAGAAATTGCTGCCAGATCCAACCTGACTTTCAAGCTCAATTCTGCCGCCCATGAGTTCAATAATCTGTCGGCTTATCGCCAATCCCAATCCCGTTCCACCATATACCTTATCCCCACGATGATGCACCTGCGCAAAGGCCGTGAAAAGCTTACGGGCATCCTCCGGCGCAATGCCCACGCCCGTATCGTGAACTTCAAACCGCGCCAGAATCCGCCCCTCGGCAATATCCTCAGTGGAAAGCTTCACCCACACCTCACCGCGGTCCGTGAATTTAATCGCGTTGCTGATCAGATTCATCAGCACCTGGCGCAGGCGCACCGGATCCCCCCGCACCTGCGACGGAAGATCCGGCGCAATGTCATAGCCAAGTTCCAGCTTTTTGCGCATCGCCGTGGGAAGCATCAGGTATACCGTATCTTCTGTGCAGGCTCGCAGATCGAAATCCACCGATTCAATTTCCATGCGACCGGCTTCAATTTTCGAGAAATCGAGAATGTCCGTTATCACCGCCAGCAAGGCATCCGCACTGGTTCTGGCTACCTGCGTGTAGCCCCGCTGTTGCCCATCCAATGGCGTTTCCGCCAGCAGTTCCATCATGGAAATCACACCATTGAGCGGCGTGCGAATTTCATGGCTCATATTGGCCAGGAATTGGGATTTCGCACGGGCAGCCTCCTGCGCCGCCGCGTTGGCCTCAATGAGTTCCGTTTTTGTCTGTTCCAGGCGTTGCATGGTTTGTTGCCGTTGATCATATAACCGATCCATAATGATCGCCGCGGCCCAAACCAATGCTCCCAGCAGGATAATCTGCAAGACCACTGAGGTAGCCGCAGATGCCGGCATACCTGATAGATGCAGACGATATTCAAAGAAAATTCGCAGCCACCCCAGCAATAACGGTAGAATAATCAGTGGTGGCAGCAGCCGGCGCATAATAATTCCGCCGGGACTGCTTTTTATAAACTGCCGGATAATCGGCAAATGCTCGTCCATCGCCGCGATTCCCACCAGCACCAGCAACAGAGCTGTGGCTGTATGCATGGCCGTGGGAATATATACCCCTCTGCCTCTGACACTGTAGAAAGTAAACAGAGAATTTGCGATGCCATACAAGCCGGTCAACAGCAGTCCCACGGCGGCGATTCCCGTAAGTTGCCGGGTAAATGCTTTCCGCCACACCACCGACATAACCCCTAAGCCGCCAAAGAATAGTCCCACCGCGGTATTGGGTGCCATGCGGTTGGGGGCGAAAGGCACCTTGTTAAGCTCATCGGCAAATAAAATTGAATCCACGTGCAGGTTGCCCATACCGAGATAAGCAGCCAGTCGCATCACGGCCACAACAGCCACGACAGCTCCAATTGCGGCTATTTCCCAGTTCTGGAGGATGCTGGTTTCTGAATACAGGGCCAGAAAGCCAATTGCCAGCGCCAGGAGAAAAAAGCTGATGGCCACCACCGGATTCATCGGAATCAGCCCTGGCAGCACACTGGTCAGGGGAAGGTAGCCCGTGCACCAGCCCGCCAGAACGAGCAGACTGATCGCGCACAGCATTATGCTGGTCCAGATGCTGATCCACTGCAGATTTGTGCGGACCTTGTTCGGCAAGTCCATCATCCGGCGTCCCCATGAGTCCCTGCCATCAGTTCCAAGCGCGATGCGGAGAAAATACTCCGCCGCATACGCCGCTGGCTGGTGGAACGGTTATAACTTGCGCATCATCTTTCAAGGAGGGTTGCAGCATTTTAAAAGACTATCGCAAACCGAACCGTTTCGATACAGCAGCATTATACGCATAAGGGAATCACAATTGCCAGCAAATAATTCAGATTATTGAAATATTTTATGCGGACCAAACAAAATGGAGACGACCGGGATCGAACCGGCAACCCCTGCCTTGCAAAGGCAGTGCTCTCCCAATTGAGCTACGTCCCCATGATTCTCCATCCTACCAAACGCCGCCGCCAAGGCAAGAGGCTTCCGCAAATTACTGGTACACCTTAAGGAAATAATCCAGCATGGACCCGCCAGTCAACGATCCATTTTGGCGATCATATTGGCTGTTACCCCACTTTTTCACGGCCTCAGCGATTGCCTAATTTATGCGCAAGTCAAAATCGGAATGCGGTACAATTGGGCACTTTCGTCCCGTTATAAGGCAGTCAGGCTGCCATCACGTCGCATTAATGCCTGCAATTCCGGCACTGATTCATACCCGAACCGCCGGCAATCATAGGTTGGATCCACTCATATAAGTTATTAATAAATATAGACTTATAATCATTATTGAAAGAACCATTGACGTGTTCATTTTGACGCATCCGCTATTTTTTCATCAGTATGGGCCCGTCGAGCACGGCATTTGCATAGTACAATAGCATGTGGATGGTTTGCGGCGGTGGCCGAAGCTTTGGAGTTGGAAGCTTGGCGACGCAGATGAATTGGACCGTTTGCAATTGCGGAGGTTGTTTTTCATGGATCGCGCTGAACTGGAACTTTCTATTCTCACCGAGATTGGTCGTGTCCTGTCATCAGGATTGGATCTTCACGCCGTATTTGATCAGACAATGCGTGTTCTGGCGGATCGGCTGGGCATGGAGCGCGGCTCAATGGTGCTGCTGGATTCCGCCACGGGAAAATTGCAGATTGAAGCCGCGTTAGGTCTGACCGCCAATGAAATTCAACGTGGAAGATATGATGTCGGTGAAGGCATTACCGGGCAGGTGGTGGCCACCGGAAAACCGCGAGTCGTTGCTGATATCAGCAAGGAAATTCAATTTCTCAACCGCACCGGGGCCCGTATCCCCGTGCCAGGGCGTGTGACGAGCTTTATCTGCGTGCCGATTCTCATTGGATCCAAGCCATGCGGTGCGTTGTCCGTGGATAAGCAATTTGTCGATCTTGAAACGCTGGAAAAAGATCAACGATTGCTTGAAATTATTGCGGCATTTATCGCCCAGGCCATTAAGATCAATTCCATCGTCGCCACCGAACGTGAAGAATGGCTCGAAGAACGCCGGCAGCTTCGCAGCACTCTGCAAAGCAAATACAAATTTGACAATATCATCGGCAGTTCGCCCGCGATGCTGGAAGTGTTTGATACCATCGCCCAGGTGGCGGCAAGCCGCGCTACCGTCCTGCTGCTGGGTGAAACCGGAACCGGTAAGGAATTGATCGCCAAAGCCATCCATTTCAATTCCAACCGTGCCGACAAACCCTTCATCCGCATGAATTGCGGCGCCCTCAGCGGCACGCTTCTGGAATCGGAACTTTTCGGCCACATCAAAGGGAGCTTTACCGGCGCTATCCGCGATAAAATCGGCCGCTTTGAAGCCGCCCACACCGGCACGCTTTTCCTTGATGAAATCGGCACGCTGGATACCAGCCTGCAGGTAAAACTCCTGCGCGTGCTGCAGGAGCGGGAGTTCGAACGTGTCGGCGATACCCGCACCATCCGCGTGGATGTCCGGATCATCGCTGCGACCAACTTAAGCCTGCAGGATGAAGTGGCCAAGGGAAAATTCCGTGAGGATCTTTTCTACCGCCTCAATGTTGTAACCATCAATTTACCCGCATTGCGCAACCGCCGGGAAGATATTTCCCGACTCATTGACTTTTTCTTTGATAAGTTCAATGCGGAAAATGGGAAAAACCTCAATAAAATAAGCCGCGATCTGGTTAATATACTTGTTCGCTACCCCTGGCCCGGCAATGTGCGTGAACTGGAAAACGCCATCGAACGCGCCGTGGTTCTCAGCCGCGGTGACACCCTGACTGAAGACCTTCTGCCCACAGCGATTCGCGCATTTGCCCAGCAGGGTCGCACCAGCGTCGCCAGCGAAGACCTCGACGGCGTGGTGCATCGTCTCGCCGATCAGGCCATAAGCGAATACGCCCTGCGCGAAGGACAAATTTACGATCTGGTGATTAATCAGGTGGAAAAAGCGCTTCTTGAAAAAGCGCTTCAGCGCTGCGGGGACGTAAAAATTAAGGCCGCCGACTTTCTGGGCATTAATCGCAATACCCTCAATAAAAAAGTCAAGGAAATGGGCATCGAATCCGGCGATGCTCCTGAACCCGAACACCCCGCATAAGCCAGCCGATCCGGCGGATGCCCGGTAATCCACCGCCCCTCGCAGAATAAGAGCAACGCCATGCCGCCAACGGATGCACGGGGGAACATTTCGCCGCCGTGGCGCACCGTCATGGGCGGCATGTGTTGATTACCTCAGGTGTTCAGTTCCGCCACAGCACACCGTGACCGGCTCACGTTGATTGACTATACTTAGTCCGCACGGACAGGTTCAGAGTTGAGGCGGCTGAAATGGAGGTTAAAACAATCAACGGTCTGGGGCTTTCCCGGTATCGAGGAAAAAAGCTGGAACGGGCGTTTTTTCGGCGCGGAGCGGAGGCGGTAGCGCGAGAATTGATTGGTTCCGTGCTGGTACGAACGGTCGATGGCGTGCGGCGCATGGCGATGATTACCGAAACGGAGGCGTATGTCGGAACCCATGATCTGGCCTGCCACGCATCCAAAGGCCGCACGCGGCGAACGGAAATAATGTTTGGCCCTCCGGGCTATGCTTATGTCTATCTGATCTATGGCATGTACCACATGCTCAATATCGTTACCGCCGATGAAGGCGACGCCCAGGCCGTGCTGCTGCGTGGCGCGCAGCCGATGGATCACTGGGATGCGGTTCTTACCGGCCCGGGAAAATTAGCCGGGGCATTTCAGATCACGTTGGCCGATCGGGGCACGGATATGACAGGTGATGAGCTATACATTGTAAAAAATGCGGGCTATCACTTGAACGTGATTACCACGCCGCGCATCGGAATCGATTATGCCGGCGAATGGAAACACGCGCCGTTACGCTTTGTCGGCACCTGAAATCACCGCTCGCATGCCGAACCAACTCCATTCGGCGCGACACCGAACCGCAGACAAGCCTGCGGCCAGTTGTGCCAATGCGATATAATTTATGACGGCGTCTGGCAAACCAGCACGTGGCGTTCGGGAGCAATGCCAATAAAATATACCGCCGGTGATATATAATTCTCTGTTGTTGTGTTTTGGATGGAAACAATGCCCGTACAGGAATATAAAATCGAAAGCCCCTTCAAGCCCACCGGTGATCAACCGCAGGCGATTGAAAAGATCACGCGAGCGTTTCAACGCGGTGAAAAATACCAAGTGCTCATGGGCGTTACCGGATCAGGCAAAACATTTACCATGGCCCATGTTGCGGCGCAACTCAACCGCCCGGTTCTGGTAATCAGCCATAATAAAACACTGGCGGCCCAGCTTTACGAGGAGTTCCGGGAACTTCTGCCGCACAATGCGGTGAATTATTTTGTCAGCTACTACGATTACTATCAGCCGGAAGCCTATATTCCGCAGCGCGATATTTACATTGAAAAAGATGCCGCCCGCAATGACGATCTGGATCGCCTGCGTCTGGCAACCACCAGCGCGCTGGTGAGCCGGCGCGACGTGATGGTTGTAGCCTCGGTGAGTTGTATTTTCGGTTTGGGTTCACCGGAACAGTATAAAAAGAAGGTTATTTCCCTGCAGCGCGGGGCGGTGATGGGACGGGAAGAACTGCTGCGGGCGCTGGTTGATGTGCAATATGAGCGTAATGACATTGAATTTAAGCGTGGAACGTTCCGGGTGCGCGGCGATGTGATTGAAATATTTCCCGCCTATGAAATCACAGCCCTGCGCCTGGAAATGTTCGGTGACGAAATTGAATCGATCTGGCACATTCACCCCGTGAGTGGTGAGCGGCTCACGGAAGAAACGACCGCCTTTGTCTACCCCGCCAAGCATTATGTTGCCGATGACTCGACCATGATAAGGGCGGTGCATGATATTCAGCAGGAACTCGAGCAGCGCTGCCGCGAATTGCGGCAGCAGGGCAAGCTGCTGGAAGCCCAGCGACTCTTTGCGCGCACCAAATATGATATGGAAATGATGCGGGAGGCGGGATTCTGCCAGGGGATTGAAAATTATTCGCGGCATATTTCCGGCTCGCCGCCGGGAGCAAAGCCATCAACGCTCATTGACTACTTTCCGAACGATTATCTGCTGATGATTGATGAATCGCATGTTACGATTCCGCAGATCAACGCGATGTATTCCGCCGATCGTCACCGCAAAGAGGTACTGGTGGAGCACGGTTTTCGTCTGCCCTCGGCATTGGACAATCGCCCGATGCGATTTGAGGAATTTGCGGGCATGTGGAATCAGGTGTTATTTGTATCCGCCACACCGGCGAAATACGAACTGGAACTTACCGCCGGCGAGGTGGTCGAGCAGATCATCCGCCCCACCGGCCTGATGGACCCGCTTATTGAAGTGCGCCCCGCCCAGGGACAGGTGGCTGATTTACTTGAAGAAGCCAAAGTTCGCGCTCAAAAAGGCCAGCGAACACTGGTAACCACGCTGACCAAGCGCCTGGCCGAGGATTTGTCACATTATCTGGGGCAGGCGGGCTTGCGCTGTAAATATTTACACAGCGAAATACAAACATTTGATCGCATTGATATATTGCGGGAACTGAGGGAAGGATCGTTTGACTGCCTGATTGGCGTAAATCTGCTGCGTGAGGGCCTGGATTTGCCGGAAGTTTCGATGGTGGCCATCATGGATGCGGACAAACAGGGCTTTTTGCGCAGTGAAACATCGCTGATTCAAATGATCGGGCGTTGCGCCCGGAATGTGGATGCCAAGGTTTTTCTCTACGGCGATAAAACAACTCCGGCCATGCAACGGGCCATTGATGAGACGCTTCGACGGCGGAGCATTCAGGAAGCGTGGAACACCGCCAACGGAATTACGCCGCAGACAATCCAAAAGGCGATTCGACACGGCATTGAATTGGAACTCAAAGCCCGCCGCACGGCGCGGGAAATGCTCTCAGAATCTGAATCCGAGTTTGACCAGCAGGAAATGATCCGGATGCTGGAAGAGGAAATGCTGGCCGCCGCCAATAATCTGGAATTTGAAAAGGCTGCGGATTTACGGGATCGAATCAAGGAACTCAACGCCGCGCGGCAAAGCTCATCGGCAACGCCACCTGAGGGGGGCACGCCGGAAACCGCACAACAAGATGCGGAACATCAGCACGCCCTGGCCGCCGCGATTGATGAAGGAATCGCCAACAGACTGGCCAATCGCTCCGCCGCCAAGCCACAGCAGACCAAGTTTAAGCGCGGGCCAAAAGGCCGTCATTGAGGATACACTTGCCTGCATCTGAGGGCTTGTGCGACAAATAGTGGCAATCAATAGGATGGCTTGCATATTTAAATGAGCAAATCTCCCGCATCGCGGAATAACGGAACTATATGCTCCACTAAATTGCCGAATCTCGGTTGACCAAACTGCTCACATGCTCCCTGCGGTCGCCCTGCCGCGTTCGCGGCAGGCCGGCCAAACCACGCTCGCCCATTTATTGCGGGTGGGTTGCACCTTGAATCGCCCGTAGAAGATGCGCGTTGGCCCGGCCAATCGTGCCGTCCTCCGCCCTGATCGCCCGACAGATAAATCTCTCCAGCAACAGCAACTGCCGCGACGTTTTCGCATAAGCCTCCATGGATTGAAAACATCGCAGCGCTTTGGCCGGTTGATCCGCCAGCAGCCATAAATCCCCCTTCTCCATCAGAGCGGACGACCCGGTGCTGTGGATTGCTTTCAGCCTTGCCAGGTAGGGACCGGCGTGAACCTGAATCGACGCCAGCACACGGGATCTTTCGATGGGCCCGCCACCAGCCGAAGGCATTTTTGCTCCCGACCGTTCCTCCAGCACAAACCGCCGCACGATATTGGGATGCTTGCGGTACACCGCATCAAGGCGTTGATCCAGAATCAGCAGTGCGGTTCCGGTATCCTGCATTCGGCATACGTCGAACAGGCTCTTGGCGTCGCGAAGGGCCGCCGCGTTTTTATGCATTGCCGCCAACGCCTGAATCCGAAAAACCAGCAGACGATCAATGGCGAATGTATATGCGGGTGCCGCGAGAATACCTCGCATCGCCAGGTTTGCCACAGCGCGGTAATGACCATGATCCATCAGCGGTGGCAGCCAGTATTGGTATACCAGCGGTGCCGTCGGATACGGTTGGGTCCGCAGCTCCCAGGTAATCTGTGACAACGCCGCTTTACGGGCGGCGGCACCCGCGCCGGCCAACCGCGGAACCAAGCCTTTGGCCCAGGCGAGCCTCCGCAACTCCGCCGCATTGGGCCGGGCCGTGGCCGGTGGCACAGCCGTCAGTTCCGGGGCGGCCAGACCGGTGGCCACCAGCCACACCGTAAAGACTGCTGTAACCTTGATTCGCATCATTCAACTCCTTATCGGCAGCGCCTCCGCGGCTTTGGCCAATCGGTGCACGCGCCGGGAACGCCGCCTTCATCTGCAACATGGCACAATTCGGATCCGAGCCCCCGAAATCCGGTCATTGGCCGGCTCCGCGTGCCCAGGCATTGGCCCTGCCAATGGTTCCATCTTCCGCCTTGATGCATGCCGCGATACGGCCGGCCGCGCGTACCACCTGCCCGTAATTGCCGGCTACCAGATAGGCCGCATTAAAACACGCCATCGCCTCACGTGGCCTTCCAGCGAGAAGCAACAGATTGCCGTGGTCAAACAGATCACTATAGCTCTGGCCGGTAATTCCCCATGCCCGGCGCGCATACGCCCCATCCCCGGCCTTGACGGCCGCCAGAATCGGGCATCCCAGCGCGGGATATCCAGCAATGGGGAGAGCGGCCCCGGCGATCTCTTCGCGTTTAAATCGTCGGATCGCCCCCGCGGCATCAGGCGCTGCGGACGCCAGACACCGCGCCACCAATGCCAACGCCCGGGCCGTATCCCGCATGGTACAGAAATTAAACAGCTCCTTCGCGCATACCATCGCTTTCTTTGGCTTTCCCATGCCCAGAAGCGCCTCCACACGCAGCGCCAGGAGTTGTTGAATGATTCTGGTGCGGTGGGGGATGACCAGGATTTCCCGCTTTGAAAGCTGCGCCACAAACGGGTATTGCTTTTTTAACATCAACGCCGGAAGCCAGCGGCTCGCAAGCAGAAAACGGCACTGAAAGCTATGGCCTTTCACCATGTTCCGGATGTCCAACTCCGCCTTCCGCGCTGGTGGCGGAGAGGCGAGTTCCGCGTCAATCCGGCGGAAGGCCTGCTGCAGGCTCACTTTGGCGGGAGGCGAATGCGCACCTTCCGCGATGCCGGGGGCTGACAGCAACAGAATGACGATGAACGCGGCAGCGGTACCTGTTCTCATAGCCTGACTCCTTTCATTGCGTTTCTCATTGTCATCGGGCGTTCGCCCAAGCTCTGTCATACGCGCTCGACGTTGCCCGCCCTACCGGCCGCATCCCTATCGCGCGTCAGGGATAAACATTCGGAAGACCGGGCACTGCATGGCCACCGCCAGAGCTGCCGGGCCGGACGCGTTGCGCGTCGGATCGGGCACCGAAGAATATTCCACCTGCGACATCCACGCCACATGCCCGTCCCAGAAGCCCAGATTGCCGCCGCCGCCGTGCCGCGATGAAAGATGATCCCGATCCTCGTATCCGGCCGGATCTATCACTTCGTCATTGAACGGGGATTTCCGGGCTGATTCTTCAATGAAGACCACACACTTCGGATTGGTGATCGTGGCGTCACGCAGGGGATAGGACCACGGGATCCGAAAGCGGGCACTGTTACCGGCACCCGTGCCATAGATATCCGCCAACACCCCGGCTTGGGAATTCAACAGCGCATTGATCGAATAGCTCCAGAATCCGCCCCCGGAACCCGCGCCGACCAGAACCGTCCGTCCACCGGGGGCCAGGCGGAGGGCATCCGCGCCGGAACGCAGGCCGCTGTCCAGCGGGCACATGAAAACCCGGGCGAACCTGTTGCGCTCCGGATTGAGATTCAACGTGGCCGCCGCGCCGTTGCCTGTATTGGGGCCGCTGGAATTCAGCAGATCAGGCACGGGCGGTGCCTGGGGAATCCCCGCCATGAACGGATATAACGCGCCATAATAAAGATTGTAATCAGCGGTGGTACCCCACACCTGCTGGAGCGTGTAGTCCGCACCGCCAGCGGCATCGGAATACGGCGGAAACATGGCCACATGCGGAAACAGAATGCCGTTGAGCGGAAAAAGCCCCTTGTTCGTCTGCACATATTCGCGCAATCCGGTCAGCAGTTGCCGGATATTGCTTTCACACACCACCGCCTCGGCACTTTGTCGGGCCTTGGCCAGCGCCGGAAGCAGCAGGGAAATCAACAGCGCGATGATGGATAACACCGTCAGCAGTTCAATGATGGTGAAGGCACCAGGCGAGAAGGCAGAACCAGGGACGTAGGCGTTGGAATAATAAGGCACCCTGCGCCGAGGGTTTTGGCTCACGGGCACAAGCGGGATTACCTGTGCGGCCATTGGGCACTGCGGGGACCTGGCGCAACGCGGAGGCCGGATGAAGCGAGCGTGTTCCATGCCAATGCCTTGAGTTCGAGATTTTTCAACTGCTGCGACCATCGCTTACGCCATCGTCCTTATATTCTGGCCATTGTTCTTTGATTCCCGGCCCCTGGCCGGTAACCGTTGTACCAAGCCACTTCAAATTCATTGCCCTGCTGCCCGTGGCGGCGCGGAGCACGGTTCCGTCTCTCAGTTGCATGACCGCCGGCGTTGTGGCAAACCACTGATGACTGTTGTCCAAATTTCCATGCAGCGCGGGACTGGCGTGGAATATTTGCGGGCCCGCCGTGCCGGAGCCGGTTGCCGCGCCGAGCCCGGTCAAATCCGGTGGCACACGGATAAAGGCGACGTGCGTGTCAGTGCCGGATGCGGCATTCTGCCGGGCGAGATTCTCATAAATGGGAATGGTGTGCCGGCACTCTTCGCAACTGGCATGATAGAACATGATGACCCAATTGCCGGTTGCCAATTGTCGGCCCAGTGACCTGTTGCTGCGCTGGCTTACGATATGTTTCAGCACCGGCAGGCGGTGGTGCAGCCATTGGTGCGGCTCCAGAATGACAATTCTGCCATTGTCTGCGGAAGCCAGGCCGTTGGCGGCGGCAACAACTTTCGGATGCAGCATGGCCACGGTAGCCCCGACCAGCAATCCGATTGCCGCCGCAGCGGCCACCGGCCATTTCCGTTGCGCCCATCGGGAGGGCGGAACCTTGCGGGCGTCAGGTTTCCTAAGGAACGTAAGCGCCAGCACAATTGAAACATCAAGGATAAATGTCAACCACGGGTTCACATGCACCTGCCCAAAGCAACCGCAATCAGCCTTTCCGGCGAGCGCTTCATAAAAGGTATAACAAGCAAACACGCCGAAACAGCCAATGGCCACCCGCCGCGCCGCGGTTGGTAAGGTACCGCTGAGGAGCCAGAGGCCGAGGAAGGTTTCCCAGGCGATCAGCGACGCTGGCCCGATGGCCGCCAGAGCGGGGCTTCCGTGGGCGAGGGGCAAGAGGTCAAATCCCCATGACTTTAACGCGGCAGCCGCCAGCACGGTCGTGCCGACGACGCACGGCAACCCACGCCGTTCCCGGCTCTCGCCCGCACGGTTCGCCGGAGCCAGTTCCTCACCGCTGGCGGGGGTGGGGACGCGCTGGAGGGTCGCAGTCATTCCTGTTCTCCATCGGCCCGCACTGGCGAGGGACGAGTTTGCCGCGGAACGGATAGACCCGGGGCCGCAAAAACGGGGATGTCCAAGGCTGACCTGGCCTCGCCATAAACATACGTAACGCGGACATTACCCAGAAAGGCCACTTGGCCGTGTGGCAGGTGCAGCGAAACCAAAATCCTCCCTCCATCCTCCCGGACGGCGTGAAGTGCGGAGCTACTGGTCGCCACCGCAAGCACGTGCGGTACCTTCCCGTTTCCCGGCCCCGTTACGAGCCGGACAACCTCCGAAACCAAGCGGACACCCGGCCTTGGTGATAGCACCAGAGCCCCAGGAATTGCCTCCAAAACTGGCTCCAGCGTGTCGTAGGCGTCGAACGTGAAATTGAGCCGTACGGGCCTCCCGTTGGATTGGAGGGTTCCCCGAAGCACGATCGCTTCCGCCTCCGACCGGTGCCCTGCAGCTATCGCCCTCGACGGCCGAAACAGGAACCTCACGCTCGCGCCGGGCGCGATCACGGCGGATGTCGGTGCGATCGAGAAAAACCGCCCTTCGCCACCGGCGCTCCACGCAACGCTGGCTGGGACACCCGAAACATTCTCGGCCACCACAGCTTGGCCGCCATGGGCAGGCTCGCCTGAAAGGTTACGCCAAGAGATTTCGGTCCGGTTGAAGCGAAGCGATTGAGCGAGAACGGCATGGACAACCCCACGGAGTTCGGGTATCAGCTTCTTGCCATTATCAAAAATGATGAATTGTTGGCTTGCCGGTCCGGTCCGCCCTGGGTCTATCCCGGTATAGCTTACCCGCACCGCCGACCGGCCGCCGGGTGGAATGGCCGGATTGAGTATCTTAATCCGCGTGCATCCACATCCCGTCTTTTCACCCAACGTGAGGTGGTGCCTGGAGGAATTCACAACCGTTAGCTCGCGGGTTGCCCGCTCGCCGTAGTAGACCTTGCCAAAATTGATCGCCACCGCCGCAACCTTTCTCGGCTGGCCAATTAGGAATTCCGCCACCGGCGCCGGCCACATTGCCCGCACCATCCAAGCTCCGGCAGAAGTTGCGGCAACAGCAAGCGCCACCCAGAACAGAAGAGAATGTCGTCGTATCATTTGCCGGCACCCCTTTTGGTTCCCACCGCAGGTACCGTGGTTGGCGGAATTTTCGGGTTTTTCGATCCGACAAAATAAATGCTCGCATGCTTGGTTCGCGTGTCGGTGACCATCGCCCCGAATGGCGGTGTGTAGCGGAATGTATTCCGCGGGAAGCTTCCGTTAACCACGACGTGCTTTATCGTTATCGTTTCGTCGGGTTGGGCGTGCTTCGCGCCGTTAGGCCAGTTGCGTTCGCGAATGCGCGTTGGGAACCAAATTCCACCGGTTTTCACGAACTTCTTGAAGTCAGCCTCGAAGAACCGGATGGTCCCTTTCGGTCCGCCAACGGCCTCCCATATCTTGTGATAAATTTGCAACCCACCAGCCAGCCGGAGCACGTATAGGTACTCGCAGGTCCCTATGCCCGGCACGCGGTTAACTTTCCCGTCGTAGAGTTCGATGTATCTTAGCCTGATAAGCCCGGTGGATGAGTCGATCTTTTGGCTGGCCAAGCGGTAGCTCAACGGCAGTTTGGTCAGCCCAACGGCCGGCACTATTGGCGTCGCGAACGGCACCCAGTACACGGAAATATCAAATAAGCCCAGGCCCCGGGATGTGTATGGCCAAGCCCCCGTGAACCAGGCACCGTTCCGCCGTCCGACCGAGACGTTCCAGACACCCCCGCCAGGATACGCCCACCAGTAGAACCGCCGACCGACGACCCAAATCGACGCTCGCGTGAGCCCCGACCGCAGCTTCCCACTTGGGCCGAGTGCCGTCACGCCGCCGGTCTGTATCCTCCGAACATTGACCAGCCCCCTGGCAACTGCCCAGTCAAGATGGATCAATTGCGATCTTACAACACGTCCAACTCGAGGATGGAAATCTTTGAATGATTGATTTGGGAACCCACGCTCCAGCCCATCCTTGAGCTGCCGAGCCACCGCGGGCGAGATGTAGAGCTGGCGGCGAAACGCCGCCTGCAGGCGCAAGGTCGATATCCTCTTCGCCGCATCGCGCAGGAGGGACTTCCATTGCGCCGCTGCGAGGGTATGGCTGGCGGCGGGGGAGCCCGCGACGAGGGTTCGGCCCGATGCTGAGGCAATGGCAGTGTAGTTGAACCACCAGAGCGCCGCCGAGATAAACGTAGCCGCAACTGCGATCCGCACACAGCGGTTCGCGGATAGCAATGCAGGGCGAAGCAAGTTAAGGGCACACATGTTAGTTACCTCCGATTAAACCGATGACCTAAAGACGGTCGCTCACCAGAGGCCCGCCCCTGGAGCGCTCGACGCAGGGGAGCCAGAGCGAGTTTCCGGCGGCCCGATTTCACTCGCTGCGGCGTCCCTGATTTTCTTCCAATTCCGCGAGTGGCGGAAATTCGGCCCGCCGCCGACCAGCTATCCGTGGCCCCGCACCCAGGCCATGATCCATGCGCACGATTGCCACTCACGTCGAGGCGCTGCACACCGCCGAGCAAGGACGCAGTCCCCGCCGGGCAAAAGCTTAGCGCAGTGCGGCCGGGGCTGCGTGGCAACTGGTGCGCGGCCCCGGGGTATTTTATCCGCCAGTGCAGTGCTGGAGCGCAAAGTTGGGCACGCTGGTCGGATAACTGGCTACAGGTGCATTGCACCCTCCGGGGGGGGAATCGTTGCATGTCCCGCCATAGTATTCTTTCCCTCCCTGATTCCCATCCTTTACGCAGTTATACCCCGAATCCGATCCCCAACACTGGTTAAAGTCCTTGGTCGCGACAAAATAGGATTGCTTACAGTTCCAAGTTACCCAGCCATCGGCGCTGCAGTCGATAAGTGTCTCATAGTGTGGATCGATGGTACCGGCCTTAATTGTCTGAATGCCAACATTCTCGCATTGTGCAACCAGCAATCCTCCGCCCGCCCCTAATGCAGCAAATCCCGCCACAAGGGCTGCCGCCATGGCGAGTGCTCTCAAACTCCTGCTCACCCTGCACTTTCCTGTGATTTTTACCAACTTGGTCGCTTCCATAACGAGTACTCCTGAAAAATGCTTACCACGCGCGAGGCGGCGACACACCGCCTTCATTTCCGTCTTATCTCCCCGCCGAGGGGGCCAGGTCGGCTTCGTGGCGCGCCGCCGCCAGTGCCACGCCGGCGATCCCTGTTGCCTCCAGCCCCTTCGCCCCCGTCCAACAGCCACCACGATGAATCCAGCCGCTGGGACGTGCTCAGCACGCGATACGGATGGCGCAACTGCGATGTCCGCCACCGAATCAAGCCGAACGAGAGGCCGGCAAAGGAAGCGGCGTACACACCCAGCCGCAGCCCCTTTTCGATCTGCCTTGAAGTCAGCACACCGCGCGATTTCTCCAGTGCTTCCCAGCGGCGGAATAAATCCAGCGCGTAGCAACATTTTTCAGCGACCCCCGCAGCCTGTGGATTTTTTGGAATTGCTCCGTATCGCGCGACGCACCAGCGCAGGATCATGCTGCACGCTAATTGCTGGCCGGCCGCCCAAGTGGCGGGATCGCGGTGTTCCAGTAAACTGAGGAGGTTCAGGATGTTCTGAGATCGCATTATGCCAGTGTTGACTGTTGGATCATCGGCAGGATGCCGATGCCACACGGCTTGGCTGGCGGGAGCATCATCGGAGAATTGCCCGCTTCGCAAGGCAGAGGCCTGCCGAACGCGGAACGCTCCCCGCTGGCTTTCGTGGGCTTGCCATGCTGCGTACCCATAGTAGTACGGGGCTGGGTGTTGCGAAAGCGGGTCCAGCATCGCCGCCTGGAGAATGGTGTTGAACGAATAATTTTTGGCGACGCGAATCGCCAACTTCACCGGCCCGCGCACCAGAAAGCGTTTCCACACCCCGCCCCAGAAATTCACCACCCGGCTCTGGCTGATCCCCCGCATTTTCGCCAGCGGCGCGGTGTTGGGACGGGAGGCGGTGCCGAAATGGTATCCGGCGGACACGGGTATCATGGAAACCACATAATCGCGATCACGGTTGTTCTCGGAATGGCCATCTTTATTGAAGAAATAAAGTGACAGCGTGTAAGCCCCCGGCGGAATATGCAAATAGACATATAAACCGGGCCCCTGCCAATCCAAGGGGTATGTCTCGCCGTGATCGTCGAGCTCGGTTTCCCTTCGGTCCTTCTTCCGGCTAGCCCTGTGGGCGGAAATCCGTTGGGCAAGATACACCTCGGGCAGCTCCAACACACGTTTCCTGGCACTGGCAGGCCACGTGGTGTGGAATTGGACAATATCGCCCGTTCTGCGATGCGGGCCGATGGCTGCACTATGGCGGAGCCTAACGCTCCGTGGCCGCCACACGAAATCGTAGCCTCCGTGCATGCCGCACGCAAACAGGCACGCCCAATACCTTCCATACCTCCCCAGCCAGCTTCCCTGGGTTCGCCAGTCATCGGTAATCGGAACAACTGGCGGGCCGATCATTTGCTGCGAAACAGGATTCTTCAGCAGGCTTTGGTACAACGCGGCGAGTTGCCGCACGTTGGGTGCCGCCGCTGGTTTGGGCTCGTGAATGGCGCGGGTGCCATCCGGCACCGCCTGTCCCCCGGTGGTGGGAGCGTTCGCCCCAGCAAAGCCGGGGGCCGCATGAGTTTGGATGGCGGTGCGATCGGGATTTTTCCATGCATCACTTGCCCCCGGCAGCATGATAATCGATGCCCCTTTGCCATAAGTGCCCACCGCCATGGCTCCGCCTGGCAGAGGCAGCAGGGAGGTGACATAATTGCCGATTTGCGGCTCGTGGATTTGCCAGCGCTTGATTATTTTGCCTGCTGTGTTGTACTGCCACACATCAACGCCGCGCCGCCGATGGCCAAGCCATAAGTTGGTCTTCCCCTGTAATCTGTTCTCTGTAATCGCCAACGCTGTTGTGTAATCCTCCATCGGCAGCGTGTTTAACACCTTCCGAGATGGGGCCTTCCAATGGTGGGGTGGGTGCCACAACCCCGCCACTTTGGCGGTGAGATCCCGGCCGCGCATAAACGTCCAATCCGCCGGGGAGGAATCGAACGCTGCGTTTTGATTGGTTGCAACCCCGATTCCGCCGTCGGTTCCGGCAATCAGCGTGCCGTTGGGTTCAAAGACAATGGCGTTGATCAGATTGCTCGGCAGGCCCTTTCCTGTGGCGGTCAACGGCATTTTCCACGGGCCGGTAACAACACGCCACTGATATGCGGCGGAGACTGAGGCTGGCCGGTTATAGGATAAAGCGGTGACATGGGACACGGCGGAATGAAAGCCAGGAACTCGTGGACGGGGATGCGTAGCCTTTGCAAGCGGAGCGTTTGCGAACACTTCTAACTTCTCACCTCCAACTCCCGATTTCCCATGCTGGCCATTGTTCGTTGCTCGTTGTTCGTTGACCGTTGCAATGGCGACCCCATCACATTGCGTGCCCACGTAGACCGTACCGTTTGGGTTGAACGCGATGCAATCGGGATTTTGGGGCAAACCGTCCGCCTGTGTCAGGTAGTGCCAGGTGCCGGCAGTGAAGACTACAGGTGACAGGTTATAGGTTGCAGGAGTGGAATTGCGAAGCGGAGCGTTTCCAGGCGCTTCTAACTGCCCACTCCCAACTCCTGGCTTCTGCCGTGTATCGTTGTTCGTTGAGCGCAGCGTCTCGTTGCTCGTTGCTCGTTGATTACACTGATATATAGATATTCCCGCCTCCGTGCAAATCCACATCTGGTTGGTGAATGTGTCGAATTTCAGGGCAAATACATGATCGCCCAACGGCCCGGCCAGGACATGCTTTGTCGGATTTTGCACCATGTCGTAAGCCTGCCACCGTCGGCCGTTATACACGCTGACACCATGGTTAAGCGTGCCGGCCCAGATTCGTCCGTGGTTGTCACAGGCTAATGCATAAATATTGTTATTACCCAGTTGGCCATGGGTGCTTTGTCTGGTGAACTGCTGAATCTGTCTGCCCTTCGGCGCGGACGGATTGTAGCAAAAAACCCCATGGTCTTCCGTGGCAATCCAGATATTTCCGGCACTATCCCGGCACAGGGCCGTGACGAATTTGCCCGTTATTGGCAACGTCAAGCCGGGAAATTTCGGCCATGGCACATAAGCCCGGTGGACTAAATGCAGCGGATTCGCCAAGGCACCGGTGCCATAGCCTGAAGAGGCAATGATGTGTAACCGGCTGATATCCGCCGCGCCACGGTCATGCAGCCAGGGCAGTTGCGCCAGGTGAAATTCCTTCGGCAATTCACCGCCGGAGGGCCACGGCAAACTGGCGAGGTGAATGCCACGGGGTATCTTGATTGCGGCGACTTCGGCGGGCGACATCATCTCGGGCGTGGAAGGCCGCGATTGCATTCCAACGCCGCCCCGATTTCCGGCGGCACCGGGAGACTTTCTGCCAGCCGGGCTGAACAACGAAATCCATCCCCATACCGATAATCCAATTATCGCCACGGCCACTGCCATCACGGGAAGGATTTTGCTTCGTTTGTTCATGTCTCCACGCAGTCGCAATGGTTAACGAACGGCGGCCAACGAACAACAAAAACGCTTCAACGCGTATCACGCCGAATTTCTCCGGCGGCTATATATGTAAACCCTCGCCCTCTAACATGTGCCTTCCGGCAGTGCGGTGCCGCGCATGCCGAAACATGCGGCTTTGTATCCCCGCGGATCAGCAGGATATGGGGATTGATGATCTCGCGGAAATCAACACATTAACGTAATACTAGCACTAAAAAAAAAACAAAAAAGCAAGCAGAAAATCACTTTTTTTATTTCCCGTACATGTTGGCTTTTCCGAGGGGACTGAGCGGGGGCACCGGAAACCTGACGTAACCCCCGAAATCGCCGCGGTGCGGGATGCACAACGATGCAAATGATTTTTTCGCATCGGGTCTCCTTCGGGCTGCCGGCTGGCCACCCACTTGCGCCAAGGAAAACGGTCGCAAACCAAGAGGCCATTACCGACAACAAAACGCCTGCGGGGCCTGGCCGCAGGCCACACCGACGGCGAAGGAGGCACGCCCTGGCCGCCGCGATTGATGAAGGAATCGCCAACAGACTGGCCAATCGCTCCGCCGCCAAGCCACAGCAGACCAAGTTTAAGCGCGGGCCAAAAGGCCGTCATTGAGGATATGCTTGCCTGCATCTGAGGGCTTATGCGACAAATAGTGGCAATCAATAGGATGGCTTGCATATTTAAATGAGCAAATCTCCCGAATCGCGGAATAACGGAACTATACGCTCCACTAAATTGCCGAATCTCGGTTGACCAAACTGCTCACATGCTCCCTGCGGTCACCCTGCCGCGTTCGCGGCAGGCCGGCCAAACCACGCTCACCCATACGATTGCGGAGCCGCTGGGCAAGTGACCATGATTTCGAATTGCCGTCGGATTTGGCAACCGCATTGAGATGATTCTGGTTTTTGAATGATTCGCAAGGCATATCCGGGCCATTGGGGTCCAACGGGCGACTAACATTTCGGCCCCAGCGAGTGAATTTTCCACAAGTAGAACGGATATCGGCGCAACGGAAAAGCCGTGATATTTCCCGGTACGGATGCATCCACGCCTGATTACAACGCCCAAGCCCTGTCGCTGAAAAAGTTGCCGGCAGAAGAAAGCGGGGCATTTTTATTCAACCTGATTTAGCGCTGGGAAAATTACCGATTTTACGGTATACTGACTTTGTTATTTCCTGGCGAGGAAAGCGGAAAAATCAGGCTTATTTTGAGTTACTCGGCCGTCCGTGATCCCGCCACATTCAGGAGTACTCATGGCTACGGATCAGCCGTCTACCGCAACACTAACCGCCCCGTCACCGGTTTCACAGGCTTACGACGAATCCGCCATACAGGCGTTGAAGGGACTGGACCCTGTCCGCAAGCGCCCGGGCATGTATATCGGTGATACAACCACGCGTGGCCTGCATCATCTGGTTTGGGAAATTGTCAATAATTCCGTCGATGAAGCGATGGCGGGCTTCTGTGAAAGCATCTGGGTAACCATTCACGCGGACGGTTCCGTAAGCGTCAGTGATGATGGCCGGGGTATTCCCGTGGGCATGCACCCGACCGAAAAGAAATCCACTCTTGAAGTGGTTATGTGTGATCTGCACGCCGGAGGCAAATTCGGTGGTGGCGGATATAAGGTATCCGGAGGACTCCATGGCGTTGGTGCGTCGGTCGTCAACGCGCTTTCTGAATGGACCAGCGTGGAAGTTTGTCGCGATGGCAAAATTTACAACATGGAATTTGAGCGGGGAATCAAAACCGGGGAAATCAAAGTCATCGGCAAACGGCAGAAATCAGGAACGAAAGTAACCTTTAAGCCGGACCCGCAGATTTTTCCGGAGGTTGTTTTTGATTACGACCGCATTGTGGCACGCTGCCGCGAATTGGCTTATCTCAATGAAAGCCTCGCGTTTTATCTGGAAGATGAACGCAGCGGCAAAAAGGATGAATTCAAATACACCAAGGGAATTATCCAGTTCGTAAAACAACTCAACGAAGGCAAGGATGTCATTCACAGCCAGGTGGTTTATCTCGAACGGGCGGAACAAGGCAAGGAAAACCCGATGTCGGTTCAAGTGGCCGTGCAATATAACGATGGCTACGCCGAAAGCCTGCACAGCTTCGCCAATAACATCAACACGCCCGGTGGCGGCACGCATTTATCAGGCTTTAAAACCGCGCTGACCCGGACATTGAATTTTTACGCAAAATCAAACAATCTCATTAAAGACGAAAAGGAAATGCCCAACGGGGATGATTTACGGGAAGGGCTTTCCGCAATCGTATCGGTCAAGGTTCCCAACCCTCAATTTGAAGGTCAAACCAAGGACAAACTCGGTAATGGCGAAGTCGAAGGTTTTGTCTCCAGCGCCGTCAATGAAGCATTGGGAATCTGGCTGGAAGAACATCCAGGCGATGCCAAACGCATTATCCAGAAAGGCATACTGGCCAGACAGGCGCGTGAAGCGGCACGCAAAGCCCGTGAATTGACACGCAAAGGGGCATTGACCAGCGGCGGCCTGCCCGGCAAACTCTCTGATTGTTCCAGCCGCGATATGGAATCCACGGAACTTTACATCGTGGAAGGACAATCGGCCGGCGGCACGGCAAAGGCCGGACGGGATCGCGTATTTCAGGCCATTCTGCCGATCAAGGGAAAAATCCTCAACGTGGAAAAAGCCCGGGTGGACAAAATGCTCGGTCATGAGGAAATCCGCACCATTGTTCAGGCCCTGGCCTGCGGCATCGGTGCCAACGACATGGACATGACCAAGCTCCGCTACGGCAAGCTGGTGATTATGACCGACGCCGACGTGGACGGATCGCACATCCGAACGCTGCTGCTAACCTTCTTCTTCCGGCAAATGACCCAGCTCATCCGTGACGGGCGCGTGTATATCGCCCAGCCGCCACTCTACCAGGTTACACGTAAAAAGCATGTGGAGTATGTGCGCAATGAACCGGCCATGCGCAAAACCTACCTGGAACTCGGTACCGACGGTACCAGCCTGATCATCCGTGACAAAAAAGGCGGTGAAAAAAGCCGCTTGAAAGGTGCGGATCTGAAAAAGGTTGTGCAACTGCTTGAGCAGGTGCAGGATCTGGCTCTGGTGGCTGAACGGCGGGGTCTGCCATTTTCCAGATTGCTGCACATGCGACAGAATCATGGCACACTTCCGCACTACCGCATTATTCTCGACGGACACGAATCATTCTTCTATACGCTGGAAGAATATGAAAGTTACTGCGAGAAAAATAAAGTTGATGAAATCATGGCCATTGCGCGAACGGTCGAAACCGCTGATGCTTCCGGCAATCCGGTCAACGGCGGCAAACTTTCAGCCGAGGCCGCCGAAGCCAAAAAGAAGGCCCAGCGGCGGCTGGAGAAAAACGAGGAACTTGGTGAAAATCGCGAACTTGAGAAGATTTTCGAGAAGCTCAAAGCCATGGATTTGGGCATCGAAGATTACTTCCTTAAGTTTGAAGAACTCGACAGCGGTGAACGTAAAATGACCCGCTATCTGGTGGAAAGCGGAAGCGATTTCAAACGCGACATTGCCGGACTCGCCGATATTGTTTCGACCATTCAAGAAATCGCCAAGCAGGGTATTGAAGTTAAGCGATTCAAGGGTCTTGGCGAAATGAATGCCGAAGAACTCTGGGCAACCACCATGGATCCCGCGCGGCGCACGCTTCTGCGGGTAACGCTTGAGGGAGCCTCCAACGCCGAAGCCATGTTCAGTACGCTGATGGGTGAAGATGTTGAACGCCGTCGGCGGTACATCGAAGAACACGCGCTGGATGTGAAGAATCTGGACGTATAGTTGCGAGGGTACAACTCGGAACAGCTTTCAAGGCGGTGAACAAGGCAGCTTGTTCACCGCCTTTTTTGTCAATGACAACGCCATGCTGAATTTCCGGCATTTACCATTCTTTATGAATCCATGAGTGCGGATAATAGGTTTGCAGAATGGATCTCGCCCGCCATCCGCGCCGGGCCAGTGTTTGCGCCCCCCACTGGGATAATCCAATACCGTGGCCAAAACCGTGACCATCAATGAGTTCGATATTATTTCCATCCGGTTGAATACGAAAGAAACTGCTTGGCGGAGCCGGCACATTTCGCATCGGGTCCAGCGCCAAAGCCAGTCGAAACTCCTCCGCTCTCATTTTACCCACATGACCAGCGACATCCGTAAGTGTAATAATCATCGGGCGGTGCGTAACAGCGTTGCGCTGCGTGATGCGAACGAAGCGGATGGGACCGAGTTCCGCAAGATATGGAAGATCATTTTTCTGCCCCCACCAGGTCACAGCCTGGGTAATCTGGGACAAGCTCAACGTCATGGTCGGCCAGGTAAACTCCGGACAGTTTGCATCCAGTGTTCCGAACAGGCGGTTCACCAGAGGGGGAACCGATGGATCGCCCCACGCTTCCGCCGCGCTTTGCGAAGCCCCGCCGTTACACGCCGAGTAAAACGCGCAAAACAGGCCCATTTCCTGGCTGTTCCGCGTTTCCATTATATCGCCGGTGGTCGCTCGAACCGCATTCCACGCGCGCGGCGTTTCCGCATTTTTCCCGCCATACACCTGAGAATTTTGCCCACCGGTAACATCCCATGCGTGTGTGCGTCCGAAAGTCACAATTTGATACAGTGCATACGTACGTGCGGCAATGGCCTGCGCCCGATACGTCGCCGGCAGCCAACTGCCATACAATTCACGCGAGAGCACACCGGCAAGATAGCTTTCAATGGGCAGACTGTTGATGGCTGCGTATTTTCCATCGGCGAGATGAACAATCGAGACGGTTCCGCGATAAAAGTGCGGATTAATGTACGGTGGCGTGGCGGATTCCTGCGTAATGCGCACGCGAATCCAGGGCTCGCGCATCGAGGATGCGATCGGAATAATCCCCGGATACAGCGGCCCGAGAATTTTCGGCTTGGGCAATATGGCCGGTACTGCCGGAAAGCTTGGCGGCGTAACCGGAGGAGCCACCGCAACGGTCGGCTCGGAAGTTAAAGAGCCTACAGCCGGCGGTGGTGGAAGCGTGTTATACGAAACATTTGTCGGAACCGTCTGACAGCCGCTCAAAAGCGATCCTGCCAGCAGCACACCGATGGAAAGTTTGAAAAATGGCAAACGATGGCCGAAAGAATTGCGGATCATCCATGACCCCTTTGCAGTAACATTCACGGACCATTGATGTTTTTTCATCAATGTTTTACAGGCAAAAGCAGCACTGCGGCCGGCAATCCGGAGGGCCTTTCATGCCGCTGTTATTCAACGCGACGCAATGACAGGCCAAACTCGGTGAGCTTCTGCTTGACTTCTTCCAGACTGGTTTGGCCGAAGTTCTTAACGCCCATAAGCTCAGCCTCGGTGCGGCTGGCCAGATCGCCCAATGTATTAATTCCCAGACGCTGCAGCGCCTTGCTGGCACGAACCGAAAGGTCCATTTCCGTTACCAGCTTATTCAAGACTGCTTCCGGCACCTTCGCCGCCACCTGCTTGATGAGTTCCTGCCGCTGCTGCTGCCGGGCTTCATCAACGGCCTGTCCCAGACGCAGGCCCTTTTTGGCAAGCATTTCCCGGATTTCATCCAGGCTGGTTTCACCAAAATTTTTGTAACTGATCAGTTCCGCCTCGCTGGTGCGCACCAGATCACCAAGGGTGCGAATGTTCATTTTCTTGAGGCAATTGCGGGCACGCACGGAAAGTTCAAAATCGGTTGTTGGCAGTTCCAAAAGCATATTCCGTGGCAATATGCGCTTGTCGGAATCATCCTGCACTTCCATATACATCGAGCTGTCCACATGCTCATAGTACATCCGCCCATGCGGATTGTTGGGCTTGATCGACAAAAGACGATGCAGACATTCCTCCGCTTCATCATAATAGCCGGCATCTTCATACAGCACGGACAAATTCAACAACACGCCCTCACGGGTGGGTTGCCGTTGCGCCAAGGCTTCATAAATTGAAAGCGACAGCTCATCATCGCCGAGAAGATCGGCATAATAGGCGAGCTTGAAGGCCACATCCTCATTTTCCGGATCGGCGGTGTAAGCCTCTTCCAGCTTTTCCGCAGCCTGGATGATATTACCGGCTTGCACAGCTTTCATGCCCTGCTCAAAAAGGGATTTAGCCTTATTTGGGTCACGCGGTGTGGATGCATTTACGATTGGAGAAGCGGTTACGGTCGTCATGTCTTAAACCCGATTTCCTCTGTTGTTAAAGTTCCAACACAGTAATCAGAGTGGAACACCATCCGGTTAGCACACCCTGATAATCCAGCGATTCTACCATTGTCAGCCCTGAATGACAACCGCCATCCGCCATCTGCCAAGCCCAAGTTAAATTGGCCGCTGCTTAACCACAGATAAACGCTCCCGCCAGCGGGACGTGGCGTGGCGGGTCAATGGCCAATTGCTCGCGGGGTTCCATTCCCATGGCCATCGGGACTCCGGAGAAAACGCCATCATGGCAGCCGCCCCAATCGCTGTCGGAATGAAAACGCGTGGCTGTTAAGCCACGCGAAATTGCCGGGATCGCGCGGTATCTTGCAATGCCTGGCTATGGAGCATGCCGCCCCCGGCGCGAAACGCGACACGTGCCCGAGGTGCCGGAAATTTGGAGCCCATGGTGTTAAAAATCAGGAAATCTTTATAATCCAGGCATGTTGACGAAGCGAATTATTCCGTGTCTTGATGTGGATGCCGGCCGAGTGGTCAAAGGCGTGAAGTTTTTTGACCATGTGGATGCCGGCGATCCGGTTGAACAGGCTCTTTTTTATGATCAGTGCGGGGCGGACGAACTGGTTTTTTACGATATTACCGCCAGCCACGAGGGCCGGCAGATTATGGTCGATGTGGTGCGCCGCGTAGCGGACAGCGTTTTCATGCCGATCACGGTTGGTGGCGGCATTCGCACGCTTGATGACGCCACAAAATTGATTCAGGCCGGCGCGGAAAAGGTCAGTCTGAATTCCGCGGCGGTGAAGGACCCTGATTTAATTTCCCGCATTGCCCGCAAATTCGGCCGCTGCGCCACGGTTCTGGGGCTGGATGCCAATCGGGTGAAAAAGCCGGACGGCCGCGAATTCTGGGAAGTTTTTGTCAATGGCGGTCGGGTTGGCACGGGGCGGGAAGTTGTAGCCTGGGCCAAAGAGGCTGAATCCCGCGGTGCCGGTGAAATTGTACTGAATGTCATGAATTCAGACGGCACATTGGAAGGCTATGACATTGAAATGACACGCGCAGTCAGCGAGGCGGTGCATATCCCCGTGGTGGCAAGCGGCGGTGCCGGCAAGCCCGAGCATTTGCTGAAGGTGCTCACGGACGGAAAAGCGGATGCGGCGCTGGCGGCATCGATTTTCCATTTCCGCACATGGTCCGTGCCGCAGGTTAAGGATTATCTTGCCAAACATGGCGTTCATGTACGCCTTACGCCGGAGTTGCAGCATGCTGGATAGTGTATTGTTATGGATTGAGAAGAATCGTTCGCTCTGGCTGCAGGATCTCAAGGCGTGGCTGGCGATTCCCAGCGTTTCCGCCAAACCGGAGCACGATGCCGACATTCAAGCAGCGGCTCAATGGGCGGCGTATTATCTGCGCGGTGCCGGTATGGATGCCACACTGGTAAAAACCGCCCGCCATCCGTGCGTGCTGGCAACAACACCGGATGGCCTGTGTCCGCCGGATGCGCCACATATTCTGTTTTATGGCCACTATGACGTACAACCCGCTGAGCCGCTGCAACTCTGGACTTCCCCCCCATTTACCGCCACCGTGCGTAATGGAAAACTCTTTGCGCGCGGGGCCAGTGATGACAAAGGACAAGCATTCTGCCACCTTGCCGCTCTGGCGGCATGGAAGCAGATTGCTTACGAATTGCCGGTTCGCCTGTCCGTGCTGCTTGAGGGTGAGGAGGAAATTGGCTCGCCGAATCTCCGCGCGGTCATTGCGGAAAATGCCGATCGGCTGGCATCGGCCCGCACCTTGATTATCAGCGATTCATCACAATTTGCGCCCGGCGTACCGGCCATAACCACGGGCTTGCGCGGACTGGTGTATTATGAGTTGACCGTGACCGGTGCCAATACCGATCTGCATTCCGGCATTTATGGCGGGGCTGTGGCGAATCCCGCCAATGCTTTAAGTCACATTTTAGGCCAGCTCCATGACGCGCGCGGACGTGTGACCATCCCGGGCTTTTATGATGATGTGCGACTTCCGGAGCCGGAATTACGAGCCATGTGGAAATCATTGCCGTTTGACGAAAGCAGTCTGGTGAAGGAATTGGGCGTGCCGGAACTATTTGGTGAAGCCGGATTTACCACGCTTGAGCGGCGATGGTGTCGGCCGACTTTAGACATCAACGGTTTAACCAGCGGTTATCAGGGAGCCGGGGCCAAAACCGTTCTGCCGGCCACCGCATCGGCAAAACTCTCCATGCGGCTGGTACCCGACCAGGATGCGATCGCCATTGCCGAAGCATTTGAAAAGCATATCCGCCACCTTGCGCCAGCGGGTGTCACCATCACATTAGAGCGCTTAAGCGCATCGCCGGCCGCATTGACACCGGCGAATTCACCGGCCATCGCGGCAGCGGTGGAGGCGTGCGAGGAAGGCATGGGCAAGAAGCCGGTATTTGTGCGCGAGGGCGGATCCATTCCCGTTGTGACATGGTTTAAGGAGATGCTGGGAATTGATTCCGTGTTACTGGGCTTCGGCCTGCCGGATGATAACCTGCATGCCCCCAATGAAAAGCTGGATCTGGATTGCTTCTATGCGGGCATCCGCACAGCAGCCGCCCTTTATGACCGCCTGGGGAAAATGAAATAAGTTCGCCCGGGTTTGAATACGCGAGCTTGTATCCCGTTCCGGGTGCGGCGTATTACATCGGCGCAGCGATAATGGCATCGATGTCCGCGATGCGTATATTCTGATCGGTCTGCAATTGAGCAATGGTCTGCTCAACGACCAGCAATTCCTGCAGGGATTTTAACTGGTCCTGCACGGTGGCGGCCCCCTGCTGAAAATCGCGGCTGGCCAATGCGTTGATCAATTGCAGTCGAGGCACAATGCGCCCGGCAAATAATGCCAGTTGCTGACGATCATTGCGCAAAGCCAGCAGGTCAATGAGCAACCGGGCGGCGAGATTTATATCCGCACTGCGCAATGCCGCCTGCTGCCCGCGTAAGCGATCGCGGGCTTGCGCTATGGAGGCATTAATGGCCTTATATCGGAACACCGGTACGGCCAGGGCGCTGGTAAAACCTTGCGCTGTGCCATCGAGACTGCTGGAAACGCCCAGGTCAAAATTCGGAATAAATTGCATTTTGGCACGCTGAATACTGATGCGATCCGCGGATACAAATCGGTCCAATCCCCGAATATCCGGATTGCGCCGCAGGGCCAGCATCAGCAAGGCATGATTGGATAGCGACGGCGGCACAACGGTTGCAATGGCCTGCGGTGGAGCCAACGGAGAATCGGCGTCGCGGCCGAGCACCGCATTAAGCGCGGCCAGATCACGCGGCAGGCCGTTGCGCAAAGCAATGATTTCCGCCCGCAGTCGGTCAATGGAATCCCGGGCCGCCAGCCATTGGCCTGACTGTCGCCCGCCGGTGCTGATGCCGGCTTTATCAAGCGCAGAGATACTTTTCAGGAGAGCCTGTTGCGATTCGGTCAGCCGCAGGACCACCGAATCTTGCGCATAGCGGTACCATGCCGCAAGCACCTTTTTTCGCACGATGAATATTTGTTCGCGATATTGCCAGCCGGCGGCGCGGGCGGTCTGCAGGGCGGCTTTGGCATCAGCGGATAATTTGGATGGCCAGCGAATATCGGCACTGGTCATGTTGCCGGCTCCCAGAATCGTGTTGGCCAGAGAAGCCTGCCCATTTTGAAGCGTGGTACCGGCGTTAAGCATTAAAGTAGTCAGTTGCGTTCCAGCCTGCGGAATTTGTTCAATCGCCGCGCGCCATTTCCAGTAGGCTTTTTCCACCTCCGGATTGTTCAATACCGCATATTGAACCAGTTCCCTGCCCGTGGCATTTACCGGCAAGGGCGGCAAATGGCGTTGGGCGTATGGTTTTGCAAACGGTTTTCCGGCGATTGCGGCGGCGCGGCGCAATTGGTTTTCACCTTTCGGCACAACGGTGCATCCGGAAAGCAGAATCACCGCGGCGAGTTGCACCATACACCATCGGCGCATGAAGAAAATCGCTGGTTGTCTGCCGCACAAACTTGACCGAAAAGTCGCCAGGAGATTCGGGATGAGATTCAACTGTGTTTTCATATTCCATCTCCTGCTTGCCAAGCCGGCACGTCCTGCGATGCCGCGGCGGAAGTACCCCATTCTTTGCGCAAAACCCATTGCATGGCAATGAAGTAAAGCGCCGGAAGCACCAGCAGTTCCAGCACGAAAGCTGTGGCTAAACCGCCGATCATGGGGGCCGCGAGGCGGCGCATGACCGAACCGCCCGCCCCCTGTACCCACAGCAAGGGTGTCAGACTTATAAGTGCGGCACAAAGCGTCATGGTCTGCGGACGAATGCGCCGCACGGCGCCGGCATGAACGGCGGCAAAAAGATCCTGTTTATTGCGAAGGTGCCCTGCCTCCCGCGCCTGCCGCAGGCTGACATCCAGATACAGCAGCAGCACCAGTCCCATTTCCGCACACAAACCGGACAGGGCGATGATTCCAACCCACACCGCCACAGACATGTGATAATGCAGAAAATACAATGCCCAAATGGCACCGACCATGCCGAACGGCACCGAAAGCAGTACCCCCAGCACCCGTCCCACGCTGCCGGTGGATACAAACAGAAGAATAAAAATCGTCAACAGCACCATGGGCACCGCCAATTTAAGCCGGGCGTTGGCCTGCTGAATTTGCTTGTAAAGCCCGATCCACTGGTAGGTATAACCGGCCGGCAGCACAATATGGCCGCGGAGGGCGGCGTTGGCACGATGGACATAACCCACGGTATCACCAACCGTGGTGGTGATGTTGATGTAATTGACCGTCATGGCGTTCTGACTGTCAATTTCCGGCGGCCCGGCACTGTAATGAATATCCGCTACCATCCCAAGTGTGATAAATGTTCCGTTGGATGTCGCAATTGGCAGTTGCTTTAAGGCTGTGACACCTCCGCGCAAATTGCGGAAATAGCGGACATTGATGGGCAGTCGCTGCAGCCCCAGAACCATGGTGCTTACCGGATCACCCCCAATGGCCATTGTGATAATACGCTGCACGGCGGCCTGCGTGAGCCCGTACCGGGCCGCCTTCAGCCGGTTGACATGGATATCAAGGTAATATCCGCCCATGGGTTGATTGGCGATGGCACTTCCGGTGCCATGCACCGACTGCAGAATCTTCGCGATTCTATTGGATATTCTGCCCAGCACGATAAGGTTTTCGCCGAACACCCGAATACCCAGCAATGTTTTGCTGCCCGTATTGGCCATGTTTACCCGGTTGGCGATGGGCATGGTCCAATACGCCGCAAATCCGGGAATGTTCAAGGCCGCATTCATGCCCTGATGATATGTGCCATGATCGTCCGTCCAGCCGTCCATTACCTGCTTAAGCGTGATGTTCCGCCGATCAGGCCAGAATGTATGTTCAAACGCCGATTGCAGCCAGCGCGGCCATGTATCATAGAAGCGCTTAATGCGCACCATCGGCCACTGGTCATGGCGTTTGAGTCGAATGATGGTATCAATCATATTTAACGGCGCGGGGTCCGTTGCGGTATCCGCGCGGCCGATCTGCCCCCAGACGCTTTTAACTTCCGGGAAGCGCTTGATAATTTTGTCGCTCTGCTGCAGCACATATTTAGCCGCACCAATACTTAACCCGGGGTACGTCGTGGGCATATATTCCAGATCACCTTCGTACAGCGGCGGAGTAAATTCGGTGCCCAGACGCCCCAGCGGCCAGATCACTGAGAAACATAACAGCAGGGCCAATGGAATCAGTCCCCAGCGCAACGCCATGGCGGTACGAAAAACCGGATCAAACGATTTCTGCAGAAGTAGCGCAATGATATTGCGATCCTCGTGAATTATTTTCTGCGGCAGTACCAGCAGTGTTGCCAGAGCAATCCATCCGCCGCAAATCCACCAGTGGTAACGCGCCATGACGCCCTGATCGCCCAGCATCTCATACAAACCCATTGTGGGACCAAAGATTATTGCCAGAGCCGCCGGCCACTGAATCCACCATGGCCAGCGCGCGGGAAAAAAACGCGGTGTGACAAAATAAATCATCAATACGGGAACAATGGTGATTGAAAGCAGTGCGGCGGCGGCCATGGCAAAGGTTTTGGTCAGCGCCAGGGGACTGAACATTTTGCCGCTTTCACCGGGCAGAACAAAAATCGGCAGGAAACTTACGGTGATAATCAGCAGGCTGAAAACGAGACTCGGTCCGACTTCCTGCGCCGCGGTTGAAATAATATCCAACCGTGAACGCGCCGCGCCTCCGGCCACCACGCGCTGATCTTCACGGTTTAAGTGCTGGTGGGCGTTTTCAATCATGACAATGGCACTGTCCACCACCACGCCGATGGCGATGGCAATACCGCTTAAACTCATGATATTGGCACTGATGCCCATCAGGTACAAAATGGCCAGACTGATCATCATGCTTGAGGGTATCACGACAATGGCAACCAGTGCGCTGCGGCCATGCAGAAGAAATATCAGACAACTCGCGGCCACCACGATCATTTCCTCACGCAGCGTATCGGAAAGCGTGTTGATTGACCGGTTGATCAGATTCAGGCGGTCATAGCCGGTTTTGAACATGACACCCGGCGGCAGGCTGGCACCGAGGGAAGCAATTTT